>DAOTTY010000086.1:0-3870 GCA_034437575.1 Anaerolineae bacterium | reverse complement strand
GCAAAGTCGATGTTGCGTTCGTGCTGCAAAAACGTGAACAGGTCGCCGCTGATGCCATCACCGCCATAGTCTTTGAAGTAGGTGCGGTAAACGGTAAACGAAGCGGTGCGGCCATCATCACGCCAACGGGAGGCGTAAACATCGTAGCGGAGGCGCTGGCGCTTGGGTTGTCCCCAAAGTTGATTCACAACGTCGCGCAGGTCAATGCGGTCTTTCAGGTCGGCGGCGGAGAAGTTATACATAGCACACCTCCCGCCCGGTAGATGTTGGAGTTAGGTTAAGGGATGCGGCTGAGCGTAAGCTCCCCTTTGCAGTGTAGTGTGGAATCATGATATACTTTCCGTTGCAACAAGGGGCCACTAACCCCTGCAACAACGTATCGTGGTGATACACTCAGTAAATGCGACCTGTCCACTGCCAATGGGGGTCGCTTTTACTTTATGTAAGGGCGGGTGCTGTTAGGTGACCATATGTGCGTCCATATGTGCGCACGTTTGTCGCCGTTATCTACAGCGCACGTTGTAGCTTGACGCGCCTGCCAACACCCTCATGGTCGCTATTTCCCTAAAAAGAGTCGCTCGCCTTCTTTAATGTAGGTAAGCAAACAGGGCGGTTGATATACTCCCGACTGTGGGGTATAATCACCCATGTGATTTCAGTACCGACTTACAGTCGATACTTGTTTAGGCTCTTATTCCGCACTGGTTGGCAGCCTGAGGGAATAGAGCCTTCCTCTTTTTAGGTGGGTGTTAATTTAGCGCTGCCTCGCTACCCTATGTAATCGCGTTTCCCCAAATACGTCTCCTGCGTTTCAGCATCGTGTAAACTGTACAAGCAAGTGCATTCGTATAGTTCCTGCAACTTGCCACAAACAACACTATAGCACTTTTTTTCCGTCCACGCAAATCCTTTTTTGGCGAATTTCCCCGACCTATAGCCTTTCTTTATTCTCCTAACACTTGTTCTATTTCATGTGTTGCAGCAAATGGGTGTTTATGTTAGTCTGTTTCCTATCTAAAACATGATTTGCCAACCACCCCGCCTTGTTATGGTTTAGAATAGTTGCATTGGGGTTTTGACTAGGAGAAACAATCAACACATGCGTGGAGATAGACTACGGCAACTCCGGGAGCAGTTCGGTTATACCCAAACGCAGCTTGCCAAAATGGTCGGTGTCAGTATGCGGAGCATCCGCAACTGGGAGGCTAACGCCGCCCCCGGTGGCGAATCGCTGGTGGAGCTGGCCCAGGTTTTTGAGGTCAGTACAGACTATATACTTGGCTTAGTTGACGACCCAACGCCCAACGGCCACAACAACACCCTCACCGATCACGAAACGATGGTACTCAGTGCGCTGCGGCGTGGTGACCGGATTGGCGCGATCAAGGCGATTGTTGAAATTGAAATAGCCCCCCAGGATAGCAACGGCGCATCCAACGAGAAGGTTGCTAACGTCAGCTAGGCACCTTATCACTGTGGGGCCTTGTAAAAGGGTGCATTTCAATACGTTGGCAAATGCCCCTCACCCTGACGCTGACGCGCCACCCCTCTACCACAAACGCCGCTTCACGGCTGGGGCGGGGGGTAAAGGATGCTAAAAGCCGCCTTTACCTGGGTTTCAGCAACTCGACTTTATCCATTTGTGGGAGAAGGACTTAGGATGAGGGCTTCACCGCCAATAATCTGAAATGCACCCCTTGCGGTAGCACCACAGGATAGCGTGACAGCCCTGATAGCCTACTCTGCGTTTTCGTTCTCGAAATCCGGCAAATCCTGTAAGAAGGCGTAACACTCATCCGCCTGACAGCGCACACTCTCCACATCACCGTTGAGCAGGTCCGCAATCCAGTCGATGTAAGACACACCATTAGCCTGCCGTTGGTCGAACTGCTGCCCCTGGAACCCGTCCAGTGTGCAGTGGCCCAACGCCCCCTCTACAAAGTAGGCGAAGTTGTCTGTCTCACGGTCGATGAGTTCAAAACCGTTTGTCGTCTCCCTCGTCCAGCGCCAAAACAGGCCCAACGCATCGCGCTCGTTTTCTACGGTCATTTCACTGATGAACGCGCCGTAAAACATCTGCACACCGTCACCAAATGCGCTGTACTGCGCGAACGTCGCAGATGGATACGCACTGGCCACTTCCGTGTACAGTGACGGGATGATGTACTCGTCCAGCGGGATAGCGCGGGCGGCGTTTGGCATGTTGGCGCGGTAGTTCCAGCTTGCGTAGCCACGCCACCCCGGCGGGATCAAGCTGCCGCTGCCTGCCTCGCCTAACTGAACCACAGGCACACCGGTATAGCGCTCGATGATCGTCGGGGCGTGATAGATCGACGCATAAGACCCGGCACTGCACCCCACCACAAACACCTGCTCAGGGTTAGGGTACTGCTCAAATGCCCAGTTGAGGGCGGCGTTGGTGTTGGTTGCGCCCCGATGATGAAGGGTGTAGTCCTGGCCGTCGTGGCTGTACTCGTGCGTGATGTCGCCGGTATGCACATCGCCTGTGCAGTAGGTCACGTAAACCACACTGTGATCGGCAGTCGAATTGCCGGAAATATCCGCGTTGAGCAGCGTGTCTTCAAGTGATTGCACCCCGGACGGGCGTACCTCTGCGCTGAAGATGTCGAAGTCGTCAAACTCATCATCGGGGTCGCCGGGGCTGTAACCGGGCGCACAGGTTTCGCTGTCCCAGCACGCGCCGCCCCCTTGAAAGTAAATCATCAGCTTGTTGCTGCTGCCAGCCCGGTGATAAAAGCTGTAGTCCGCGCCCCGCGCACAAATCGTCTCGCCACCGGGGGCGATGGTCTCCCAGCGATTCGGTAGGATGGGGTTGCTATCAAACTGTGATAGTGCGGCACCGTAATCGACAAACAGCAGCACGACAACCGCGACGACTAACATCGAAAGTGGGTGTTTCATGGGGGTTATATCTCTGGTTGTGGACAAGCCTTTTTATTGAAACACTTTTTAGCATTGCAGTGGATGAGGGATTATGAAAAGTTGGGCTACTTGTCACTCAGGTAGCCTTCGCGGTAAGTGTGATGCTAAGTGGTCAGATAGTGGTACTTACGTTTCGTGTCTGCCAGTTCTTTGTTGAGTTTATCCACATTTTTACGCAGTTCATCAATGCGCTTTTTGCCCCGGTTGATCTCCGCCCGCAGGCTGCGGTTAATCTGCAAGTCTGCGTCGGCGTTGTGTGCTTCCAACACTTTTTCCAGGTCACGCACAGTGTCTAGCACATCCTCAACGTTTTTGTTGGCTTGGTCAATTTGCTTACGGAACTTAACAAGGGCGCGTTTGACATCGTTGCTGTTTGCCATTGGAGTTGTCCTTTCTGTGATTAAGCTGTGCCTGATATTATACATCTACGAAGTATGCTGCAATGAGAGCCTTGTCTTCAGGCCACCGCCAACAGCTTTTTGATGGTGACCCGGTTCTTCACTCCCTGGCTCACCCCACCAGATGCCCCGCTTTCGCGCTCAAACGCCCCCTGAGCGCGAAACACCGTCAACGTGACTAAGGCTGTGCAGTCGCCCACAGACGCGCTCAAATCGCGCCTGAGGGCGATTTCTGGATTATAGCTTACACAACCACAAAAATGTTGGATTAATCGTTTTTATATTTTGCTAATTTCGTAGCTCAGAGCGGATGTCCGCGAGGCGGTTCTGACCGTCAAACAACACGGCCACTTCAGAGCGGTCTGTGGGGTGAATGCCACGAATGCGCTTTTCCGCAGATTTTACAATCAGCCCATGGCTTTCCAGGTAGCCGGTCAGCGCCGCCCGCTGATCGCTGAGTAGCACATTGGCAATGAACCTGGGGAACGTCTCCGCAATCCGCGTGACCGGGTGGCGCATATCCGCCGGG
>DAOTTY010000085.1:0-13763 GCA_034437575.1 Anaerolineae bacterium | reverse complement strand
GCCGAAGGCGGCACAAACCCCTCCCTCCCGCCGCGTAGCGGCGATAGTGGGGGAGGGGTGGCGCTTTAGCGCCGGGGTGGGGGGCAAGCTGAGCAGTTACAGTTACGTTGGAACTCAGCCCTCACCCCTCGCCTAGCCGCGCAGTGGCGGTCAGGAGAGGGAGGATCGAGGGGGCACAAAGCCAGTGTCTACGCTGTCGTGCGCCTATACCTGCTGAATCAAGGCAGCCTCTTTTTGCGAGAAAGGGCCAAAGCCCAGTCTGATATGCTTAATTTGTTATCCCAGTCATGTTTTATATGATATGCCATTTCATCAGGCGGCACGCCCTGCTAGATTGATGCCCGCAGAGATTTGGCTAATTATTCCCTGGAGCAAGCCTGATGAAACACCGCAACGCTATCTTAATTGGGGTCACGGCACTCGTCGCTGTTGTCACCGTCGCCCTGGCCAATACAAACCGCCTGCTTACACCGGCCTACGCTGCCGACCCGGTTGTTTCTGCTGAGGAAATCCTGGCTGAGGGTGCGTTCAACTACGCCAAGCCGGACGTTCTGGTTGATACAGAGTGGGTGCAGGAAAACCTGGATAACGACGAGGTTCGCATCGTTCACATTGGCCGCAACCGTGTGGACTACCTCGCTGGACACCTGCCAAACGCGATTTACGTTGATCGCAGCACTGACTTCACCAACGAGGACATCAGCGTGGATGGGCAGATTTTGACGGCAGAGCAGTTGGAAGTCCTGTTTAGTGAGCGCGGCATTGCCAACGACCACACGATTGTGCTGTACGACGACATCTCTAACCTGTTTGCCGCCCGTGCCTATTGGGTATTAAAGTACTACCAGCACGAAGATGTGCGGATTTACAACGGCGGCAGCATCAAGTGGCAGGCTGACGGCAACCGCATGTCACGCGGCGGCTACAGCGTAGACCCGACAGAATACGTGGCCGGTGAGCCGGACCCGGCCATCCGCACGACGTATGATTATGTGCTGGAAAACCTGGACAACGAGAACGTTGTAACGTGTGATACCCGTTCCAATGCGGAGTTCACAGGTGATGATGTACGGGCAGAACGCGGCGGTCACATCCCTGGCACCACGCATCTGGAATGGGTTCACGCCGTCAACGAGGATGGCACGTTTAAGTCTGCGCCAGAACTGGCGGCCCTGTTCTATGCTGAGGGCCTGACCCCAGACAAAGAAATCCTGACTTACTGCCAGACGGGTGTGCGATCTGCACATACGTGGTTCGTGCTGACGGAACTACTGGGCTACCCGAACGTTCGCAACTACGATGGTAGCTGGACGGAGTGGGGTAACAACCCGGATGCGCCGATTGCCAACGAATCCTAAGTTTGATTGACGCGGGGTAGGGGCGAATCACAGTGATCTGCCCCTGCCTTGCGTTTAAGAGGATTCCATCTCGGTAATCATCGGTATGTCCTGCAACTCAATGAGTTCATCCGGGGTGTAGTGGCAGCGATACTGGTGGCCGTCGTGCGTGTCGCGCACGGGTGGCTCTTCATCCCGGCAGATGTCCCCGATGATACGTGGGCAGCGCGTGTGGAAGGGGCAGCCGCTTGGCTTGTTGCGCGGGCTGGGGATGTCCCCGTCAAGGCGGATGTGGCCGGTATCAACGGTAGGGTCTGGCACGGGGATGGCACTCAACAGCGCCTCGGTGTAGGGGTGCATAGGCGGCCTTGTGACCTGCTCTGATGTGCCCTGTTCAACCACTTCGCCCAGGTACATCACCACAATCCAATCCGCCAGGTACTTAATCACATCCAGGTCGTGGGAGATTATCAGGTAGCTGGCCCCTTCTTCCGCACGCAAGTCCTTGAGTAGATTCAGAATCACAGCCTGCACGCTCACATCAAGCGAACTGGTGGGTTCGTCTGCCACAACGACAGCCGGACTGGCCGCAAACGCCCGTGCAATGGCCACGCGCTGTTTTTCGCCGCCGCTCAGTTGATTGGGGTAGCGGCTGACGTACTCTTCCGTAAGGCCAACGGCCCGCAGCAGTCGGTTGACCTCCACCCGAACTTGCTTGCGGCTGCGCTTCTGCTGGCTGAGTAACTTATACGTGCGGCCAATCGTCTGCCCAACGGTGAGATAGGGGTTCAGTGCATCGTGCGGATTTTGGAAAACCATTTGCAGGTTCCGCATCTCGTCACGGGTGCGCTTGTCAATGTTGTTGCTAATTTGCGCCCCTAACAGTTCGATGTCGCCGCTGGTGGCCATGTATAGTGCGACAATGGAGCGAGCCAGGGTTGTTTTGCCACTGCCACTTTCACCCACCAGGCCCAGCGTACTGCGCCGGTTAATCTTCAGGGTAACATCGTCTACCGCATGGACAATTTGGGCATCCTGGCCGGTGACACGATCCAGGAATGTCTGCTCACCAAAGTCCTTTTTGAGATCATAGGTATACAGCACCGCGCCCTTTTCCACATCCGCTTCGGGCTGGCTGCCCTGCGGGCGATTACGCGGGATTAACTCACCGCTGGCGATTTCTTCCCAGCGCCAGCAGCGAACCAATCGCTCACTGTTGGCTGCCGCCAGCGGCGGTTTTTCGGTTTTGCACTTATCAATGCCCACCGGGCAGCGTGGATGAAACACACACGCTGTTGGCCGTTCCGACAGGCTGGGGGCCACGCCCTCAATTGTGCTGAGCATTTGCCCGTCTTCAGCGGCGGCGGGCAGGCTGGCCAGCAGCCCGCTTGTATACGGGTGCAGCGGCTGACTGAACAGGTCTTCGATGGGGGCACCTTCCATCTTCTCGCCTGCATACATCACCGTAACCTGATCGCACAACTGCGCGACAGTGCCCAGGTCGTGCGATACATACAGCGCGGCGGAGTTTTCCGCTTTGATTAACTCACGCACAAGGTCAAGGATGACGGCCTGGGTGGTCACGTCGAGGGCGGTGGTGGGTTCGTCCAGCACCAGCAGGCGCGGGCGGGTGCTAAGCACCATCGCAATCATAACGCGCTGCTGCATCCCACCGCTAAGCTGGTGCGGGTAGCGGCTGAGGATTTGCTGCGGGTCGGCAATCTTGACGCTTTCCAGCATTTCCTCGGCATGATCGCGTGCATCCGCGCCCGTCATGTCCATGTGCAGTTCCAGCATTTCGGTCATTTGCTCGCCCACACGAATCGAAGGGTTGAGCGAATCCAGTGGGTTTTGCGGCACCAGCCCGATCTTTTTGCCCCAGATCGAGCGCATCTGAGCGGGGGTATAGTGGGTGATGTCCTCACCATCGAATAAAATCTGCCCTTCTGTGATGCGGGCGTTGCCAGCGAGGTACTTCATCAGGCCCAGCCCGACGGTGCTTTTGCCGCTGCCGCTTTCGCCGACCAGCCCGTGAATTTCGAGCGGGTCAATACTCAGGGTGATGTCACGGACGGCGCTAAGCCAGCTTTTGCCAATGCGGTACTCAATCGAAACGCCCTTCGCAAACAGGACAGATGGGGTAGTTTGGGTCATGGGGGTGCTTTTCCTAATCAACTCAATACATTCCTACTCGTACCGGAACACGCGGCGCAGGCCGTCGCTCATCAGGTTAATGCTGACGATAAACAGCACAATCGCCGCCGCCGGGAACCACAGCGCCCACGGTGACGAGGCCAGCTTATCGCGGGCATCCAGCACCATTCGGCCCCACTCCGAGGAGGGGGGTTGCACCCCCAGGCCCAAAAAGCCCAGGCTAGCTACCAGGAAGATGGCGTAGCTCAGGCGCAGGCTGGCTTCTACGACAAGAGCGGGTAACACGCTGGGGAAAATCTCGCGGAACAGAATGTAAATCGACCATTCGTCACGCAGTTTAGCCGCCTCCACGAAACCGCTGTCGCGCACGCCCAGCACCGCACTGCGGATGACCCGCGTCACGATGGGCACATACAGCAGCACAATCACCAGCGTGATGCTGATGCTAGTGGCATCGAATGTGTTCGTGAGGAAGCCATCCGATTGCTCTAGCAGCGGTACAAACGTGGTGAGCATCACCAAAGCCAGCACCAGTGCTGGAATCGCCAGCAACGTATCTAGCGCCCGGCTAACGATTTCATCGACCCAGCCGCCCACATAGCCAATCGTCAGGCCGATGACGGTACCCACCGCCACAGAGAGCAGCGTGGCGGTGGCAGGTAGGCCAATCGTTTCACGGGCACCCCACAGCACCCGGCTTAGCACATCACGGCCCTTGTCATCGGTTCCAAATGGGTACTCCCATGAAGGGGGCAGTTCGCGCAGCGCACGGCGATCCTCACCGCGCAGGATGTCGCGGTAGTTGTAGGGGGCAATCAGTGGGCCAACAAACGCCAACACAATGAACACAAAGACAACAATCATGCCAGTAAAGGCCAGCGGGCGCTGCGCCATTTGCACAAAAAAGCGCCAGATAGCCCGCAGCGTCCCCAGGATAGAGTTTAGCCAGGGTGCCCGGCTGTTGGATGTTTCGAGAGGCGGGTTCATTCCCGTCATAGTTGTTCCTATTCTTCTCGTTTTTCTCGCAGCGTAACGACTCAGCCCCCAACCCAACCCGCTCTCGAACGGGCCTTGCGGCCCTGGGAGAGCGGCTTAAACGGTGGCGGCATCCGGTTGGGCGTGCCTTCCCCCTCGCCTGGCCGCGCAGTGGCGGTCGGGTGAGGGGGTTCGATACCGTAAGCGACGTTTAAGACCTGAGTAGTAGTTACATCATCACAAGATAAATGGTACGCATCGTTAAAGTCGAACGGAATACTACCATAAGTAGCGCCTGAGTCGGCACCCTTAAATATCGTTCGGCGGTAGTCCGGTCGGTTGAGCATATGGCTTTCCATATGTGGAAGCCCGGCAGGAAGAAGCCTCCCTGGCAATGCAGTTAGCCGCTTACCGTGACGGTACGGAAGTCTGTGCGACCAGGAAAGGAATGCAACTCCAGGCCCTGCACACGGTCATTGATAAAACCGACCGTCGGCGCAAAAAATGGCACAATGATTGGCCCACGATCTGCGAAAATCTGAGCAATCTGCTGGTAAATTTCCGCACGGGCTTCGGTGTCTGTCGTGACGGCGGCCTGAGCAACGAGGGCATCCAGTTCAGGGTCGCTGAAGCGGCTCTCGTTAAACGTGGCCCCGGTGATGTAGGCTTCGGTGAGGTACTGCTGCGGAATAGGACGGCTGCCCCAGCCCGTCACGCCCAGGTCAACCTCCAACCACTCGTTATCGCCGTAGTAAACGTTCTCCGGGCGCACCAGAATGTCTACATTGATGCACGCTTCGGCCCATTGGGCTTGCAAGAACGTTGCCATGTCTGAGTAGTTGAACGCATTCACCACGTAGAACTCAATCGGGTCTTCGGCCCCCAGCCCATCCGGGAAGCCTGCCTCTTCCAACAGGGCACAGGCGGCCTCCGGGTCGTACTCATCTGCAATCGGTTCGTAAAACTGACCGTAAACCGGGCCGATGGGGTCGTTATTGCCAACTGTGGCAACGTCCGGCTCACCGAACAGGTCCAGTGCCAACAGTTCGCGGTCTGTTGCCAGCTTGAAGGCTTGGCGCACACGCGGGTCAGCCCCCAAAAAGCCCGCATCGCTCCGCAGGCGAATGACCGGGTGCTGGTTCGTTGGGCGGGTAATCACCGTCAGGCCGCTGGCCTCGCGCAGTTCCGCAATCCGGTCTGCCGACAGGCGAATGGTCATATCCACATCACCGCTGCGAACTGCGTCAATCTTGGCCTGCTCCTCGTCAATAAAAACCAACTCCAGGCCATCCAGCGCGGGCTGCCCTTCGATCCAGTAGGTCTCGTTAGCGACGAAAGACGCGCCCTCACCATCCCTGTAAGATTCCAGCACAAACGGCCCGGTGCCAATGAAGTTACTCATGTCATCGGTCACAACATTCACGTCCTGGGTACCGGCCTTTAAGATGAATGACCAGCGTGAGGCAACACCGAAAAGGAAATCAGCATTGGGTTCGGTTAGCGTGAAGATGACTGTGTTAGCGCCGTCAGCAGTGACCTCGAAATCGCCAAGCAGGTTAATCGCGGGGGATTCCAGGGTTTGGATGCGGTTGAAGGAGAAAACGACATCAGCGGCGGTAAAAGGCGTGCCATCACTGAACGTAACGCCCTCAACTAGTGGGAAGGTATACGTCAGGCCGTCGTCACGGATGTCAACGTCAGTGGCAAGCTGTGGGATCAGTTCCCCATCGGGCGACACGTCATACAGGTAGTCGTAGATTTGCCGGTTGAGCAGGATTTCCGGGTCATTGGTGCCCAGGTGCGGGTCTAGCTGAATAGGCGAGACAATGCCGACACTCAGGACGTTAGATTCATCTTGAGCATTTGTTACGAATATGGGAACGAGAACCAAAACTGCGGTGATGAATGCGCGAAGCATGTTCTTCAAAGTGGGCCTCCAGTTTGCTGAGTCGTGTTATGTGGCTATGCTAGATGCAGCGAAGAGCAACTCATGAGATTACCAGAACTCGCAACTTGCGTACACCAGAATATTAGTTTAAAAGGAACCAAAACGCCACACGATACACAAAGCGTAAACCGCTAAAATGAGAATACCCGTAGTTATGCCTACACATTGTGCAAATATGAACGTTATCGGCTCAAGATTGGATCGTTTTGTTGATAGAACACAAAAATAAGCCGCAAGTTGTCATTATCGGGGCGGGCCTCGCCGGGTTGACCGCCGCCGCCCATCTTGCAGAGCGCGGGGTTGCGCCTGTTGTGCTGGAAGCCAACCAGACGTGGTTGGGGGGGCGCTTAGCCGGCGGCGAGCCAGAAGTGTTCGCATTTGATGGGCGCGAGTGGTCGTTCCCGGCGGAACATGGCATACACGGGCTGTGGGGCGGTTACGTGAATATGTGGGCCACAATTCAGCGCTTTGTTGACGATGACAGCCTGCACCCACAACCCGGCACAGGTGAAGTGTGGATTAACCGCTGGGGAGAGCAGGTGCGGCGGGTGGAAGTGGGCAGTGTCATCCGCAAGGGGTGGCTGCCCGCGCCTGCCCACTACCTGAATTTGCTGTTTCACCCGCGCTTCTGGGGTGCTATCACCCCCATTGATTTCCTGAGCCTGCCGGGGGTGCTGTTCAGTGTGGGCTGGACGGTGGGCTATGACCCGCTGAAAGAGAAGTCTCGGTTAGAAGGCTTCACGATGGATGACTACTTCCGGCTGTGGACGCCCAACCTGCGGGCGACTATCGAGGGGGTGGCGCGTAACATGCTGGCCGCCCCCGACGAGGCTATCACCCTGACCGGCCTGATTGCCGCGCTGCGTTTTTACACCATGCTCCGGCGCGACGACTGGCACCCGCACTTCTTCCCGGCGAACAGCCGCACGGCGATGATTGCGCCGCTTGAAGGTGCGATCACAGCGCGGGGTGGGGGCGTTGTGCGTGGCATGACGGCCCGGCGGCTGGAACGCGGCGGCAGCGGTTGGCAAATCCATGCAGATAGCGCCGACGGCACAGCGCACGCCATCAACGCAGATGCCGTGATTATGGCCACGCACGCCAGCGCCGCCCGCAGCATCTTGTGCGCGTCTGAAGAGACTTGCGCCGAAGCCGAACGCCTACAGTTCCCGGCTGTGCTGCGTAATACGGTGGTGCGGCTGTGGTTTAGCCAGGATGCAAACGACGCGGCACCATCGGGCATGTTCACAGGCGATTTCGTGCCGGATAACTACTTCTGGCTGCACCGCATCCACCGTGAGTACAGCGATTGGGCCGGGCAAGGGGGCAGCGCAATTGAACTGCACTTCTACGGTGATGATAAATTGCTTAACCAGCCCGACCGTCACTTTTTGATTGTGGCCATCAACGAGGTAACGCGGGCCTGGCCAGAACTCAAAGGCGCGTTCGTTCATGGCAGCGTGCGGCGCAACAGTCAGGTACATACTGCCTTCCGTGTGATGACGGACGACATGCTGCACGTTCATACCCCCTGGGCAGGCATGTACGCCTGCGGTGATTGGGTCGGTTACGACACGCCGTCCTTGTGGATGGAGCGGGCCTGCACGACAGGTATTGCAGCCGCAAATGGTGTGCTGGCATCTGTGGGGCAGCCGCCATATAAGGTGCTGTATCCAAACCCGCCAGAGCCAGCAGCACGCGGGTTTGGTGCCGCCGTGCGGGGCATTCGGGCAATACTGCGCCCAGCAGTTGACCGTGCCCGGCAGCGTCGTCGCCGTGTGCCGTGATCTGGCTTGCGAAATTCAGCCTTCCACAACATACTGTTGCCATCTGTCACTGTTCGGAGTTCGCCCGTGGAAGCCGTCTACCAACACCCACGCGACCTGTCACTTGTTCTTACACGCGGCACAAGCCGACAGCTTATCACGCGCCTTGAAACGGCCCACCTTGATGTGGGATCGTGGCGGCTGAGCCTGAGCGTAATCGGTGAAAGCCATGTGGCGCAGGTCGCCCATGATGGGCGCACCGTGTTGACAGAGCTGCTGTTTTGCGAGCTACCACAGCCCGAACCCGGCGCGATTGTGCGGCGCTTCGAGCAGATGGAGGCAGCTTGCTTTGAGCGGGGCGGCTATCGGGTGTGCCTGACCTTCCATGAACCTGATTGGCAAGTGCCGCCATCCACGCGGACAAACACCCTGGACGTACTGTTTCCTGCGGTGTTTGGCCAGATTCCCCTTACGCGGCTACAATGGAACCACGATAACGAACGCCTGCTGTGGTGGACGCTGCACACTTACCCACAGCCGGATGCGATCATTTACGTCTATACACATTCGACTTTCAATATGGAGGACACAGCATGGGTTTGGTAATCGGTGCAATCGGATGGTCAATTGCGGCAGTGGTTGTCTCTCAGGGGACAAGCATCTTACTCATGTGGTGGTTGGGCCTGCCGCCGAAGAAGCTCATTCACGAAATTGAAGAAGTGCAAAACTCGGCGGTGGGGGCGTGCTTTTTCATCGTGTCGCTGGCCGTAAGCATCTTCATCAGCCAGTTTGTGACGAATGGCTACACAGACGAGGGCAGCATCATTGCCGGGGCAGCCTGGATTGCGGGCGCGTTTGTGCTGGGTACCGTCATTATGGGGATTAACTTTTTCATCGCCCACCGCGTGATGGACCCGCAAGATGAAACCGTGATTCAGTACATCCGGCGCGAACTCATTGAGGAGCAAAATGCCTCGCTGGCCTTCTTCCTGGGTGGGTTGGCGATTGCGTCCTATATTTCCGTCATCTACCAGATGATTTAGGCACTCGCTCATGATGCAAAAAGGGTCGCCCTGGTTGTTTGTGCTGTTGATTGCCGTATTGGTTGGGGTGCCGCTGCTGGCCCAGGACGGCACCGCCACTGAAGGCCCCTCCGCAACAGAGGAAGCAACCGCCGATGTTACCGAGGACCCCAACGCCACCGAAGACCCCAACGCCACTGAAGACCCCTCCGCAACAGAGGAAGCCGCCCCCAGCACAGTCTATGATGCGCTTGGCGAAGCCGACAACCTGACGATTTTCCTGGCGGCAGTGGATGCAACCGGCCTGGCGGATACCCTCTCGGACAGTGGCAGTGCGTTCACGGTACTGGCCCCGCGTGATGGCGCATTCGGGACGTTGGTGCGCGACCTGGGCATCACTGAGGATGACCTGCTGGCAGATGGGGACGCGCTCACGCCGATTGTGCAGTATCACATCCTGACGGAAACGCTGGTATCAGATGATCTGAAGGCGAAATCCGATGAGGCGGCAGAAAACGACGAACCCGCCACCGCCGCCACACTGCTCGGCCCACCGCTGGAGTTCCGCTTCTTTGAGCCGACAGACTTGCTCTACTTTGCGGGTAGCCAGGCAATTTTGGCCGAGCAGGACATCGAAGCGGGCAACGGCGTTGTGCATGTGATTGACAATGTGCTGTCTCCGCCAGATGGCGTGGAAGCAGCGGCGGCTTTTTCCAGTGTGGGCGCGGGCACCCCCACCCGCACCCCGGTTCCAGGGGCAACCGAGGTGATCGACCTGCCATCCACGGTTGGCGCAGGCACCCTCCCGGCTGTTATGCAGCGGCGCGGTAACCTGAATATCTTCTTGCGGGCGCTTAATGACGCTGAGCTAACGCTGTTTTTGGCTGTGCCACAAGCGCAGTATACGGTGTTTGCCCCCACTGATGATGCCTTTGAGCGGCTGATTTCATCAACGAGCCTGCCTGAAGAAGCCTTTTACGATAGTGACGTGCTGGGCGAAATTTTGCGCTATCACATTGCCACACGCGAACTCAACACGGTTGCCATCCGCACCACCGGCATTCAACGCATACCCACTACATTGTCAGATAACTTCATCGGGGTGCGGGTGAACGCCAGCAACATTATCTTCAACAACACGGTGGAAATCATCACCAACGACATCCCGGCGACGAACGGCGTCATTCACGTTATAGACAATGTGCTGCTGCCCCAGGTCGCGCTGGACGCACTCGGCCTGTAAGGTTTGCACTGGTTTAATGTCGCCTTTACGGGCATGATGTCGCCGCAACTTGCCAAACTAACAACGGTAAATTCTCATGGCGGCGACATCCCAAGACACCCTGTTCCTGCTGCGGCAGCCCTCCCCGCACCGCATGGTGATACAGTATCACCCCACTATCGGGCACCTGTTTGTGCCCAACCTCAACGCCCGCATCCCCAACGCAGGCGGTGCCTACTACGTTCGCACCAACGCGCAGGGCTTCCGTGCAGACGCAAACTTCACCCCGCAGCGCAGCGACAGGCCGCGTATCGTTTTCCTGGGCGATTCACTTACGGCGGGTGATGGTGTGGAGAACGCGCAGCGCTTTACCGAAGGGGTGGGGGCTGCGTTGGGCGCAGAGGTGTACAACTTCGCCGTGAGCGGCACGGGTACCGACCAGCAGCTATTAATCTACGAACAGTTTGCCGCCAACGTCGAAGCCGATTTAATCGTGTTTTGCGTGAATGTGGGCAACATGGATCGCAACAAGCGCAGCCACCGTGAATCGGTAGACCGTACATCCGGTAAGCGGGTGAGGGTGCCCAAGCCGTACTTTGAATGGGACAACGGTACGCTCACGCTCAAACATCAGCCGGTGCCCACAGAGCGCCCGCCCGTACTGAAACGTGAACATTCATCGGGCGGCCCGCTCAGGCAGATATACAACCTGCCGCAGATGGCCCCCGTCCGGCAGCTTTACCGGAACTCCGGGCTGCGTGGGCACCTCAAGCGGTCATCACAGCCCTACCCGGACTACGCCGACCCCAACGCTAACGGCTGGCAGCTTATGCAGGCGATTTTGCAGCGGTTCATCAATGCGGCGAAGCCGACGCCCGTGCTGATTGTGCCTGTGCCTACGTACCGCTACTTTCGTGATGGGGCAAAGCCGGTGTACCAGGCGCGGTTTGACGCCCTGGCTGACCCCGCCAACGGCGTTCATGTGATGGATTTGACCACGCCTATTCTCAATCTGCCGGGCGACGACCTCAACGGGCTGATGCTGCCCAGCGACAAACACCACCTATCTGTGCGCGGGCACCAACATATCGCAGGGATGCTCGCAGACAGCATCCGGCAGCGTGACCTGCTGCCCGTAACGAAAGCACAACCGCCCGCACCCACTGTCAACTCACACAGTGGCGCAACCTACATCCTCGGTGTTTCGGCGTTCTATCACAACTCGGCAGCGGCCCTCATCCGCGACGGGGAAATCATCGCCGCAGTAGAGGAAGAGCGCTTCACCCGCGTCAAGAATGACCGCAACTTCCCGCATCGGGCAATCAACTACTGCCTGGAAGAAGCACGCATCCACCCGGATGACCTGACCGCTGTTGTGTACTACGATAATGCCTACCTCACGTTTGAGCGGCTGCTGCACACCCAGCTTGCCATCGGCGCAGGCGGGCGCGAGGCGTGGGGACGGGTGCTGCCGTCGTGGTTGACGGCCAAGCTGCACATCCCGCGTATGATTCGTGAAGCGCTGGACTACAACGGCCCCATCTTGCAGGATGTGCATCATCGGGGGCACGCGGCGAGTGCGTTCTATCCGTCGCCGTTTGAACGTGCGGCCATCCTCACCGTTGACGGCGTAGGCGAGTGGGCAACGGCCACCATCGGGCGCGGTCATGGCGGCAGCGTTGAACTTCTCAAAGAGATGCACTTCCCGCATTCGTTGGGGCTGCTGTATTCCGCGTTCACGCAGTTTACCGGGTTCAAGGTGAATAGCGGTGAGTACAAAATGATGGGGCTGGCCCCCTACGGCAACCCCACCTATGTTGATATAATTTACAAGCATCTGGTGGACGTGAAAAACGACGGCTCACTTGCGCTCAACCTGGACTATTTCTCGTTCCTGGCTGCGCCAGCGATGACCAACGACAAATTCGCCGCGCTGTTTGGCGGCCCGCCCCGTAACCCTAACAGCCGCATCACGCAGCGCGAACGTGACCTGGCCCGCTCTGTGCAGGTGGTGACCGAGGACGTGATGCTGAAAATGGCCCATCACGCCCACAAACTGACGGGCGAGAAGCATCTGTGTTTGGCGGGCGGGGTGGCGCTCAACTGTGTGGCGAATGGCCGCCTGCTGCGCGAAGGGCCGTTTGACGACATCTGGATTCAGCCCGCAGCCGGTGACGCAGGCTGTGCGTTGGGGGCCGCGCTGGACGCCTACCACACCTACTACGGGCATGAGCGCGTCATGCTGCCAGATGGCCGCCCGGCACAGGGTGGGTCATATTGGGGGCCAGAATACAGCGCCGACGAAATCCGCGCCTATCTGACCACGTATGACATCCCACACCACGAGATTACGCCAGAAGATCGCGCCGCTACGCTTGCCGAGTACATCGACGCTGGGAAGGTCGTAGGGCATTTCGCCGGTCGCCTGGAATTCGGGCCGCGTGCGTTGGGGTCGCGCTCCATCATCGGGGATGCCCGCAACCAGGACATGCAAACCACGCTCAACCTGAAGATCAAATACCGCGAGTCGTTCCGGCCTTTTGCGCCAACCGTGCTAGCCGACCGCGTGAGCGACTACTTTGAGCTAGACCGGGAGAGTCCGTATATGCTGTTAGTGGCTGATGTGCAGCCATCACGGCGCTTGCCGCTGGCCACTAACGGCGAAGACTTGCTCGATATTGTGCGCCGCCCCCGCTCAGACATCCCGGCTGTGACGCATGTAGACTACTCCGCCCGTATTCAAACAATCACGGCTGAAGATCACCCGCAGTATCACGCGCTGCTTGACGCCTTCCGACAGCGAACAGGCTATGGCGTGATTGTGAACACCTCATTTAACGTGCGTGGCGAGCCAATCATCTGCACGCCACAGGATGCCTATCACTGCTTTATGAGTACGGAAATGGATGTACTCGTGATGGGGAACACGCTGCTGCTCAAGGAAGATCAACCGGAGTGGGAACAGCCCAAAGGCCACCGGGAACACTTCGACGCGGCCCAAACACCCCCCGCCAATGAGCCGCTGCTGCGTGACCTGCTGCGCGTGTTTGACGCGGACTTCTTACCCATCGCCCAGCAGCACCCGGTTGGTTTTTCCGGTGGTGCGGGCAGCATGTGGGTTGAGCATCTTTATACCGACGCCCGCGCTGTGTTTGAAATCCCGGCGGCACTGGACAGTGCGAACCCCGACCCTGATGCAATGGCCGATGCGCTTATGGGGGGGTGGTTGGCGGGTGAGTTGACGGGGGCACTGCGTCCGGTAGTGGTGACGCTGCTGGCCCTGGGCATCAAGCATCAACCTGAAGCCGTCACCGACGCGACAGAGGACGTATCCGACGC
>DAOTTY010000084.1:0-17603 GCA_034437575.1 Anaerolineae bacterium | reverse complement strand
GGGGGGTGTCGAACTCGACTTTATCCATTTGGTAGCGGCAAACCCAGGGCGAAGCAGCGCTTCGCCCCTACCAGACGGGTTCGCCAACAGCACTATTTCCCAACACGACGATAACCCCTGAAATGCCGGGGGTGTCCCCAATTGACAACGTTTGTAGCGCGTCCTCAGCAGCCGTGCTGACCGGGGCATCCATCAGGACAACATCGCCGTCTAAACCGGCTTCAATCCGGCCACCCGGCAAGTGATACAGATCGGCTGTTGTGCCTGATGCCATCACGACAACTTGCTCAGGAGGAACATCGCCCAATGCACTAACTCAACTCATCGTTCGCAGTATCCCTAGCGGAATCGTCCCGGTGCCACCTGGCATATCTGTGCCAATAATCACCCGATGTAAGGCGTCGTGCTGTTTGGCCAGTGAAATAATTTGAGCAATGATCGCAACGTTACCACGCTGAATGATCTCCAGGGCGGCGTCGGTTTCCATAATGATTTGCTCAATGTCTTGCAGGGTTGGGGCCGGTGGGCCACCATTCAGATGCGATGCCACATGTGGCTTTACCAAAATAGCATGTTCAGCGCGAATAGCATCACTGCCCGGTATCGAATTCTCAGGGATACTCGCGCTAAAATGTGGCCTATGCCGAGAAAAGCAGGGCGTTCAGGCGTCCATAGGCGCGATTTACAGACTGCGTTTGACCCGTTGATTTTTCTGTGATATGCTTTGTATTGGAAGCACTATCTTCACTACTTCACAACCCACCCTTCTAGCAATGTCGCCAACTGGAGTGCCCGTTCCAAAGCGGGGGCAGGCGTACCACATCGTGCCATTCGTGGACAGGTGTTTGCCGATCATTGCTGTCAGGGTAGCACCTAACAACCTCCTCCGTACATACAATTTGGAAAAGTGGTTATGCCCCGTGGCAACAATACCAATAACATCAGCAAACAAATGGATATAACAAAGCTCGAACAGAAAACCCTCGAAGAACTTCGCACGATGGCCAGTGAGGCTGACGTACCCGCCTACAGCCGCTTGAAAAAGCAAGACCTGGTTTTGATGCTTTTACGTCATAACGCTGAACAGCGTGGCTACAAGCTGCGCGGCGGCGTTTTAGAGGTGGTGGACGAGGGCATGGGCTTTCTAAGGGCTGACGGCTTCATGAGTGGTCCAAACGACATTTATGTTAGCCAGACGCAAATCAAGCGCTTTAACATGCGAACGGGCGACATGATTATCGGGCAGGTGCGCCCACCCAAAGACAGCGAGAAATACTATGGGTTACTGCGTGTAGAAGCCGTTAACGGGCTAGCCCCCGACGAGATCAAGGGCCGCCCTTACTTTGAAGACCTTACGCCTATCTTCCCCACAGAGCGCTTCAACCTGGAAACAAACCCGCGTGTGCTGTCCACGCGCTTGCTCAACCTCATCGCACCAATTGGCAAAGGCCAGCGTGGGTTAATCGTGTCTCCGCCGAAAGCGGGTAAAACCACCGTTCTCAAAGATATTGCCAACGCCATCAGCCATAACTACCCCGAAGTTCACCTGATGATTTGCCTCGTTGGTGAGCGCCCGGAAGAAGTCACGGATATTGACCGCTCGGTTGAAGCAGAAGTGATCGCCTCCACGTTTGATGACCCGTATAACCATCATGTGCGTGTGACCGAAATGGCGCTGAACCGCGCTAAGCGGCTCGTGGAAGCCAAGCGCGACGTTGTCCTCTTGCTGGACAGCATCACCCGGTTGGCGCGGGCTTACAACCTTGTGGTACCCAGCAGCGGGCGCACCCTGTCTGGTGGGTTAGACCCGTCCGCTATTCATCCGCCCAAGCGCATCTTTGGTGCCGCCCGCAACGTCGAAGAAGGCGGCAGCCTCACGATTATTGCGACCTGCCTCGTCAACACGGGCAGCAAGATGGACGACGTGATCTATGAGGAGTTCAAGGGCACAGGTAACATGGAACTGCACCTCAGCCGTAAGCTCCAGGAACGGCGTATTTTCCCGGCCTTCGACATGGAACAGTCTTCAACGCGGCAAGAAGAAACCTTACTCGGCCCAGACATCATCCAGCGCGTTCACACCCTGCGCCGCATGGCGTCTCACCTGAGTGAAGACATCGGCCAGGTAGAAGCCTGGGACCGCCTGATTTCCGAGTTCCGCCAGACGGACAGCAACGAGGAATTCCTCAACTCGCTGCCGCGTGGGTCAGACAATGGGATGGGCTACTAGTCTTTGGCTCGTTTGTGATATACTTTCGGCGCTATCGGCTATCTAACTTTGAGGCTAGAAGAACCAACGATGATTGATGTGAATCAACTTCGTAAGAAGACCAACTTCACCGTAAACGACGAGATTTACAAGGTGCTTGACTACGAACACCGCAAGCCGGGGCGGGGCAAGGCCACCATCCGCGTGAAGGTGCGTAACCTACGCAACGGCTCTACTACTGAAATGACCTTCAACTCAGGCGAATCTGTGCAGAACATCCAGGTAGACAGCCGCGAGGTGGAGTACCTATACGATGATGGTGAATTCCTTGTCTTCATGGATACATCCACGTATGAGCAGCCGCAGGTATCGCGTGATGTCTTTGCAGATGCGATGCCCTATCTGGTTGAGAACCTGCGCCTGAACCTGGTTCAGTATGGTGATGAAATCATCGACTATGAACTGCCCACCAACGTAGATTATGAAGTGGTGGAAGCTGAGATGGCTGTGGCTGGCGACACCGCCAACAACCCGACCAAAAGGGTGAAAACCTCCACTGGCCTGGAAGTGCAGGTGCCCATGTTCGTCAATGCAGGCGACACGATTCGCGTCCGTACAGAAGACGGCGCTTACATCACCCGCGTTTAAGGGTGAACCAGCTTATGCAGGGTAGGGGGGCACGGGACGACGGCATATTCGGGTTACGGCGCTACCTCGTCCCGGTTGTGGGGTTTATGCTGTCACTGGGGGTGGCGTGGTATTGGCTGCGCCGCAATGGCCGCCGCATTACCTACCCAACTGCCCAATCTTTAACGCAGTTCCCGCGAACATATGCCACTGCCACCCGCCACAATGAGGACGAACTGCATATCCAGTGGCAGTGGCAGGCGGATGCCGTTTACCTTTACACCGGCCACGATCCGCTCGGCACAACTGAGGGCCGCCCTGCTGTCACTGTGCGGGGGAACGTCAACTCGGTTACGCTTGGTGGGCATCCGGTTTCGCAGGTTACGTACTTCACGCTGCGGTTTGAAGGTGGCCCTCACGACAGTAAGCGGCTTGTTGTGGCTGAGCGCGAACTGGCGCTAGAAGGCGCTGTCAACTTCCGGGATGTGGGCGGCTATCATACGGCTGATGGCCGAGCGGTGCGCTGGGGGCGGGTATACCGGGCCGGGCAACTGCACAACCTGACGGATAGCGACCTTGCCAAGCTCACGCAAATGGGCTTGAAACGCGCCTGCGATTTGCGCCTGCCCGAAGAAACCGCAGAAGCCCCCGATAGGCTGCCCGAAACCACACACTACGAGGCCATCCCCGTGCAAAGCAGCGAAACCCGCGCCGAGCAAATACGGCGCTTGATGAGCGCACGCGGGCGCATGGACGACTTCATGGTAAGTGCTTACACCGATGTAATTATCGACAACAACCCGGATGTGTATGCACGGGTGTTTGAGCGCATCGCGGACCGGGCCAATCTGCCGCTGGTGGTTCATTGCACTGCCGGCAAGGACCGGACGGGCGTGGCTACAGCGCTGCTGCTGGCGCTGTTGGGTGTGCCCGACGAAACCATCGAGGCAGACTACGCGCTGAGCAACCTGCACTACAACACGTTTGAAGCGCTGGGCGAGGATGCTATCCGGTCGTTTGGGCGCATCGGGCTGGACACGCAAACGCTACTGCCGCTGTTCACGGCCAACCCGAAAACGATACGGGCGGCTTTGGCACACGTCCGGGGGCGTTATGGCTCAGTGGAACGCTACCTGATTGACGCAGGCGGCCTGAGCGCCGAAACGCTAGACCGCGTGCGCGACCATTTGCTTATGTGAGGGCCAAAACGCGCAGCGGCCCGCCAGACCCCTGCTCGTACTTGGGGATGCCCAGCACAACCTGCCCGATCATCGGGCCAACGGTGGCGAGGTTGTTCAGGTTTTCGATGCCTAGCAGCCCCGCCCCCAACACACTGAGGTGAACGTCAAACGTGGCGGACGGGCCGTTATCCAGGCTGGCTGTGTCTACGCCGATGCCTTTGATGCTGCGCTCACTGAGCAGGAATTCAGCCGCCTCTGGACTGAATCCAGGGAAGTGCAGCACGCCCTCTGCATCGGTGCCCAGGAAGGCGTCGGCACCCTGCTCCATCAAGACCTCTGCCCAGCCTGAGTACATCATCACGAAGGCCCCTTCCGGGATGGTGCCATTGTCGGCTTCCCAGGCTTCGATGTCCTCAACCGCCAGCATAGCATCGGGGTTTTCGGCGGCTTTAGCAGCAATATCAATCACCGCCGCTGGCCCCACCAGCACAGATGGGTCGAGTTCGGGCACAAGCGCCCCGCCAGCTATGAAGTGGCCGGGCGCGTCCAGGTGTGTGCTGGTGTGTTCCCCAAACGTCCACTGCTGGGCGTAAAAACCGTTTTCTTCAACGGTGACAAGGGTATCTTTGGTGGCCTTTTCAAACGCGGGGAATACCGGGAAATCAGGGCTGAGCATATGACTGAGGTCTACCACCTCACCGCCCATGTTTTGGGCGCGGGCACGGGTTGTTAACCCGGTGGAGGCGGCAGCAGCGGTGGTCAGGCCACCCAGCGCGAGGAAGTTACGCCGACTGAGCTTCAGCAGGCCCTCGTTCTGGATGCGTTCACGAACAACACGGGCAACTTTGGGTGAGCACATGGCACATTCTCCTGTAGACAAACGTATTCGTTAATGTGATGCTAAATAGTTTATCTACGGATTAAGTTACTTGCAAATAATGGGATGGAGTCTCAGTTAGCGGCGCACATCAACAACCACGCGCCCGCGCACTGCCCCAGCCATAATTTGCTGGCTGAGGGCTTCGATGTTAGAAAGTGGCTCAACCTGCATCAGCATGTCAATCTTCTCAGGCAGCATGTCCAGTTCCAGCTTGCGCCACGCACTCAAGCGCTGCTCATAGGGGCACATCACGGAGTCGATGCCGATAAGGCTGGCCCCGCGCAAAATAAAGGGCAGCACGGTTGTGTTCAATGCCGTGCCGCCAGCCAACCCATAGGCCGCCACCGCTGCGCCATAGCGCAGCGTGCTAAGGATGTAAGCCAGCGTGTCCCCGCCCACGCCGTCAACCGCGCCCGCCCACCGCCCCGATGCCAGCGGGCGTGCCGGGGCATCGAAGCGGCTTATGACCTCCGTTGCGCCCAGTGCCTTCAGGTAATCGGCCAGTTCGGGCCGCCCGGTAGACGCGACCACTGTGTAGCCCCACTCCCCCAGGATAGCCACCGCCATGCTGCCCACCCCACCACTGGCCCCCGTGACCAGCACTTCGCCGCTGTCAGGCTCCAGGCCGCGCAGTTCCAATGCCTGAACAGCCAGCGTCGCTGTCAGGCCCGCCGTGCCGACGGCCATCGCGTGCAGCGGCGTCATCTGGGGTGGCAGGGGAACCAACCAACTCGACTTGACGCGGGCATATTCTGCATAACCGCCCCAATGCGCTTCGCCCATGCCCCACCCTGTCAGGATGACCTCATCACCGACGGCGTACCGCTCCGATGTGGACGCTGCAACGGTGCCCACCAGATCAATGCCGGGCACCATCGGGTACTGCCGGACGACCTTACCCCGGTTGGTCACGGCCAGGCCGTCTTTGTAGTTCAGGCTGGTGTAAGCAACTTTGACCAGCACATCGCCGTCCGGCAGGTCATCCATAGTGACCTGCTCGAAGCCACCGGTTACCGATGCGTCATCGTTTTGGCGGAGGACGTAGGCGCGAAATGATGATGGATTCATGGAGGATGCTCCTCTGTGGAGGTGTAGGGGCGATTTCAGTCATACGAAGTGTAACAGAGTCAGGGGGGATTATTCTGCGTCACTCATGAATCTGTAGAAAATGCGGTCATCGTCTGGCGTGCCATAAAAGGGCTGCGTCAGATTCAGTTCGCGCTCGTCGGGGTTGATGACCCGCACCGGAATGTCAAAGGAATCGTCGGGCAGCACAGGCAAGTCACACAACGCAGGCAGGTCAGCGACGGCCAGCCGCTCCACCCAGCCGAACCCACTGCCATACTGCACCCGATACCACCCCCCCGCCGAAACCACACCCATTACCTGCACCGGGGCACCATCCGGGAAGACACCGTAGATGACATTATCGAGACTGGGGCCAGCGCGGGCGTTTAAAGCAACACCGCCAACGGTTGTAATGGCGCTGCTGCACCCATCAATTTCGCCAACTACACGCGCCGGGCTAAACGGGCGCTGCGGGGTAGCCAGCAGGGTGAGGGCCTCATCTGCCAGCACGCTGGTGTTGGCCGTCAGCGTAAGGCGGTCATCACCTGCAACAGCGCTCAGCATACCAGAATCGACAACCAGCACGCTCCGTTGTGGATAGGCAGCGGCCAACACATGCAGCCGCCCCGCCGCCGTACTCGCAGCGGTAACGTGGGCTGTTTCCACCGTCAGGGTGGCGCTGCTGCCCTGGAAAGCGACTTCACCCGCATCCAGGGTTAACTGCACCGCAACGGCAGCCGCGTTGTTAGATAGGTCGCGCAGCGTCCAGGTGGTATTGGGGAGGGTGGCCCATGCGGTTGTGTCGCCAATGGCAATCCATGCGCGGCCTTGCTCGTTCGTGCGTAGGCTGTCGCCCGTTCCGATAGGCATGACGACACCCGCTGGCAGGGGCAACCACTCATCTGTGTTCACCCGCCGGATTTCAACACCTGCATAGGTAATCTTCAGCACGCCAGCCAGGGGCACCTGCGCCCCTGCCCCCCCAACCAACAGGCACAGCGCCAGCAAGCAACTGACTACAACGCCGCTGCGGACGCCTCGTCTGCGATGGGCAGTTTGACATAAAATGTGCTGCCTACACCCTCTTCGCTCTCCACCCATATGCGCCCCTTATGTGCTTCAACAACAGATTTCACCAGGCTCAGGCCAAGCCCGGTGCCCTTAATGTTCTTGGTTTGCTCTGTGCGAACCCGGTAGAACTCGGTAAACAGCCTATCCAGCGCTTCTTCTGGCATTCCGTAGCCGTCATCTGCCACAGATAGTTCAATGTGCCCGTCTTTGGCCAACAGGCTTACGTTGATGTGCCCATCTTCGGGCGTGTACTTAATAGCGTTGCCCACCAGATTCGACACTGCCTGCACCATGTGGTTGTAGTCGCCCGTAACAGGCGGCAGGTCATCCGGCATGTGCAGTGTAAGCGTCTGGCGTTTCATGTCGGCGTCCGTCTGGTGGCGTTCGGCCACATAACGAACCACATTGGTCATATCAAGCGGTTCAGGGGCAACCAACCCTGCCCGAATATGCTCAAGATCGAGGATTTCGGTGATGATGTCGTTCATCTCCTCAGCAGATTTGATAATCCGCTGCAAAAATATCCGTGTTTGTGATGGGTCGTCGCCCGAATCCAGGACTTCTTCAATCAGTTCACCATAACCGATGATGCGCCCCAGTGGGTTTTTCAGGTCGTGGGAGGCCATGCGGATCATGCGGGTTTTAAGCTGATTAAGTTCCGCTAACCCGGTGATGTCGCCCAGTGTAATCACCCAGCGCCGATCCCCGGCAATGTGGGCCGCGTCTAGTTGAAAGGTGCGCCGCCCCGACTGAACCTCCAACCGAAACGGCTGCTGAGATAGTAACCCGCGCCCAATGTTCATCCACGTTTCGTCGTCCACGCTGCCCGCCTCAAGCGCGGCACTAAGCGGCTGCCCCCGGAAGTCGGCACTGCCTTTGATTTGCAGCCACTCAATGACCATATCGTTGTAACGTTCTAAGTTCAGCGCGTCGTCCAACACTATGATGCCCGCTGGCGACTCTTCCAGGATACTCTGGAGCAGCTTATTCTGGCTTTGGGTTTCGCTGAACAGACGGGCGTTTTCCAGGTTGGCGGCGATGCGAACGCCAAAGCGCTCAACTTGTGCCTGAACCATTTTAGCGCGGCTCAGTTGCGGTAGATGAACTGTGAACACGGCCAACACGCGGCTTTGCCAGCGCACGGGAACGGCCAGGAAGCGGTTTTCGAGCTGAGCCGCCTCGGCGCGGGCGGCCTTCTGGCTGACAGCATCGTAGGGCGCATCGGCACCCCATTTGCGAAACACGCTGAACTCGCTGTCACGGTTCCGCATCCAGATGGCCCCGGTAGGTGCCCCAGACATGGTTTTAAGGTCATCGACGATAAGCGGCAGAATGCGGCTCAGGTTCATTTGCTGCTGCGAAACCAACAGCACGCTCTGAAGTTCGTTTTCAACTTGTTGGCGCTGGCGAATCTCCGTCGAAATGCGGACGCCAATGCTGGCTATCAGCGCGACCAGAATCGTCAAATTCGGGTGTAGTGGGTTAAGGATAACGCTGCGGACATCGAACGTTACCGAGGCATACACCAACCACACCGATAGGAACACTCCCGCCAGGGCGATCATCCAGTACCAGCGCAGGTGCGCGTAGGCCACGCTGCCCAGGAGGGCGATAGCAATGATGGTAATGAGCTGCGAGGTGCGGCTTTCGTAGATGAGGGCACCGTTGGCTAGCAGTGTTTCAGTCGCGTTCGCGTTGATTTCCACCCCGGCCATCAGGGTACCGCGCACGGATGTGGGCGTAAGGCGTTGGTCAACGGCCCCTGTGACATTCATCAGGCCCACCAAAACAATTTTATCTGCGAAGGCTTCAGGATCAGTATTGCCTTCCACCACATCGTAAATGGCGTGCGTCTCAAAAGTTTGCCCCGGCGGCCCGTAGTAGTCCATCAACCACAGGCCGTTATTGTCCATTGGGACGACAACATCTGGGGGCAGGGTGATGCTGTCACTACTTATGGTAACAAGTTGAGAAGCAAGGGTGGGCGATATATTGAAGTACGCCAAATAGGTACTCACCGCCAGCGAGAAGCGGGTTTCATTGTTGAAGGAGCCGTTTGAATAGTAGTGGCGCACGATGCCGTCAGCATCCTGGCAGGCATTGGCATAGCTCACGTAGGTGGCCCATTTCGTAAATCGCGCCAGCGGCAGCAGTTCGCCTGCAAACTCGGTGCCGCAGTTCTGCGTGACGCCACTGGCCCCGTTGCCCGCTGCCGCCAGCACAACCCGCGTCCCGCTGGCGCTGGCCCGCAGCAGGGCTTCCTCTAGCTCACTGTCACCCGCACGAGGCTCGGTAAACAGCATATCGAAGACCACCACGCGGGCGTCTGCCTGCGTCAAGCGGTCTAACAGGGCACCGTATCTGGCGCGTGACCAATCCTGATAGGCTTCGCCATACTGCCGGATGCTGTTGTCATCTATAGCGACGATGACAATGTTGCCGGATGTGGGCTTGGCAACGTAGTAAAAGTTAGACAGGCGCAGGCGGAAGCCCACAAAGGCTGAGAACTGCCACAATAAGCCAACCAGAACCGCGACAACAGCCCCCGTTGCTAAACTGTAACGCAGCTTTTGAAAGCGTCCCCCCACCCAATTCATGGTTACCCTTCGCCTGTCACTTCATTTGCGGCTTCATCAGTGGGGGCGGGTTGGGCTTGCGGTGCCCCGGTTGCGTCAAGCTCGATGGGGTCGCCAGTGAACTCAATCAAAGCGGGGTCTTCCGGGCCGAATTCTGGCTCGAACTGGCGTAACCCGGCGCAGTCGCCCTCAACCGTCAGGTCGCTCACCAAAATCCAGCCGAACCCGCCGCGAAAGTCGATACGGTACCAGGCCCCCCCCTGTATAACGCCTTTTACATTGGTAATGTCTTCGGCGGCCACTGTGCCCACCCTGGCAAAATCGGTGCCAGGCCCCAGGCGCACGTTCAGCCGTACATCATCTGTCGTGCGGACGGCCACCATGCAGCCGTCCAGGGCGGCGTCCAGTTCGGCAAAGGTGCTGGCGCGAACCACATCGCTCAGCGGGGCACCCGCTTCGGAGCGTACACCAAAGGCAGTTGGCACCATCTGCGCTTGACCTTCGGCACTGGCGTCTACATTCCCTTCGGTGACGAGTAACGCCGAGCGGCCACTGGCTTCCACGCGGATGTCAAAGGCGGTACCGCGTGCGGCCAGGGTGGTGCCGGGGGTGTTGATTTCGTAGGTAGAACCAGCATCCAGGGCGCGTTCGACGCGCTGTTGGGTTTGCCCGGCCACCACACTGACCAACAGGTTGAACCGCCCTTCATCGTCGGTTTCATTAAAGGCATCAATACGGTAGGTCGTTAGCGATGCCAGGTCGGTTTCCATGCCCGTTTCAAAGAACGTGATGGTTGCCGTGCCAGTGGCATCTGTGCGAATGGTATCCCCTACGCCAACGATAGCCTCTACCTGAACGGCAATCCACTGGTTGGTACCTGTACGCTGAACTTCAACGGTTGGGCCGTTCACCACCATGATCGCGGCAAGATCACTCTGGCTGTATGCCATCCCTGAAAGGCTAAGCAGTAGGAGTAACAAAATCCCCAAACGATAAACCATGTAGACCCTCTCTTTACGCCATCAGCACAAAATCTAGGCTGATTATAGGCCAGATGGCGACACTGCGTCTGCAAAAACTCGTAATAATTGTAATGTTTGATCTCCGGCGTCAGCGCTGTGAGTAGATGACACTCATTACATTGGCAAATGGCACACAGCTAATTTGGTCAAGGGTAGTACCAGGGATAACAAAACAAATGATGTCTGCCCCGATGCGGTCAACCAGCACGGCCCCTTCGCCAATATCTACGCTGCGGCCCAGGCGCGGCACCGCCTGCCCAAACTCAAGGGTGGCACGGGTACCGCTGGCGTCCAGGTCTTGCAGCAGGCTCGCCAGCGTGTCTGCCGATGACTGCGCCCGCAGGTCTGTGCTGCCTGATGCAATCACAACCGCTGCCACCACCGCAACGATAACAGCTGCCCCAGCGCCCCACAACTTTTTATTTGTCATATTTCAGTTTACCTCAAGGGTGGCTTTATGGCTCTCATAGGGTTGTAATCATAGCACTACCCGCACAACCTGCCCAAATACGGTACAATGCCCCCGATGATGCACAACCACAAAAATGATGGAGCCATTTATGAAACTCGCGGTGCTTTCCGATATTCACGGCAACTTACAGGCCCTCAACGCTGTTTTTGCCGATCTTGAATCGGTCAATGCGGATAAAACATGGGTTTTGGGTGACCTGGCGGCTCACGGCCCACACCCCGCAGCCTGTGCCACGGCCATCCGCGAACGACACGCAGCCGATAAAGATAACTTTCAAGTAATTGGCGGCAACACGGATCGCTATCTGGTTACCAATGCCCGCATGGCGAAGAAAAAAGCCGAAGACGAGGCAACCTACCAGCGCTATGCCCAGCAAATCCCGGTGGAAAACGCCATTTTTAGCTGGGGCACGCTAAAACTTGGCTGGGAAAACTATGCGTTCCTGAGCAAGATTCTAGGCCATGAACTGAGCCACAACGTAGACGACTACGGCATGGTGATGGGCTACCACGCCATCCCCGGCGATGACGAGTACAACATCACGGCAGAAACGCCCGCCGAAGAAGCGCTCGACTCCGTGTTAGACCGCCCGCTGCGGCTGGGCATTTATGGTCACATCCATGTGCAGCTTGAGCGCGACCTGGGCAGCGTCAAGCTGGTGAATCCGGGCAGTGTGGGCCTCAGCTTTGACGCGCCCGGCAAAGCACAGTACGCCGTACTCACGTTTGAGGATGGCACCGTCCGTGTTGACCAGCGCCAAATTCCGTATGACGTGGACGCCGCCATTGCCGACTTCGATGAGACCGGGCACCCTCACCCGGACGGTATCGTCAGGCTATATCGAGAGGGGCGTGCCTGATGCCCATGCGTGAACAACTCCTCCGTGAGTTAGAGGGCCAAAATGACGTTGGGGTGCTGCTCGTTTCGCAGATGGGCGGCGTGCCAGAAGAGATTCAACTGGTGGTGCAAACCGCTCAGTTTGACGAGGCAGCAGGTGGCCTGCGTGAGCGCACGGCCTACATCATCCGGTCACTGGGTGTAAAAGAGCATCGTGTGTCTTTGGGGGTATTTGGGTCGCTGTTCTTCGCTGTGGAGCATCCTGTTTTGCACCACCACAACGAAGCACGGTACGAAATCCGCTTTGATGGCCAACCCGCTGATGCCAACGCGCTCGTATTGGATATTCAGGCGGCTTACAGCTATGTGTTTGGCCCCTGGCGCAACCTGGGGGATGACATCAACCGCGAAAAGCCGCTGTTTGACCTGGTGCAGCAGGGGCAGGGGTTGCTGGGTACGTTCCCCAAAACCGCGTCTGAGCGGCTGGTGAAGGTGTTCAAGCATCACAATATGAACGCCACCCCCAGCGAAGTCTCACCGGAACGCGACCCCAACCCCAACGAGCACGGTCAAACGCAGCGCCTCAAAATGCTGGGCGTGGATGATTCTTACTTAATTGCCTACTCGTTCAGCGTTGAGCAGATGGGTAAGGACAAAGGCGACAGGTAGCGGTCAGGGTAGATAGACACCCAGCCATGCCGCGATTTCAGCAGTGGTCTTCTCATCTAACAGGGCCATACCGTGCGCGTTGCCCTCAAGCCACAACACCTCAACCGCCGGGTAGCTGGCTGATAGTTCGCGGGTGGCGCGGGCCGGGTAACCGTCGCGCTGTGATGAAATCAACAGATGTGGCTGCGTGGCTGCGTCCAGGGCAGGGGCGAGGGGTGTATACCCGAAGTAGTTCAATCCCGGCGAGATGGCAACGGCTGTCGCGCAGGTTGGCCCACTTGCACTGCACCCGATCACGGCGAGGTTAGCCCCCATGCTGCTGCCGACGATGGCCGCCCGCCCGTTATCTACGTCGGGTTGCTCTCGCAGCCAGTGCAACCAGATGCGCGTATCGCGTTGGGCTTCCGTCCAGTTGATAGCGCCACCCGTCGCCCCGTAACCGCGCAAATCCGGTGCCAGCACAGCATACCCCTGCGCGTGGAGTTCAGCGGCCAGGGGCACCCAACTGGCGCGGGTGGTGTAAAGCTGATGCAGCAGCAGCACCCCCGGTGCCCCCCTGTTGAGCGGTGCGTAGTAGTCTGCATATAGCAGCAGGTCATCGGCCCCACTGACCGTCACCACCTGCGGCGGCGGGGTGGGCTGTATGAGCAGTAGGGCGGCCATCACAAGCAGGTGACGCATGGGGGACTCAATTCTCGGATTGTGGGCTACAAGTTCTGCCCAAAGGTCACAATATCGTCTGGGAAAAGCCGCTGGTCAATCACACACGCCCGGAACTCGGTATCGCGTGGGCCTGCCCGCAGGTGGCAGCGCACCACGCTCTGCATGGCGTCATCGGGCAGGCTCAGGCTCCAGTCCATACAACTGCCAAACTCGCTTTCCAGGTAGCCATCAGCCAGCGCCTGATCGACCAGTGACCGGCACAGGTACTGGACCCGCAAACGCGCCTCACCGCGTTCGGCGGCGCTGCGCGATGGATAGACCGCGCCGGACGAAAACGTGAGCATTTGCAGCAGTGGGGCCAGCAGGGCCAACACCATCAAGGTGCTAAAGACCAACCGCCGGCGGTTGATCGGCGGTCGGGTTGCTTCTGGCTCTAATGGAAAGCGCAGGTCGGTAACACGGTCCATCTCAGCAACGTCGATAAGTTCGCCGCGTTCCAGGCGGTCGGCCCAGTCCAGCGCCTCCGGGATGGCGTCAATCTCGCGCAGCAGCATCCGCGCTTCGTCGTAGCGCTCATCCTCAATAAGCTGCTGTGCGATGATAAAGCGTGCGTAGGTATCGTCTCTCATGCGTTTCATGTCATTGTTATCACTGAAACAGTGACGGGGTGCGCCGGGCACCCCTTACACAGCTCGACTAGTCGTAGTCTTCGTAATCATCTTCATCATAATCGTCATCGTCATCCTCTGGCTCGTCTGTTTCAAGCGGCGGCTCTGTGGGCGGTGGTGCGGCCTCACGCAACTGCCGGATGGGTTCCAGCGCCGGGCAGACGACTGCGCCGGTTGCATCAAGCGCCTGTACCGTCCAGGCATAGCTGGCACCCCCACTGGGGTTGGCATTGCCTGTATCCAGGGTAATGGAGGTGGTAGACGACGTGCCAGAGGCGACGACCTGCCCTTCGTTACCCAATACAGTCACCTCGTAAGACGCGGCCCCTGGGCTGGGCGGGTCCCAGTAGAAGGTCTCTACGCCGAAGGCCATACCCTCACGCGGGGACGCCTGCCGGAACAGGGTACAGTCGGTTTCCCCCACAATCTGGACATCCTCTGTCACTTGGGGCGCGGGCGTGGCGGGTGTAGATGCAGGCGGGGCAGCGGTTGCCTGCGGGGGTGTGGTCGGGTTAAGGATGGCCCCTGGCGGCGCACAGAACTGTGTGGGGGCGCTGGGCAGCGAGATGGGGTAGTTTAGCACACTGGCCGGGATGTTCGGCAGTTCCGCGAGGCGCTCACGGTCGAAGCGGTCTAGCGGGGTGCAACTGCCCCACTGCCCGGCAGCCTGCGGAAGCTGCTGTGCCCCCACCACGCGGATGCCCTCCGCCAACAGGTCGTTGACAAGCTGGGGGTTCGGGTTGAGCGGCACGACGGCCTTGTAGCCTTCTGGCACCACCAGGTTGTTGACGTTGGCCACGCCATCCAGCACATACAGCGTCATCTGCGACTGGCTGGCGTCTGTTTCCAGGAGGGCGGTGCTACCCAGCGAAATTTCAGCGTCGTTGATCTCCATATTGACCTGTACGCCCTGCGGCGATTGGAGCAGAACCGCGTCGGGTGCTTGTTGGCAGTCTGCGTTACCCAGGCCCGTTGAGAAGTAAAACGACTGCATGGGCGTCCGCACGGTGTCATCAACAACGGGCAAATTCTGCGCGTCGGCGGCGGGCAGGTCAATCAAATTGTAGAACATCCACCCGGCGGTATCGTCGTTGACCACCCGCAGCCAGTCTCCAGTCTCGTTGCGGGCATCTATGGACAGATCATCCCCAAACTGAGCGACCCCTGTGACGTTGAAGCTCACCCCTGCGCCTGAACGAATGCGAGCGCCGCTTGTGTTAACCACGCCTTCAATCGGCGGGGAGTTGATAAACGCCTCGCCTGCGGGCACGTTGTTGGTGATTTCGGTATCGCCCATCACCAGCATGACAACCCCCTGCCCCGGCAGCGTTCCGGGCAAGTTGGCCTGCGCGTTGACGACGGCAATACCCCAGGTTGGGTCGGGCGTGTCTTCCCCTGCCAGGGCAGAGGCCCGCAACCCCGCCATCATAAACAGGGCAACACGATCACTGGGAATGGCAAATTGCAAGTTGGTGGCATCCCCCATAAAGGTGGCCTGCACCAGCGAGTTGCCATAGCAAACCGTGTTGCGGCTCAGGCTTTCGCAGGAGCGGTCAAGCTGGTTGAGGGCCGTTTCCACTGCAACGGAGCAGACATTGGCGGTGGGCTGGGCAGCGGCTGGTGATAGGCTCAGGCAGAGTGTCGTTAGTAACAGAACGGGCAAAAGTGACTTTAACATAAGGAGTCTCACGATAGTTGACGCATACCCCCATTTTAGTCCGATGTGCGGCAGACCACAAAATTCGTGAGGTGCATTTCAGATGATTGGCGATAAAGCCCTCCCCCCCTTCAATTCCCCCTCTCCCGACCGCCGCTGCGCGGCTAGGCGAGAGGGCAACAGTTTCTGCCAAAATATTGAACGGCACCCGGCGGGCTAAGGAACTCCTGAGCGCGTGCGAACGTTTATCATGACCGTGTTAGACTTGAAATGAGGCCGTTAACATAAAGGCAAGCGCCTGTTGTACATTCAAGTCAATGAACCCAACCGGCTTGTGCTGCAAAATCGCTCCGTGCTGATGGGAATCGTGTTGGCCCTGGGCGCGGTTCTGTCTGTGACGACAGTAATAAGTGTGGCCGTGTGGGGCGTGGTAAACATCTCCACACAGCAACCGACCCCCACATTCTACTGGATGCGCCTGTTTGGGTTGGGCGTTGTGTTTGCGCTGGGCTGCCTGTTTGCAGGCGTGGGCGCTCTGACGGCGGTCAACGTACTGCGCGGGACGACCTGCACCTTTGACCGGGCAGCAGAAACCGTCACCATTGTGAACCCCAACGGCCTACGAACCGACCTACAACAGCATTCCATTTACGGTGTGTCTCACGCTCGCCTGGAAGACAACCAGGAACTTCACACGGTTGCCATCTACCTCGTCCTCCGCAGCGGTAAGCACATCCCGCTGGGCACATTCAGCCACTTCGACAAGGACCACGCCGAGTCTGTCGTGCAGAATGTGCGAGCTTTCCTGATTGGGCGTTAGGGTGTTCCGGTGACGCCTTCAACAGCCTGGATTTGCTGAAGCTGCTCGTGCCAGTGATGCACAAAGTAGATTTGCAGCGCCCGCTCCACCGTGTAAGGCTCTTTCACGCCGGGGTGCAGCACATCGTGGCTCAGCGCTTCCATAGGCACATCGCGGATAAAGCTGCAAATTTCGGTTTCTTTACGCCGAATGCCGCGCACACTCGCCTCAACCAACCGCCGCTTAAACAGGTAGCTCAGGCCAGCGTCACCCAACCGCATCAGGGATTTTGGCAGGCGCACGGCATAGTTGTTGCTGGCGGCCCGCACCAGCCAGAAGGTTGTGGTATCGAACGCCAGCAAACGCGCCAGCACCTGTGCCAAAGACAGCCCACTGTAACGCGGTTGATAATGGTGCTTTTCGGGGAGCTGCGCTGCAAGGGTTAAAACCATCACCCGCACATCGCGCACTTGCCCGACCAATTGTTGGCGCTCAATGTCGCCGTCCAAGTAAATAAAATTACCGTCACTCATTGTTTGTCACCATCCGCAGCCATTTGATTTATGTTACGCAACACATCACGCATCGTCAACGGGTTTGGCCTTGATTGCTAGGGCTATTGCAAAGTCAAGGTTTCACATCGCGGGGACGCTGTCCCCGCACCCCTGCAAAGGGGTGGCACCCTTTAAACCCGTGCTTTCGGACGCTTCGCGTTGGAAAAGGCAAGTTTTTGTTCACTTTTTGAAAAAAGTGACGGGTTTGGGCAGCGCCCAATGACCAGCCATGTAGCTTTGCAAAAGCCCTGCCTTGATTGCGAGGGCCACATAGCACATATAATGACGCGCTTCTCACAATCATAGGCGGATGTTATGCGGCGCGAGCAGATTGTTTGGTTAGTCATTATCGGATGCGGGTTTGGCCTGCGCGTGCTGGTGGCAGGCGTTCACGGGCTGGAGGGCGACGATGCGTTCAGCCTGGCCCTGAGCCGCCTGCCCCTGGCCGAACTGGTGCCAGGGCTGCTGCGCCTACAACTGGATGTGCATCCGCCGCTGCACTTTTTGCTGCTTAAAGGCTGGACGAGCCTTGCGGGCGATTCACTGCTGGCGCTGCGCCTGATGAATATCCTGCTGGACACGCTGACGGGGGCGCTGCTGGTGCGGCTGGTGGCCTGGGTTGCCCCATCAGGGCGGGGGGCGTCAATGGC
>DAOTTY010000083.1:0-11587 GCA_034437575.1 Anaerolineae bacterium | reverse complement strand
GTCGTCGTCGTCGTCGGCCAAGTCATGCGTGACCAGGGCACCCATCCGGGCAGATTCTCCGACATCAGCCAACCAGTCCGGGCTGTCGTCGGCCTGCTCGTCACCTGCCAGTGACGCCGCAAAGTCGAAGTCGTCGTCACTGTCGTCCGCACCGCTCAACTCCCCCAACCAGTCCGGGCTGTCGTCGGCCTGCTCGTCACCTGCCAGTGACGCCGCAAAGCCGAAGTCGTCGTCGTCGTCGTCCGCACCGCTCAACTCCCCTAACCAGTCCGGGCTGTCGTCGGCCTGCTCGTCACCTGCCGGTGACGCTGCAAAGCCGAAGTCGTCGTCGCCGTCGTCGGCCTCACTGAGTTCACCCAGCCAGTCCGGGCTGTCGTCGTCACGCTCGTCACCTGCCAGTGACGCCGCAAAGTCGAAATCGTCGTCGTCGTCGTCCGCACCGCCCAACTCCCCTAACCAGTCCGGGCTGTCGTCGTCGCCCCCACTACCACTGAGCGCGTTGAACGTGTCGGTGTCGCTGAGCATCTGCGTTTCGGAGGTACCGCGCTCTGCCGATTCCTCCACATCTGCCAGCCAATACGGTTCATCATCGCCAGCAGCGGCCATTTCATCCGTATCAAAGCTGCCCGTCGTTGCCGAATCAAGATCATCGGATGGGTCCAGGCCCGCCAGCCAATCCGGTGGGTCTTCGTCTGCCTCAAAACCGAACGCAGCCGCGTCGTCGTCACGGCTTGCCGAAACGTCAAACACGCCCCCATCATCAAGCGGGTCGTCTTCATTGTCAGTATCACCGTCGCTGTTCAGGTCGGCCAGCCAGTCGGGGTCGCTGGTATCAAAACTGCCCCCGAACGAATAGGCATCGTCACCGTCGGCATCATCCGGCTCGGCGTCAGGGTTGGTTAACCAATCCGGCAGGCTGTCCAGGCCGTCGTCGTCGTCGTTGGGCAGGTCGTTAAACGGGTCGTCGCTCATGGCGTTGGGTGTCTCCTCTTGGTTTTGGGCGTCCATGTCCATCAATGATGACGCAAGACCCGCCGTCTTGTCAGGGTTGGTCATCCAATCCAGCACAGATGACGTGTCCATTTGCGCTTGCGGCGCGTCCAGGTTTGCGGCAAAGGCTTCGGCATCCGCGTCGTTAGCCTCATCCGGGTGAGCAGCGGCAAGCCATTCGGGCAGGTTCCCCCCGGCAATGGCTGCGGCATCCGCCGCCAAATCGAACTCATCGTCATCGCCGTCACTGCCATAATTCAGCAGATAGTCTGTGTCGCCGGTGGGAATATCGGCACGTTCCTGTGGTTCAGAGAACCAATCCACCCCGCTCGTGCCAAACGTATCTTCAGAGGCGGCGCGGTCCAGGTCATCCGGGTACACCTCATTCATCCAGTCCAGTGCCGAAAGATCGTCCGTTTCGGGGTCATCGCCGCCCACCGCGCCCACGTCGTCCAGCCAGTCGGGCAGGTCCTCTTCGTCGGTCGTGTCTTCAAGGCTGCCCGTTGATCGCATCCGCGTGAGCCATTCCGGGTCATCGTCGTCGTCGCCTTCAGGGATGACATCCGTCAGACCGGTGCTGGCTTCCAGGTCGTCCCAGTCGATGTCATCTACCGCCGGGGGGCGGGTTGCGTCCTGCCGCAGCGCAATGGTGTTACCGAAGTCGTCATCGTCGCCCATGATGGCATCTGTCAGGCCAGTGTTGGCTTCCAACTCGTCCCAGTCGATGTCATCAGTCATCTGGCCCGTATCGCTCTGGTCAAGCTGAATCGTCCCCCCTGCGTCGGTGTCAGCGTCAGGGTCACCCAGCCATGCTAGCGAGTCATCGCCCTCATCCTCCTCCAGCATGAGGGTGCTGCCCGCGTCAGCCGGGCGGGGGTCGTCGGCATCGTCAAACCGGATGGTGCCGCCATAGTCAAAGTCGCCTGCGTCCGGGTCGTTCAGCCAGTCCGCGTCATCGTCCAGCATCAGCGTCCCGTCGGGGTCTTCGACATCCGGCTCATTATCAAACTGAATTGTGCTGCCGAAATCCAACGCACCATCATCTGTCAGCCAGTCCGCGTCGTCATCGTCGTTGAGCTGCATCGTACCACCGGGAGCGGGGTCATCGCCGTTCTCCGGGGTAAGCATCCGAGAATCGTTCGCGCCCGGCCTGGGGATGTCGTCGTCAAATTGAACGGTCTTACCAAAATCCGACGCACCATCATCTGTCAGCCAGTCCGCGTCGTCGTCATCCAGCATAGCCGTGCCGTCAAGGTCGCTGGTATCGGTCAGCAGCCAATCCATGTTGGGGTCGCCTGGCGGGTCATCATCTACCGCTGACGCGCTGGCAAAAGCATTGGTGTCCACCGGGTCTACATCTGCAAGCTGCGAAAGGCGCTGCATCACCGCCGGGTCCTCAGTGGCGTTATCGTAGCTTTCCAGCCAACCGCTGTCTGGTAAGCTGGCGTTGGCGTTATCGGTCTCCGCCTCACCATCCAAATCAAACGATGACCCGAAGTCCGGCTCGTCCACCGCGTCGAAGTCCAACTCAAACCCCGAATTCGTCGCCTCCGCCTCACCATCCAGATCAAACGATGACCCGAAGTCCGGCTCGTCCACCGCGTCGAAGTCCAACTCAAACCCCGAACTCGCCGCCTCGTCACTATCTGCCAGCCAGTCCGCAGACAGTTTGCCCGTGCTGCCGGTCAGCGTTTCAACTGCCATCAACTCGCTGAGCGCATCATCTGTACTCATCCAGTCGAGTGCTTCCTCATCGGCGGCAGCCAGCGCGTCCTCGTTCAACTCGTCAGACGGCGGCAGGTCGGGGTCGCGCAGGTGGCCGGTTTGGGCTTCACCCAGGCTGATAGACTCTTGCAGTTCGCCCTCATTAAGCCAGGACAGCGGGTCGTCGCTGTCGTCAGTGGCGTCCTCGTCCAGATGGTCTGTATCCAGCCAGTTAAGCGGGTTGGTTTGTACAGAGGGCTGGAATGTTTCGCCTGCGTCGGCTTCCAGCGCGGCGGCAGCATCGAACAACGCATCGTTTTCGTCAGATAGCTCTGCGTCGGAGTCATACAGCCAGTTGAGCGGATCGGTGGTGCTGTTGCCAATCTCACCCGATTCGGGCAGGTCACCTGTATTGACCCACTCTAGCGGGTTGCCCCCCCCGGCCAGCGGGTCATTGGGGGCACCGTCGCCTTCTTCTTCTAACATGCCAGTCAGGCCCGTGCCCCCCTGGTTAAGCCAGACCAGCGGGTCGTTGGGGTCAGCCTCGCTGTCGTCGTCCAGCATCCCGGTCAGGCCGGTACTTTCCCCCTGCATAAACGCGAAGGGATCATCTTCAGCGGCGGGGGCGTCATCCGTGCCAAAGTCGAACTCGTCATCATCGAAGTTGAAGGCGTCGTCCGCGTCTACCTCTGCCGCCGCGTCCAACCGCGATAGGATGCTGTTTACGTCATCCTGGTCAGTCACAATCGTCTGTTCTTCGCCCTGCTGCTGGATGCCTTCAACCACGCCCGTCCAGTCGGGCGGCATTTCATTCATGAAGAAGTCGTCCGCGTCCCCCACACCATAATCATCTTCATCGAAGGTCAGGTCAGGCCCCAGGAAGGCAGCACTATCCACCACCAGCGACTGTTCGGCCACGCGGCGGTAGTCCAGTTCTTCCAGGCTGAAGGCTTCTTCCGGCGGGGCTTCACCGCTGACGATTTCCATCGCCAGATAGGGGTCGATTTGTTCCATGCTCATCAAATACGGCGTAGCATCTGCGGGCCGCTCTTCAGAGAGCCACAATTCCGTCATGATGCGGTTGGCGTCGAAGCAGTCCGGCAGGTATTCCAGCAGGGCCAGGGCGGTTTCGGCAGCGTCATAGGTGCGCCCGGCTTCCCAGTAAGTTTGGGCCAGCAGCAGCCGCAAATCGAAGCGGCCCGGTGCCCCCTCAACCGCCTGGTTCAGCGTGCCAATCGCCTGATTGTACAGGCCACTTTCACGAAACTGGCGGGCCGCAGCCCCGGCAGTAATCGGTATCTTCTTCACCTGCATCCCGCGCTGCTGGCGGTACATCTCGCGCAGGGTGGTGGTGAGGTCGCTGTTGTTCGGGTTCAGTTCAAAGGCGCGTTCCAGGTGCCACAGGGCCACAGCGGGTTCGTCAAGGTGCTTATGAACCTGAAATAGCCCGGCGTGCGCGTCATAGTCATCGGGGTAAACACCCAACAGCCGCCGCAGCACCTCGCGGGCTTCGCGCCACTGGCTGGTAAGCACCAGCGCTTCGCCCAGGTAGCGGTAGGTATCCGCATTTTTGGGGTAGGTTTGCAGGATGTGCCGACAGTGAGCAATCACCCGATCCGTATAGCTTTGTCGCAGCCATTGGTGCAGGTTGTTGTGGTAATCTTTGAGGCTAAGGGTCGCCATCGTGGTTGCGCCTGCTTTTGGTCAAGAATCGTCGCTAATGCAGCACATTAGCACGTCTAGTATAACACAACGTCGTCATGTTGCTGCAAATGTTGAAAGCTTCAAACAGGGAAGGCATGGTCGTGCTAATTTCAATATTACAAAAGCGGTTTACGCGGATGGGCCGTCATGATGGCCGATTCCCGGCGGGGATATTGGCCGCCGTGTGGATGGCCGCGTCTGTTGCCCCAACATCCGTTAGCGCGCAGGCGCTACCCCCTACCCTCGCGGACTTCTGGGACGGCGAGGCAGCGTGGGTGATGGATCACTACGACGTGGGCCTGCCCGTCGGTGAGAGTGACACTATCCAGCTAAGTGACGACGTGTTCTGGTCATACCTGCACGCGAGTGACCGCTCGGCAGGCGTGGTGGATAGCTGCGGGGAGCCGGTGGCCTTCCCCGGTTGTACCACGCTGTGGCGCAGCAGCGACGGCGGCGACACGTTCGCCATGCCTGCGCCGGTGTGCCTGGCCCCGTGCGAAAGCTGCCCCTGCACCGACGAGCGCGACCACATCACCGCCCAACAGTACCCGCGTGTGGCCGTCGCCCGCAACGCCGACGGCAGCATCGAAAGCGCGTATATGGCCTACGAGTGGCACGCGCAAACCCGCCTCCGCACCTCCAGCGACGGCGTGACCTGGACGCCGGGGGTGGCCATACGCTTCCCCAGCGGCACATACCCCAGCAGTTATGTGCCCTGCTCTACGACGGAAACCATCGGCCCCCACCCCAACATCCAGGGACAGGTGGAGGACTGCCTTGTAGGGGCACCGCCCGGCATCTACCTGGAAGGCGATAGGCTGTATATCTTTGTGGCGGCGGGCAGCGCCCCCGGCAACATGCGCTGTTATAAAGGGGATCGCTTCGCCGTGACCGAAGATGCGTTTAATATGCAGTTATGCGACCATGACCCGCTGTTCAGCGGCGCTCAAGAGTACGGCCCGGTGGGTGTGTTCGGCGCAGACGCCAACGCCTACTTTGACTTCCGCTACGTGAGTTCTGCTGAGGTGATGCGCGTGGGTGACCGTTATTACATGGCCTATGAGGGCATACGCGGCCCGGACGTTCTCAATCGCGGGTGGGATACGCAATTTGCGCTAGGGTTCGCCCGCAGCACTACCGATCAAATCGACGGCCCCTGGGAGAAGTGGCCGGGCAATCCGGCACTGAGGCCGCTGTCACCGAACTTTGGCGTGGGTCACGCTGATTTACTCGTCGTGAACGGTGAAACGATTATGTACACAGCCACATCCATGAACACGCGGGGCCGGTATGGGCTGCGCTGGCGGTGAATGGTTACAGCGGCACCCGGTGCCTCCCCCCTCGCCTAGCCGCGCAGCGGCGGTCGGGAGATGGGGGCGAGGGCGTTATGCCCACATACACTCCCCGGTTTTTAGCGTGCGGGCCGACTAAATACAAAATGCTCCGATGAGGGGGGGCACCGGAGCAGTTCGGGGGGAAGGACATTTAAGATTCTGTAGGAATCTAATCAGACTTTCTAAATATAAGAATGACGCAGGTGCGTGAGCCAGACCTGAACTTAACATGAGTATATGATTGGGCATATACATTCATGGCGAATGCTTAAAACGACAAAACCGCACAGCATGAGGGGAACACGCTGTACGGCTTTGTAGAGGGAAGGGCTTGTGGGATGACTTATCATTAAAATTAATCATTGTTGCATACACTAAACACAGCCTAAGCTCGACATGAACTTGATATGAGAGATGAGGCTGTAGCTGACAACAGCCAGCCATTGCGACGGGGCCACACGAAGTTGATCGAACATGACAGCCCGCGTAGGGTAGATGGGATTGAATGGACATACAATGAGAACGACATCACTGCTAGTTTAGTCAAACAACGACCTCCCCACTGTACCCAGTAGCCGTCGGTGTAGATAAGCCAACCCGAAAGGACACCTGCCATGAGCAAAGACTACCTGAACCAACCTGCCAGCGCCGTCCGCCGCAGTGACCGTGCCGTGACCGATGACGCCTGGATGAAAGCCATGTTGCATCAGGCAGCGGTGGGCACGCTGGCCACCCAACACGACGGCCAACCGTTCGTCAACACAAACCTGTTCTACTACGACGAGGCCAGGCACTGCGTTTATATTCACACGGCCAGCGTGGGCCGCACCCGCGCCAACGTCGAAGCGGCCCCGGCGGTGTGCTTCAGTGTGATGGAAATGGGCCGCCTGCTCCCTGCGCCAGAAGCACTGGAGTTCAGTGTAGAATACGCCGGGGTAACGCTGTTCGGGCAGGCATCGGTTGTGGATGACGGCAACGGCGAAGCAACCGTCGCACTGCAAGCCCTGCTGAGTAAATACGCGCCGCACCTCATCCCCGGCGAGGACTATCGCCCACCCATCCCGGAAGAACTCAAGCGCACAACCGTGATTCGCATCGACATCCGCGAGTGGAGCGGCAAAAAGAAAGAGGTACCGGCGGACTTCAAAGGCGCATTCTGGTATGACAACAAACCCATGCTAACATCGGTGCAGCAGCCCCAACTTGACACATCGACTGACGCGGAGTAGATTGAACACTGTTCAGTTAAAGGCAGCAGGGCATGAGCCAGTCGAAACCCACCCAGTCCGAGCGCATCAAGGCAGCCAGTCGCCAGCGCCGGGAGCGGCAAAAGGCCGAAACGCGGCAGGCCATTATTGGCGCGGCCACCGAGTTGTTTATCAGTGAGGGGTACGCTAACTTCTCGCTGCGGCAGGTCGCGGTGCAAATTGGCTATTCACCCGGCACCATCTACCTTTACTTTGAGGACAAAGACGACCTGCTGTTCACCCTTGCCGATGAGGGCTTCCAGCGGTTCGGGGCGATGCTGCAAGCCGCCGTAGACGCCACCGACGACATCCAGGGGCAAATCAGGGGTATGGGGCTGGCATATATCGAGTTTGGGCTGAACAACCCGGTTCACTACCGCCTGATGTTCATGGAGCGCACAGACTTCATGCTGCGCGAACACACCGACGCCGACCGGGATACGTGGTATGAAACGTTCTTGATCTTGTATCGCACAGTGGAAAAGGGCATTGAAGCGGGGGTCGTCTGCTGTGAGGGGAATGCAGAAGCCACCAGTGACGCGCTGTGGGCCATGCTGCACGGGGTTGTGGCCCTGGCGGTGGCAATGCCCCACACCGGCACAGAACGCATTCACCGCGCCAGCCAAGAGATCAAACGGGCGATAGAGGCCGGGTTTTTCGTGGCCCCGGCTTAGCGTCTACTCCGCGATGTCTGGCAGGTATTCTGGCTCAATGTGGCTCAGCAAATCGGGCAGGGCTGCGGGCGGGTGTTCCCAGTACACGGCCCGAATGTAGTTGTCTGCGCTGCCAGCCTGTTCAAGCGCCTGCTCTAGCTCGCGCCGCACGTTCTCACTGTTGGCAGCGGCCCCACTCCAAAACAGTTGGAACACCTCGGCAGTCTTGACGGCCTCCAGCATGTCATCCGTCCAGCCATTTTCTGCCCGAAGCTGCATCAGGTCACGCATACTGTACATGCCCAGCGCGTCGTACACCCGGCGCAAACGCTCTGCCAGGTACAGGTCCTCGTTGGCAAAGCTGGCGTATACCGCCCGGTAGGGCTTGCGCGTCACGCGGCGGGTGGCCTCGCGGGCTTCCCGGCTAAGGCCCCGCGCCACATATACCGACACGGGCACATCGGCCACCACCAGCCCATCCACAGTGAAGGTGAGGTAGCCGTTGGTGGCTTCGTCCAGGTTGGCAGCCATGGCGCGAATCTCAAAGTCAAAGCGGTGCCACGTCCGGTAAAAGCCAATGCTCACACTTTGCGGGTTAAACTGGAAGTCCTTCATGTGCGGCGTTACCGTCACCTGCGCCCCTTCCGGGATGCGGTAGCGGGCGGTGCGGTTGCGGTCGTACAGGATTTCGGGCACTTTGTCCGGGTCGCCCCCCTCCGCATCCACTGAAGTAGAATCCAGCGCATAACCCATAAACGCATACGCCTTGAGTGGGTGCCACTCGTTAGGCAGCATCTCTTTGGGGTAGTAGGCGCTAAAGCGAACGCCTGAATGACCGTTCCCCGTCTGGATGCCGGACAGCGCCGGGTCGTCGTTGCCCTCACGGCGCATACCGCCGCTGCTGCCGATGGGCCGCCCCCCGCCGAAGCGGGCACTGCTGCCAAACGGGCTGCCCGTGGAGCGGCTGCCGAACGGGTTGCTGCCCGTGCGCCCCAGGCTGCTGCTGCCCGACGTGCGCGAAAAGGGGTTATCGCCAAAGCGTGAGCGGGTGCGCCGGGTGTCGTCGCCCTCGTCGTCCTCGTCGTCGTCGTCGTCGTCGTCATCCTCGTCGTCGTCACTGTCGCTGCGGCTGGCTACAGACCCAAAGCGGCTGCTGGTGAGGCGGCTGCGGAGGGTGGCCACACTGCTGCTGCGCCCAAATGGGCTGGCGGGGCTGCTGGGCGATTCGGGTTCGTCTTCCGGCTCCACAATGAGCGGCAGGTAGTTATCGCCCCCGGACTGTAAAATCAGTTCGCAGCGGCGCACAAACCGGGAAAAGGCTTTGTCTTCGTGGGTATAGGCCCCGGCATTGGCTTCATACATCTCCCGTTCACGGCGCAGCGCGTCGGCCACGCCCCGGTAGCGCCGCGCCCGGTCGCGGAAGTCGTACACCACATTCATCGCAATCGCCACCAGGGCCAGCCCAAACAGCGGCATTTGCAGCATCGGGTAAAGCGGAATCAGGATTAGGGCAGCGGCCACTGCTGCGACGGCCAGCAGCGTGGTCACCAGGTTTAACTGCTGGTAGATTGTGGCCCGCCGGTCGTAGCGGTTTTGCTCCACCGTCCAGCGGTACTGAATGTAATTTTTTTTGTGAAAGGTATCCATGGGCATGGCTTTATCGGTCACTCTACGGGTGTACGTCGGCAGTCCGGCAAGTTCAACACGCCATTATATCCCAGGCAGTTGTGGGGCGGCGCATGAATCAAGATAGCATTCTAGGCGTCTATACCCGTCTAGTCTACGGCAAGCGGCACCTGAGAGTAGGCTTCGGGTGCAGGCACATACACATAGATCGCACTTACCCACCCCACCGTACCGTTTGCCGTTTGAATCTTCCACCATTCATTGGTGGATTTGCGCCCGATGATAAGCGCTTCTTCGCCTGCGGCCAGGATGCCTACACGCGGCGTGAAGATAATCGGGCCGCTGCGGATATTCACGGTTTCCTGCGCTCGCAGCACAAAGCCCGTCGGTACAACCCATGTTGGCGGGATGCTGGTGGCCTCGAACGGCTCAAAGTCGCCCTGGCGTCGCAGGAACTCGCTTTTGACCCAGCCCCGTGTGAAGGCCGGGCCGCGTGTGTCAATCAACGCCCACGACAGATTGTCATTGAAGCCCAATACCGTCACGTCCTCGCCGCGCCGCATTTGCAAAATCACCGCGCCGTCCTGGGCATCTGGCAGCGTGCGGACGTTGAGCGGTTCGTCAATCACGATGGCGGTATCCCCGATTTGCAGCGTGCCGGGGGGCACCTGTGGGTTGAACGTGGCGGTGGGGTTGGGCGTCAGCACCGCCGGGTTATTCAGGATGTCATCTACCGGGCCGGTGGGCGGCGGAATCACAATAATGCTGGCGTCCGGGGTGGCGGGGGGCACGGGCTGCTGCGCGACGGCCAGCGGCACGCCCATCACGCCAACAATAACGATCACAAGCACAAACGATAACATAGCGGCTCGTTTCATGGTGACACAATCCTTTGCGACGGTTAGCCCAGTGTTTTCATTTTACCGCAGTGGGCAAATGTAAACGAACCCGGAGTGAAATCGTCAGGTAGGGGCGTGCCGTTGCACGCAGCGGCTTGCCCCTCAACTCACCAGCCGCTGATAAGCCCCGTCTTTGAGCGAAAACGTGAACAACTCCGTTTGTGTGGTCATCAGGATGCGGTCACCGTCCAGCCAGACGGCGTGCCGCGGCGGTGCGGGCATGTCGTTTGGCAGCGTCGTCTGCTCGCCAGATGCCACCTCAACCACCGTGACGCTGCCGTCCCGTTCAAACAGGAAACGCTCGCCATCAGGGGAGAAACCCAGCGCCCGCGCCGTTTCGCCAGCAGGAGTGAACCACGCCAGATCAAGCGTCCGCAGGTCATAGACGCCCGCTCGCCAACCGCCCTCATAGTTAGATTCCACTGCAAGGTAGCGCCCGGTAGATGCCCACCCCTTCACCACATCCAACGCGCCCGCCAATGTACTCAACAGCTTTTGCTTGCTGAAGCCGTCCGCGTTCATCAGGAAGATGTCACTGTTGTGCGGGTTGGCCGTTCCGTTGGCGGTGTAGGCGATTTGCGTGCCCGCCGGACTGTATACCGCTGACTTAACCGGGCTGGCGTAGTCCGTGATTTTGCGAATCTGGCGGCTGCCAACGTCGAATGTACGCAGGTTGAACTCCCCGCGCAGGTTGCTGATGGTCAACAGCGTGTCACCATCCGGGCTGATAGCAATTGGGTAGGTGTTGGTGTGGAAGAAGTTGGTTAACTGCTCAACAGTGTGGGTAGCCGCGTCTGCACACCACAGGTCATGGAACCAGTTGCCGTCATCCGCCGCAAAGTAGATGGTGCGGCTGTCTGCCGACCACACAAGCTGGATGAAGGGGTCACTGCACCGCAGGCCGCTGTCGAGCATCTGCGGTTCTGGTACATCCAACGAAAGCAGGTACAGCGTCAGGTCATCGGAGGGGCCGGTAAAGTAGGCCAAACGTTTACGATTTGGCGAGAGGGCGATGGTTTGAATGGATTGGGAAACAGCGGGCATGGGCTGCCTATGGCTTACACAAATCAAACACTAATGGGCATAATTGTGACCCAAAATGTTACCTTTGCCCAGTGTAGAATTTATACTGTGGTTTGTAAACTGGGCACAATTGTAACGACTCAGCCCTCACCCCAACCCCTCTCCCGAACGGGCCTGTGGCCCTGGGGGAGGGGCTTAAACAGCGGCACCCAGGGCCTGAGCAGTTACGATATTCTGACATACTGGTTAAACTTCAAAATAGCTGTAGAAGGCGATTTAAGCCCAAAAACAAGATAGCCGCTTGTGTTTTGATATTAAAGGCGCGTTTTTCAGCGTTTTTGCGTCTTTAGATCAGTTTTGGCGGTATTTTTTCTGCGCTCCTGCAAGATTATTCTGAAGTTTAACTA
>DAOTTY010000082.1:0-2244 GCA_034437575.1 Anaerolineae bacterium | reverse complement strand
CAGGCTGAGACGGCGCTCTACGGCCTGGGGCTGTTCACCCTGGTCGACATATCAGTCGAGCCGGCATCCAACGAAGATTAGGCGGAGGCCGAAACGCGCCCGGCCGACGTGGTGGTGTCGGTGAGCGAGGCCAGGAACCGCTTCCTGGAGCTCACCGTGGGTTGGGGAAGCCACGAGCTGCTCAGGGTCTCGGCAAGGTACGCCGATCGCAACCTCTTCGGATTCGGGCGCAGCTGGTCGATCTCCGGGGAGGGAAGCATCAGGAGCCTCGGCGTCTCGACCACGCTGAGCAACGCTCCCCATCCAGGAGAGACTGTTTTTAGGCAGGGCCAACTCGGTGCGCTCCTTCGGAACAGACCAGCTGGGGCCCACCACCGCGGACGGGGTGCCGCTGGGGGGCCTGCATCTGGCCGCGTTCTACGACGTGGGCATGATCGCTGCCAATCCGCGCCTGTACACCTTCGCGGATAAGGGCATCGTTCAGCCGCCTACGGGTACGGTATTCAAACTGGATGGCAGCCGTGCCTTGCTGATTCCCGCGTTACCGGCGCATCCCGCCCAGCCGCCGAACCCGCTGCTTATCGAAAGCGTTGACGGCCTGAGCGCAGAAGACGCCGCCCGCGCTGTACTCGAAATGAACATGCTGCATCCGCAGGCGAAAAAGCCGCGCCTACCCATCACCCTGCATCACGGGGAGCGCATCAGCCAGTTGGTGAAAGCAGGCGTGAAGCCCCTCAGCGCGGAGGGGGTGCTGCCCTGGTGGCTGTAGTGGCGCATTAGAGGCCGTTTGCCGTTACAATTGGGGCATTGATAGCGACCTGAAACAGTGGGCCATGTTGCCCTTGTACCCTGTAGGAGAGACTTTATGAGAAATGCCCGTCGCATCTTCATGATTGTGCTTGGCACGCTGGCTGTTGTGGCCGGGGTCACGGCCCAGGACAGCGGTGACCCCGCTGTGCAGATCAACTTCCCGCCGCCTGTGTTTGTGCTTAGCGGGCAGGCGCAGATTGCGGGCACGGCTAACACGGTCGGGCAGGTCAACTACTTTGTGGAATACCAGCCGATTGATGAGACGTTCGCGCCGCTGCCCGGTCAGGCAAACATCTGGTTGCCCGCCACGCTGCCCAGTTCAGCCCCCGTTGCTGATGGGCAGCTTGGCATGTGGGATACCACCACCACGCCTGATGGCCTGTACGCTATCCGACTGACTGTTGCTACACAGAGCGGCCCGGTGTTCGATGTGGTAGCGCCCATCCGCGTGGACAACACCAGTGATGCCGGGGATGTTGCGCCCGTGCCCACCCAATCCGCTGACCTGGACACCGACCCCACCGTAAACAATGCGCTGCTGGCGCTCACGGCCACCGCCGAAGCCTTCAATAACCGCCAGTCCAGTGAGGCCACGCCCATCGTCCTGACGCCCGCTGCCCCGCAATCCAGCACCGGCCAGACGGCGGAGGTGCTGGTGGTGGCCAACCTGCGGGCGGGTGACAGCACCTCGTTTGATGTGGTGCGGGCGCTGAACCCCGGCACCCAGTTGGACGTGCTTGGGCGCAGTTCACGGGGCACCAACTGGCTGTTTGTGCGCACGCCAGATGGCACCGAGGGCTGGATCGCGCCGAGTGTGGTCAGCTTGAGCGGGCAGCTCAGCGATGTGCCCGAAACATCAGCGCCGCCCGCACCACAGGCCGCGGCCACGCCCGCCGCCCCGCTATCGGCTGAGGCCGACGGTAACGTCATCCGCGTGGAAGCAGACCGCCAGCTCCAGGTGGGCGTGCCCTTCCAGGTGGTTGTGACGATTCGCAACGACGGCGGGGAGTTCCTGCCTGCCGCGCCGATCTTGTGCATTGTGACGCCGCAAAATGTGGAAGTCACGTTCACAGGCGGCGGCTTGCGCCCAGGGGCGCAGGGCCAGTTTGTGATCCCGCTGCGCTTAGATAGCGGCGGCGGCACGGATGTCACGCTGGAATGTACCTTTGACCCCGGCAACACCATCGCTGAGGGCAATGAAAACAACAACACCAGCAGCATTGTGATTCCATTGGCCGCCAGCTAACCGGATATACCTGTGAGCGTTATCTTACGCCTTGCCCATCTCATTAGCTGGGTGATGATCGGGGGTGTGGGGCTGGCCGTCGGGCTGGCCCAACACAGCAATGAGGATAGCCTCATCCTGTCTGCGGGGACCGATGCGCTGCAAATCGACTTTCCGTCGGGCATTGTGCGCCAGATCGAAAACCCGTT
>DAOTTY010000081.1:0-132631 GCA_034437575.1 Anaerolineae bacterium | reverse complement strand
TGCAAATTCACATCCTGGAGGGTAGACGGCAGCACGCGGCCCTGAATGTTGAGGACGCGGCCCGTTTCTACCAGTGCGGTTTCCAGGCCGCCCTCTGTGACACTGGCCAATGCACTGATGAACAAGTTACCGAAAGCATGGCCTTTTAAGTCGCCTTCTGTGAAGCGAAATTGGAACAGCTTCGCCATTAGACTTTCGTCGTCTGCCAGGGCGACGATGTTATTACGCAGGTCACCCGGCGGCAGTACACCCAGGTCCCGACGTAAACGCCCAGAGCTGCCACCATCGTCAGCGACAGTAACAACCGCCGTCAGATCGCTGGTGTGGTTTTTCAAGCCGCGCAGCACTGACGGCAGCCCTGTTCCACCACCCATCACGACGATACGCGGACCACGCAAGCGGAAGGACTCTAAGGGGGTGGGCCTGGTGTTGGGTATGCGGCGCAGGGTATGCAACAAGGCCGCAAAAACCGCGAGGGATGTCAGCGTCAGCACACCCGGCCAAATGGGTGTAGAGAGGGCATCAAGTACAAACGCGGTCCACAGGGCAGCCGTACTAACCACCAAGGCCAGCAGCGTCAACAGCCAGCCTAGCAACTGTGAGAGGTCATGCTTCATCTCAATCAGCCTGTTCAGAGGGAGGCACCGTGTCGAACTGGCGAACAAATAACTGAAACCCGGCAATAATCACAATGAGCAGGGCCAGCAGGGGGGTTGTTGCACCCACCACAACTGCCGCATCAAACCAGAACTGCTCCGGGAAGAGACGAATGAGCGTGTCTGAGAAGCGAAATAACCAGCTATCTCCCTCGAAGAAAATAGTGTGAAAGCCCGTAAAGAAAGCATCCCAGGCCAGTAATGCACCAGCGATAATGGCAATAATCAGGGTGAGAGTAAGGCCCCCACCGCCCAGGAAGCTCTGCCAGAAGAGCTTACGGTCACTCAGGAACAGGAAAGTGCCCGCACCCACTATCACCCATGCACTGATCCAGCCAATGCGGAGGGCAGCGCGGGCAACCACTTTGACATCCACCATATGACGCAGTTCACGTTCGTTGAACATATGGCAGAGGGTATCATCCTCAGCCGCGATGATGCACACATCCGGCGGTACGCGGTCGCGGGGAAGACGCTGATCTGCAAGGAACAGGATGTTTTCATCATTGAGTAGATATTCGGTCAGAATAGGGCCGTATTGGAGGCGTTCCTCGGTCGTGAAGCCGTACAAATCGGCTGGGAAGCCAGGCCGGGTGTACTCAAACTGCATGAAGGCAGGTGTCATCACGAGGCGCACCACGAACATGGTCAGTATGATGGGTACGGCTAGAACAATGACAGCGCGTGCAAGCTGTGCCACGGCGAGCAGCCATGTAGGTTTGGAAGTCAATGTCAACGTCCTTAACGCAATGTGTCCAAATTGCCCTCAAACAAGAAGTTTATCACGATTGAGTCCACGAGCAGTTCGACGGGGGCATGGTTATCTGTAAAAACAAGGTCAGATGGTGTCGTCTGTACAAGGGCATCCACACCACGATTCAACATATCTGGCAAAATTGGGTGAGCATCTGGGGGAAGAGCGGCCAGATTCGCACTCAGGTTTTCGGGTTGTGTAGGCTGTCGCGTTGCGACCAGGATCGTATTGAGGGTGTTGGGTACATCCATTGTGTGAACGGACGGAAAAACTTCCAGCAGCGTGGCGGTCATCGCGTTAACCAGACGACGATCCGTTTGGGTGCGGCCCACATTGATGATGACAACGCCGTCGTCTTGCAAATGGGTATCAGCTTCCTGGAAGAACTCAACAGTCGTCAGGTGCCAGGGAATATAGGGCGGGCGGTAGGCGTCTACAGCGATTACGCTGTATGCACGATCTGACTGATTCAGCGCCCAACGCCCATCCTGCACCTGTACGTTAAGACTAGGCATGTACTCGGCATTCATCTGGAAGTACTCCGCGCCTACTTCCACAATGCCGGGGTCAATTTCAACCCCGTCAATCGGGACATCGCCGTAAACGGTGATGTACTGGCGGGGAATCGTCCCAGCAGCCAGCCCAATGAGGGCCATCGAATCTACATCAGCGGGTGTATAAGGCGGCGTGTTGAAATACGGGCCGATGAGGAAATAGCTCCAGGTACGGTAGTAGATGACTTGCTCCGGGTGCCACTGGCTGTGAAAGCCCTGGCCTTCATTCAGCAGCAGCAGTCTGTGACCCCCTGCTCCTTCCTGAACCTGAATGTAGTTATATGCGCTTTCTTCTTCGTGGATGATTGCAAAATCGTCGCTAATGGGGGCATGGGTTTGAATATTGACGGTGAAGGTGGTCAGAACGACAACAGCAAAGACCATCCAGAGATTCGTCAGGCTGGGTCGGCCTCGCTCTTGCCATAAGCCGATTATAGCGACGATGAAAAGCAGCGCGGAGAAAAACAAGAAGGTCTGGACGGTGCCGATAAGCGGTGTGAGAACCAGCACAGGCAAAAACGTCCCAACAAGGCTGCCCAGCGTACTCACGGCGTAAATTCTGCCGGAGATGCGTCCAGCGTCTTCAACTGAGTCGAGGGTCAGGCGTATCACAAAAGGTGAGACGGTGCCCAGCAGGGTGACGGGAACAGAAAAAAGCAGCAGCACCGCTAGAAATGACCCCACGACCAACTGTCCGTTCAACTGGACGACAGCCCAGGATGCAACTCGTAACACAGGATTGGCTGCGAGGGGGGTCATGCTGCTTAAAAACGCAGCCCACAGCACAATGCGATACAGCGTAACGCGCTTTGGGGATCGGTCTGCCAGCCAACCGCCGATGAAGTAGCCAACCGTCAGGTAGAGCAGCATCAAGCCAATAATGTTGGCCCACACCAGATTGCTGGTGCCAAACACATTGCCCAGCAATCGGGATGCTGATATTTCGATGGCGAGAGCGGTCATGCCAGTGGTGAAAGCCATGATGTACAGATAGCGATTGGACTGTTCAGAAACGCTGGCGGACTGCTGCGAGATAGGTTGTGTCTCTGTCGAGGTGACAGCCATGGCTATGAGTTCCTGGTAACGATCATTAGACCGGGGCACGCTGGCCCAAAGCAGCGGTGAGGTCATCACCATAGTTGACCACAATAGCCGGGATTTTGGCAATCTGAAGGATGTCCCGTACTTCGCGCATCGAGTGTGATGCCCCAAAAGATGCCGGATTAATCAGCACAGCCATAGGGTGAATGCCCCGGCGAGCCAGAATTTGTGCCTCAGTGACCCAGTTCAGGTCTGTAGATGAAGTAACAATGACGAACGTAGCACCGCGGGCAAGGTAGGGTGTTTCTAGCGTGAGCATTTGCGCCAGTGTATAAGGTGATTTGCTGCGGGCTGTGGCCAGTGTTTGCTGGATGCGATTAACCTGGCGTTCGCCGCGCTCGGCCTCATGAAATTCGCGGGCGGGGGTGTAGGCCATAAACCCAAGCGAGCGATTGAGGTCAACGAAGTATGCTGCCAGCGATGCCCCGATGACTACGCTGTATTCTTCGGTGGACATTGGCAAGGCTTGACTGGTGGGAATCACGGGGCCATCACCGCGCAAGCGCTGCACTTGCGGATGTTCGTACAAGGCAGCCTGCGAAAAGTCTACCATCAGATAGATGTCCACGATGGGGTCAAGCTCAAACTCCTTCACCATAAGTTTGTCCCGGCGGGCGGTGGTGCGCCAGTGAATCCGGTTAAAACTGTCGCCGGGTACGTACTGACGAACGCCAGCAGCGTTTGTGGTTACGAAATGTGTGCGTTGGCGCTGGGCTTCCCCGCCGGAAAGCACACCCATGGGCATATTGAATTGGTGTACAGGAACGGTCGCAGGGTAGACGATTACGGTTGATGTCGCGTTGATCTTGCGCGGGTGCAGGAATAACCCGAAGGGATCGCCACTCATGATGGTCATTGGCCCAAGCCGGAATTCGCCACGAGCAAGGCAAGGCGTTTGCACATACCAGCGGTAGCTGCCACGCGGTGCCATCGCCGGGACGACGTGGCTGGCATGGTGGGCGGGTAAGTCGGAATGGTCGCGGACTTCTAGCCATAGACGCGGGAAGAAGGCCCGATTTTTAACGTTAAAGGTTTCGTTCAGGTCGCGGCCTACCTGAGCATGGCGGGCACGAGTGCGCCGTTGAATCCCCAGCCAGCGTACCGCAAACCACGACCACAGATAGGCCATAACCAGCAGCCCACCAAACAGCAGCGCCAGATTGAAGAAGAAGGCACGGCCTGTAGCCAGCCCTGCAACCAAACTGGACCCCACCAGCAGATAAACCGCAATGCGTCGTGTTGGCAAAGGCTGCCCCTAGCGGACGGTCGCCCCTGGAACGGGGGTACTGGTCAATACATCCTGGATAATGGTGCGCGATGTAATGTCCTTGATGCGAGCGGCGGGGCCAACAATGACGCGGTGGGCCAGTGTAACTTCCGCCAGAGCTTTGACATCATCGGGAATCACGTAGTCACGCCCGGCCATGGCAGCACGGGTTTGGGCGGTTCGGAACAGGGCCAGTGAGCCACGCGGACTGCTCCCCAGATACACATCGGGATGCTGGCGGGTCGCATTAACAATAGAAATGATGTACTGCTTGATCTCATCGGCTACGTAGATTTCTCGCACGGCCCGTTGAGCGGTAATGAGTTCCTGGACGCTGATAGCCTGTTGTATGTTGTTTACCGGGTGTTCGTACTGCTGAGCAGAAAGCACCGTTAACTCTTCGGCGGGGGTGGGGTAGCCAAGCTGCATCTTAATCAGGAAGCGGTCAAGTTGCGCTTCTGGCAGCGGAAAGGTGCCCTCGTATTCAATCGGATTTTGCGTGGCTAAAATCAGGAACGGGTCTGGCATGGGGTGGGTAACCCCATCAACCGTGACCTGCCGCTCTTCCATTGCTTCGAGTAGCGCTGCCTGTGTTTTAGGTGTAGCGCGGTTAATTTCGTCAGCAAGGACAATTTGCGAAATGATCGGGCCAGCACGGAACTCGAACTCACGAGTTTGTTGGTTGTACAGCGATACCCCCGTCACATCAGAAGGCAGCATATCAGGGGTGAACTGGATGCGGTTGAAGGTTGCACCAATGCTGCGGGCCAATGACTTTGCCAGCACGGTTTTGCCCACGCCGGGGATGTCTTCGATGAGGATGTGGCCACGAGTTACGAGGCCAAGCACGGTCAAGCGGATTTCGTTGCGCTTGCCGATGATGACCTGACCAACCCCCTGGACGATGCGCTCGGCAACGCTTTGGACGAAGCTGATACGATCCTGGGAGTTGGTTTCTGCTGTGCGACGGGTTTGCTGCGGATGATCAGACATAAGACTCCAGTCTGCGGAATACACTCGGGTGTGGATGGCCTTAGATTATGCCACACTTGACGCAATCCGTTCTATGCGATGGCTTACAGGGGGCACTGGCAGGCTACATGCTGAATTAGAAACTTGCCGTCTGTCAAGTGTTCGCTATAATCAGCAACGTAACTGAGCAAATTTATCTGCCTTATCTGGCAGTCAGCCCACACCCTTCTATTCACCAACCAAGGAGCACCAACATGGCAAGATCACGCACAGAATTGATGGTGGATCGCCTCCGTGAGCTTCAATCAACGACACCTGAAATCGAGGCGTCTGCTGTGGTCAGCGTTGACGGCTTGATTATGGCATCATCCCTGCCAGCAGGTGTGGAAGAGGATCGTGTGTCGGCAATGTCGGCTGCGATGCTGTCACTGGGTGAGCGCATCGCAACGGAATTAGGACGTGGGATGCTGGATCAGGTTTATGTACGTGGAACGGGCGGCTACGTCATTTTGATGTCTGTTGGTGACGAGGCCGTGTTGACAACGCTGGTGCGAGAAGGCGCGAAGCTGGGCCTGATCTTTTTGGACATGCGCCGGACTGCCGACGACCTGAGCAACTTGGTGTAGCTGACGGACTGCCCCCGGCACACAGTTACTATCACAATCGAGTTTCCATCCAGCGGGAAGCCGACGATGTTCGACCGGCTTTCCCGCTATTTGTTTTTCAATAGCCGAGAGTGTGAGATGCCGAAGTATATATTTTGCACAGGTGGTGTTGTCAGTTCGGTAGGGAAGGGCGTCACGGCAGCAGCGATTGGTCGCATCATGAAAGCACGCGGCCTGAAGGTTGCTATCCAAAAGCTTGACCCATACTTGAATGTAGACCCGGGTACAATGAGTCCTTATCAACATGGTGAGGTATTTGTTACGGCGGATGGCGCAGAAACTGACCTCGACCTGGGCCACTATGAGCGCTTTATTGACGAAAGCCTGAACCGCAGTTGCAACATCACTACGGGGCAGGTTTACAGCCGGGTTATCGAAAAGGAAAGACGTGGGGATTTCCTGGGGGGGACGATTCAGGTGATTCCGCACATCACAAACGAAATTCGTCGCTGTATTGGGCTGGTCGCGCATGAGACACAAGCCGATGTGGTCATCGTGGAAGTTGGCGGGACGGTAGGCGATATTGAAGGTCAGCCATTTTTAGAAGCGATCCGCCAGATGCGAATGAGCATGAATCGGCAGGACACACTTTATATCCACATCACGTTTTTGCCGTACATCGGTGCCACAGGTGAACTGAAGACAAAGCCGACCCAGCACAGTGTTCGTGAATTGCGTGGAAGTGGTGTGCAGCCCAATGTTATTGTGGCACGCACAGATTACCCGGTAACCGCCGACATCACGCGGAAGATAGCGCTGTTTTGTAATGTGGACGAAGAAGCCGTTATTCCATTGGAGACGAGTGACTTACTTTATGAGGTGCCACTGCTGTTAGAAGATAGCGGTTTGGGTACATATATTGTGCAGCATTTCGGACTGGAAACGCCGTCGCCTGACCTGGATGAATGGCGTAAGATGATTGGCGGGATGCGCCAGCTTGAAAAGACTGTACGTGTTGCGATTGTGGGTAAGTACATTGAACTGCATGATGCCTACATGAGTGTTAAGGAAGCGCTGCTGCACGCTGCCAGTGCCCAGGGGCGCTTGTTGGAGATCGAATGGGTGTATTCCGGCGATTTGGAGAAGGGACGCGGGGAAGATTTACTCGCCAGTGTGGATGGTATTGTGGTCCCAGGTGGCTTTGGCTATCGCGGTGTGGAAGGTAAGGTGCTGGCGGCCAAGTATGCGCGTGAATATGGTGTACCGTACCTGGGGCTGTGCCTGGGGATGCAGGCCATGTGTATTGACTTTGCGAGGCATGTGATGGGCCTGGAAGAAGCCAACAGCACTGAGTTTGAAGTGAATACGCCGCATCCGGTCATAAGCCTTATGCTGGAACAGCGCGGCATTACGGATATGGGCGGCACAATGCGTTTGGGCTGCTATACCTGCAACTTACAGAGCGATTCGCTGGCGGCAAAAGCCTACGGTACCACGCAGATTCTGGAACGCCATCGCCATCGGTTTGAGTTTAACAACGAGTACCGGGCACGGTTTGAAGAAGCAGGAATGCGCTTCAGTGGGGTTAATCCGGATTCGGACTTGGTTGAAATTGCAGAATTGCCAGGACATCCCTTTATGATTGGCAGCCAGTTCCACCCGGAGTTCACCAGCCGTCCCAATCGGCCACACGCTTTGTTCCAGGCATTTATCCGCGCCTGTGATGACAGACGTGAGAATGTACCAATCGCTGACGGTATTGCCACCAGCTAGATCACATTGAGGAGATTATAAAGATGACGGTTGAGAGCTACATCCGCGCATTGCCGAAAGTGGAGCTTTTCTTGCAACTAGAAGGTGCTGTGCCGCGTGAGACGATGCTCATGTTTGCGGATCAGAACGAAATGCAGGACAGTGTTAAGCGCTTTGACCGCTGGCTGGACCTGTACGAAAAGCCGGACTTCAAAAAGCTGGATGACCTGACGGAGATGCTGCGGAGCTGGTTACAATATAGCGATGACCTGACACGGGCCATCTACGATGTTGGGGTGGTGCTTTCTAAACAGAATGTGCGCTATGCTGAGATTGGTGTAAACCCGTTATCATTCGTGTCTAATGACCTCACATTTGAAGCTTTCATCAACGCACTGAACGATGGACGTGACCGGGCTGAGCGTGCCTGGGGCGTGCAAATGCGCTGGATTATGCTTATCCCAAGAAATGACCCCCGCCGTGCTGATGAAGTGGCGCGTTGGGCAACCAGCCACACGGCAGAGAAGGGCGGCGTTGTTGGGCTGGCGCTGGTTGGGCAGCGTGGCAACAAACCTGTCTCGCTAGATCAATTTGAGCGGGCGTTTCGGACTGCGGAAAAGAAGGCACTCGCACGAGCGGCATACCTGAGTGAGAAAGATGACGTTGATGAAGCCATTGACCTGCTTGGATTGGAAGCCGTGGTGGATGGATGGGGTCTTAACGAATCGCCCGAAACGCTGGCGGCCATGCAAAATCATGATGTGCTGTTGTGCATTGGCGCTGCACGCGCCCTCGCATACGGTCGGGTTAAAGATATTACAAAGTATCCATATCAGACGCTGTATGATAGTGGCGTTACCCTGGTTATCAGTTCAGACATGCCAGCGCTCTTTCGCAGCCAGATTAGCGACGAGTATCTAGCGATTTTGCAGGCCGACGGCTTGACGATTGAGCAAATGGAAACGCTGACCCGCAATGCGTTTCAGCGGTGCCATTTACCAGAAGAAGAAAAAGAGGCGCTTTTGATGATGCTTGATGTGGAGCTAGACGTACTGCGGGCTGAGCACATTGATGCGGAAGACTCACCGGCACAGGGCTAATTTGCAACCTTAATCTCTATGGTTTCGGATGGCTTGTCCTCAGCCAGCGGTAACGCGACTGGGATAACACCGTGCTTCACATGGGCTAAGGCTGGCTGCGAGTTTACCTGTACCGATATTAAAGGGGGCGGCTAAACCGCCCGAATTGGCGCTCCTGATTGAGATAGGCCCCAACAAGCAGGGTTTGGGTTGGGGTTGTTTTTCCTTGCAATGTCAAAGCCTCTCCCTGCATTTCGACGGTCAGCGTGTGTGAAAGCCCCGACGACTGCACGCCGTCCGTCCTCTAGTGCCTGGTTAATCCGCTCTTTTAATCGCTCAAACTCAGATGTGAAGTAATTGCCTGGGTTTACGTCTGTCATGTACCGTTAGATGTTAGCGCTCTTCACGTTCTTTTGCCTTTTTGAAGTCGAAGAAGCGGTACCCTACACCTCGTTCAGTGAGGATGTAACGTGGTTTGGACGGGTCCTGTTCAATCTTTTCGCGCAGGTAGTTAACGTATAATCGGACGTAATGCGCTTCGTCTCGATATTCATAACCCCACACTTTTGCCAGTAGTTGCTCGTGCGGAACCGTCCAACCGGCGTTTTCGATAAGATGATAGAGCAGGCGGTACTCTGTAGGCCGCAGCTTGATGCGCTTGTCATCTACGATGACCTCACGGCGATTGAAATCTACGCTAAGATGGTCGTCAATGTCAAGAATTGCCTGCGACGGTGATGCAGATGGCATTTCTGCCCGACGCAACACTGCTTTAATACGACTTGACAATTCACGTGGGCCGAAGGGTTTTGAGACATAATCATCAGCACCCAGTTCTAAGCCATACACGCGGTCGTTTTCTTCACCTTTTGCGGTGAGCATGATAACCGGTATGTTGGAAAATTCGCGTAGCATTCGCAGCGTTTCAAATCCATCGAGTTCGGGCATCATAACATCTAGCAGGACAAGTTCGGGCAATTGTGTACGTACTGCCTCGAGTGCTTCCATACCATTGTGGGCTTCTGAAACGCGATAGCCCTCAACTTCCAGATTCATGCGGATAAAGCTAATGACACGAGTTTCGTCATCGACAACGAGAATGTGGTGGCCATCACGGCCACCAGTGCGTGGCAGATTCCCAGTCATAGGTTTATTAACTCCGTATTGCAATTGATGGGTGAATGGTTGCTTGGTATATGCAAACCCCAACGATTGAGCATCACGCTTGTGCGACCAGCGTGACCCTCAGCCTTCGCGGTAGGGCAGCGGGATGTCAACCTGATCCATTTGATCGGGCACAACCTGGATGTAGTTAATGCGCCACCAGGGAAACATCACAGTGCTAACGCCATCATCTACCCAGGGCAGTTCCTTGTCGCTACGCTCACGCGGATTTTGACCGATGATGACGGCATCGGTGGGTTTTGGCATTTCCTCCACATCAACTTTGATGGGTTGTGAATTTGATATATGGAGAATTAAGGTAATCATTGACTTCTCCTTGCTGTTGCACGTTGAGAGGGATTTGCTGTTGCAGCATTATAAACAAAGATGCAGCAAGAGCTAAAACCCTTTTTGTCATTTGAAGAAGATACGTGTGACCAGCTTACCAAAACGTATTTCATCGCCATCGCGTAAAACGCGGGGTTGGTTCGAAACGAGGCGCTGGCCATTCAAGTAGGTGCCATTGCTGCTACCCATATCAACGATTGTGAGGGTGTCCTCACTACGCTGAATCATCGCATGACTGCGAGAAACCCCTTTTTCTAACCCCCCAAAGGGCACAAGGTCAATATCCGGGTGATGATTGCTGGAAACATCTTCGCGGCCTACTACACTGCGGGCAGCAACACTCAAGTGGATAGGCTCCGCTTTTGAGTCATTTACCTGTAAAAGTATCTGGGAAGACTCTGTAAGGCGGGCGGTGCCCCAGGTGGCACGCGCAGATAATACAATGTCATCCTCTTTGAGCTGCTGGGTGTTGGTTCGATCTTTAGCGCTCGCATCCAGTGGAAATCCACAGTCTTCGCAGTAGTAGTATCCCTCACGGTTTCTATACGAGCAATTGTTGCATACAATCATTTTTTACGAGTCCCCATCGTTGGCTTCACCGATGAGTAGGCGGGTTTGGTACTTCAGGGTTTTGCGGCCTTCTTCGGACAGGGCATGGGTTGTTTTGAGGCGATTTACTTCATCAAATGCTTCTCGGGCAAGGTCATCTTGACCCACTTCGAGCAGACGTGTTGCCAGGTTGTGTAGACGTTGAGTGGCCTCGCGGACGTTGCCCCGTTCAATAGAATCGTTGGCACGCTCTTGCATCCGGTACAGGGTAAGTTTACCAAGTGCATCAAGGATTTTATTGGGGGGCGGTTCAATGTCTGGCTCTTCGCTCACTTGCACACTCAGATCGCAGACAGTGGTAAAAACATGCTTTTCGGCGATACCCCGCCCGGAAATAACCAGCCGCCCTAGATCAAGTTTGCCAACATCAGCATCCGCAGGGATTTGCAATTGCAGCAATACACTCATGGGCCGTTCAACCTGCAAACCACCGAGTTGAATGACGGCGTCCTTCTCTGGTAAGGGTTGAGGGCTGGGGGCCAGTTTGAATGTCATCTCCACGTCAACATCTGCTGTGGGAGCTAGTGTGAGCTGCATTTGTTCTGCGAAGATGTTGGCCAAATTCTTGACCTGATTGTTCAGGAAAGACACCACCGCATTGGCTGACTTAATGAAGCCCGATGACCCCCCGGTAATAGATGCGATCTCATCCAGGAATTCATCGTTCCACTCACTGCCCAATCCAAGGGTGCTGACGCTAATACCTTCTGTGGATAGTTTCCGCGCCAGGGTGAGGCACTTATCCTGATCGCCATAGGTGTTACCATCCGTGAGCAGAATAATGTGATTGACACGGTCAGGACGCAAGTTTTTTCGATTTTCCTGAACGCCAGCACGCAGGCCCTTGTACATTTCAGTACCGCCAGAAGCCCGCATGATACGTGTGCGGGTTGCCAGGGATTTTTTGTCTTCCACCGCAGTTGCGGGTATCACAACCTCTGCATGGTCATTGAAGCCCACGACAGATAGGATGTCGTTGGGGGTTAACTGGGCAATAATTTCTGTTGCCGCAACCTTTACTCGATCCAGACGAACCCCATTCATGCTGTTGCTATGATCGAGAACGAGTGTCAGGTTCAGGCCGGTGTCCATGCGCTGGGGGGGGATGCCTTCGCCTGTTCTGGAGGTCTTTTTTGGGACGATGTCTGCAAGCAGGTATATGACCTGGGGTTCCTGAAGTTTTTCAATCACCTTCTTGCTGGGTGTAACCTTCAGTTGAAACAGGGTGGTGTTCGACTGAGTGGCGTGCTTGCGATCAAAATTGGCGCGTTTGCGCTGGTCAGACAGCAACGCATAGGCTTCTTTGATCTGTGTCATCTGGGCAATGGCGCCCGGTTTCCCTTTGGTTTCTGCCGCAGCGAGCCGCTGCTGCAACCGTGCAAACGCGGCGCTAATATCTTGATTGGTAGCGTCTGTCTTAATGCCTAGCAGTACGTAGGGGTCGTAGATGTAGTCCATTACAGGGCCTTATGATTTTTAGCTGGGCAGGTGCAGCATGACAGCGGTGATATTGTCCTTGCCACCCATTGAGTTCGCCATAGCAACAAGTTTGTCGCAGGCTTGTTGCGGATTTGGATTTTCTCGAATCAGTTTGTAGATCATGTCATCACCAACAACGCCCCATAAGCCATCACTGCAAAGGAGAAGATGAGAGTTCGGTGGCAATCGGCGTGTGAGGGCATCTACCTCAAGGGAATCGCTTTGACCAATGGCACGGTAAAGCACGTTTTGTTGAGGATGGTCGTTGGCCTCCTCTGGCGTTAACTGGTCAAGTTCGATGAGCCGTTGTACCAGTGAATGGTCGCGTGTGATTTGTTCGATACCCTCTTTTGTAACCAGATAGGCGCGGCTATCCCCGACATGTGCGAAGTAAGCCAGGTCGCCAATAACAGCTACGGCTGTGACCGTTGTTCCACCATCAGGAACATCGGACAAAACGTCTGTATTGGCCGTCTGGATAGCCTCTATGAGCGATTCAGTTAGTGGGGGGCGGTCTACAGTATTGTCAGTGTTGCCAATCATGGGCATGAAAATGTTCTTAATCACGCTTTGGGCAACGGTTCGAGTAACGATTGCAGAAGCACGTTCGCCATCAAGATGCCCACCCATGCCATCCGCAACAATGAAAAGGCCGAAATCTGGTTTATCATCCGAACTACGACCAGAATAGTACATTGTGAGTAGTGAGTCCTGGTTGTTAGATCGCACCATTCCCACGTCAGTTGACTGGCCAAATTGCAAGTGGGCATTGCGCGAGACAATGACCGCTTCAAGTGGAAGTTTTCGGGTAATACCATCCATAGAAAGTGCAGGGGATTCTTCCTCAGCGGGAGCCTGCCCCTGCGCGATGGGAGTGGTTGGGGGCGCAGTGTCGTTAGCAGTTGATGAGGGGATTGGTTCGTCATGAGCCTGAGCCTCAGAAGCTGCTGCCGATTCGCCAGTTTGTGGGATAGGACTTGATCCGTCATCGCCATCGTCACCAGATTGACCAAATAAACGGCGAAACATTTCCATGATTTTTGCTCCAGTACGGTAATCAGCGCAGTGGTTGCTGCGTATAAACGAATTAATCAAAGATCGGCAGGGCGTAGACCTTATGGTCTAGCGAGCCGAATATGATTGTATCGTTGATGATGAGCGGGGTAGACGTAATTTCACCTTCCGTTTTGAACTTCCACTTTTCCTGGCCCGTCTTTGCCTCCAGGCAATAAAGATGATGATCTGTACTCCCAACATACACATTCTCACCGTGAACAACCGGAGAACTCACAATCGGTGCCTCTGTGGTGAAACGCCACCTCTCACGAGAACTCATCGTGTCAAGCGCATACAAGCTACCATTAGCTGAACCAAAAATAACAAATTGCTTGTAAAGTGCTGGTGTGGAAATGATAGGCGAGTTTGTAGGAAATCGCCATGAACTGTTGCCGCGTGCAGCGTCTAGTGCGTATAAGAATCCGTCATTCCCACCGATGAAACACGCGCCTTCTTTTTCATCAATAATGGGAGAGCTAAGGATAGGGCGTCGGGTGCGGTACTGCCATTTGCGCTCACCAGAGAGAGAGACGGCAATAATTTCACCCATATCCGTACCAAAAATGACAATCTCTTCCTCAGTATACACGAGAGGGCGATTGCGAATCGGGGATAGGGCATCAAAATTCCACATAGAGCGGCCATTAGAAGCAATAAGCGCATAGAGGTGACCGTCATCGCTACCGAAAAAGACCAGATCCATCGCTACAATGGGTGAACTGCGAATGCGATCCTTGGTTGGAAAAGTCCAGACGAGCTTGCCAGACTGCTGCTGCACAGCGTAGAAGGTGTTGTCTTCAGAGCCGAACAAGACCAAACCCGACCCACGGTCAACTACTGGGGAGGAGGCGATACCACCTTCGGTTGCGTATTTCCATACCAGGTCACCCGTTTCTATGTTGAGCGCCCAAACGTTGGTATCATACGAGCCGACGAATACAGTGTCACCATAAGCTGTGGGGCTAGAACGCACCTCATCTTCTGTTTTGAAGGTCCACTTTGGTTCAACCTCATTACCATGAAGCTCCCCTTCTTCGGGTAAATCATCAACAACAATCGCCGGTGTAGACATGCCAACACGAATGGCCTCGCCCATATTTGCAATGGAGGGGTAGCGGTCGGATGGGTTAAATTGGAGCGCACGTTCCATGATTTCAGCAAACCAGATGGGGACATCTGGGTTGTATTCCCGAATAGAACGCTCGTGAAAACTGAAAGGCGGTTCCAGGCGTGGGTCTTTTCGGGTAAGAATGTGGTGCAGGGTAGCCCCCAGGCTGTACTGGTCACTGAGTGGTGACACGTTGCCTTTGTATTGCTCTGGAGCGGAGTAGCCTTCGGTACCAATCGTGGTATGCTTACCCTTTTCAAACATTTTAGCAATGCCGAAGTCAATCAAGCGCACTTTGCCCAGGCTATCGATCATGAGATTGGACGGTTTCATGTCGCGGAAGATAATCGGGTTTGGTTGCTGCCCGTGTAAATATGTGAGAACATCACATAGGTCACGGGTCCACTCGATGATCTTCTCCATCGGTAGGGTTCGTGTCTTACCCAGAATATTTTCCAGGTCGCTGCCATTGATATACTCCATGACCAAATAAGCGCGATTGTTCTGGTCAAAGAAATCATAGATGTTGGGGATGGCCGGGTGAGCCAGGGTCGCCAGAATGTTCGCCTCTCGTTGAAAAGTGGCGAGAGTCTGCTCACGTAGGGCACGGTCAGATGAGAGCGTTAGCATCTCTTTAACGGCGGCCATGCGCTTTACATCGGGAAAGTTGAGATCACGAGCCTGGTAGACAGTCCCCATGCCACCGCCACCGATGACGCCCATGATGCGATAGCGGCGCAAGAGGATCGTGTTTGGTGCAAGGGTGCCTTCACCACTGTTGTTGGCGCCGGTGTTACCATTCCCTTGCGGGCCGCCGCCTATTTGTACTGTATCTGGCATAGCTCACTTAGTTTCTTCGTCGTATTGTCGATTTGTGACTGCTTCATGCTATTATATGGAACGGTTGCCAATACCGCAATTTCTCAATGTGTGAGTTTGATTTCATGAACCCATTATCGCTTTACCTGCATGTGCCGTTTTGCTCTGTGCGATGCAGCTACTGTGCGTTTAACGTTTACATTCACCTGGATCACCTAATTGAGCCGTTTGTGGAGGCGTTAATTCGAGAGATTGAGATCGTCGCTCAAACCAACCCAGGGCATCAGGTTCATACCATCTACTTTGGCGGTGGCACACCTACTTTGCTGAGCGCAGCGCAGTTTGAGCGCATTATCAGTACAATTTACGAACACTTCGATGTTACAAACGATGCGGAAGTTTCAACAGAGGCCAACCCAAATGACTTATTGGACATCACTTTCGTGCGTGACCTGCGTAAGTTGGGGCTATCTCGGTTGAGCATCGGTGTGCAGTCCGCTGTACAGCGCGAACTGGAACTGTTTGGTCGCCTGCACGATGCTCAGACGGTGGTGCGGTCGGTAGACATCGCAAGGCAGGCAGGGTTTGATAGCCTGAATCTTGATCTGATTTATGGGACGCCTCAGCAAACCCTGGCCGATTGGGATGCCAGCCTGGATGCAGTTATTGAATTGCAACCTGAGCATTTATCATTATATGCGCTGGGACTGGAGCCGAGTACGGCTATGGATCACTGGGTTCAGAATGGCAAACTGCCTGAACCCGATGACGAACTCGCAGCAGATATGTATGATGTTGCTACCCAGCGTTTAGCTGAGGGTGGTTATGGTCAATATGAGATCAGCAATTGGTCGCTGCCCGGCCACGAAAGCCTGCACAATATACAATACTGGCGTAACCTGCCATACCTGGGCCTGGGGCCGGGGGCACATGGCTATGCAGGCGGGGTGCGCTACCACACAATTCGCTCACCCCATCGCTACATTGAGGCGCTGACTCAAGACGCTGCTGCTGATACTCACTTTCCATTGACGCCAGCAGTTGCTGAACATACCGTCGTCAGCCGCGATGATGAAATCTTTGAGACGATTATGATGGGCCTGCGTTTGCTGGACGAGGGTATTGACCTTGGCGGCTTTGAGCAGCGGTTTGGCGTATCAATAACGGATATTCGCCAAGAGGCAATTGCCTATCATCGGGAACATGGTTACTTGGAATTGTCAGAGAACCGGCTGCGCCTGACGCCAAAAGGACGCTTGGTCAGCAACCGGGTGCTGCGCGATTTGGTTTAGCTTATTGCTTGCGTCCGAACAAGGCTGAGCAACAGCTCCCCGGCCTCGCCCTGTGGTTTCACTTGCTGCAAACTTTGCATGGCCTGGGTGTAGTAGCGTTCTTCCAGGCCGCGTGCAAAGTTGTGGGCACCTATATCGCCAAGCAGCGCAACAATCTTGCGAACGGTATTATCGTCAAAAGTGGGAAGTTGGTACAGCTTACGCAGGGCGTCGCTCTTTTCCAGTCCATACAGCACTGGCAGCGACTTCTTGCGAGCGATAATATCTGTTGCGGTAGCTTTACCGGTTTCATCTGGGTTGCCCCAAATGTCGAGGATGTCATCGCGTACCTGAAAGGCCAGCCCTAGGTTAAGGCCAAACTCAGCGTAACGCTCAGCCGTGGCCGCGTCACCGCTGCCCAGCAGCGCACCTATCTGCGCGACCCCGGCGATAAGTGAGGCGGTTTTCCCGCCGATCATGGTTAAATACTCGTCAACCGTTACATCCTCACGATCTTCAAAGCTCATGTCCATGTATTGGCCACGAGTCAGTTCAAGTACGGTATGGTTGAAAACCTGCCACGATGCGATCACCTGCGTTGCAGCGTAATCATTTGCTGAAAGACGCTCCATCGCATAGTAAGCCAGGGCAAACATGCTATCCCCAACGTTGATCGCCATGGGGTCACCCCACACACGCCAAACAGTATCTCGGTTATGGCGTGTTGGGCTTCCATCCTGAATATCGTCATGGACGAGTGAGAAGTTGTGCAAGATTTCGACAGCAGCAGCAGCAGGCAGGGCGCTGCGCCAATCGCCGCCGCTGCTTTCGCAGCACAACAGTAATAAGATAGGCCGGATTCGCTTGCCTGTCTGGCCAGTATAGACGCTTCCATCTGCATTGACCCAGCCCATCGGGTATTCAATCATCGTTTTGAAGTCTGGCGGGGCAGTTTTGAAAGACTCGACAATATCTTGCATCTGTCGCTCAAGGTCGCTGCCATAGCGGCTTGCAAATGTTTGAAACATGCTGCTCATACGCCTTAGTTGCTTGGGTAAAGGGGGGTGTGCTTAAGGTCGGCAACAGTTCGGGTACCTGTGCAGAACATAGCAATCCGCAGTTGGGTGGTTAGCGCTTTTATCAAATCGCTTACAGCCTCGGTTGATTGGGCCGCTGCTTTGAGGAATGGGCTGGCGAGTCCACCTACTTCGGCACCTAGGGCAATACACTTGGCGACATCCAGGCCATTGCGCAGGCCGCCGCTGGCGATGATTTTGAGGTCGGGTGCCCCTTGCTTGACGTTAACAATCGCTTCTGCTGTTGGGATTCCCCAGTCTGCAAAGGCGGCGGCCACCTGTGCATGGAAGGACGTGGGGGCACGGTGGTACTCAACTTCGCTCCATGACGTACCCCCGGCACCCGCAACGTCAATTGCGGCTATACCAGCATCAGCAAGTTGGCGGGCTGTGTTGGCTGAAAAACCCCAGCCGACCTCTTTGGCAATCACTGGAACGGGAAGTTGCTTAGCCACAGCCTCGATTTTTCTGAGCAAACCTGACCAGTCCAGGTCACCTTCGGGTTGAACGGCTTCCTGCAATACGTTGAGATGTAAGATCATCGCATCGGCTTCGATCATGTCAATCGCTTTCTGACAGTGGTCAGATGTGTATCCATAGTTTAACTGCACAGCGCCCACATTGGCTAACAGGATAGCATTCGGGGCCAATTCACGCACATGATAGCTGGCAGCGAGCGCATCGTCTTCGATGGCAGCACGCTGTGACCCCACTCCCATTGCGAGACGATGCTCTTGAGCAGCGATGGCGAGGTTATCATTGATCCTCTGTGCCATGTCTGTGCCACCTGTCATGGAGGAAATAAGTAGCGGAGCGGATAGCTGCCTGCCAAAAAGCATTGTGCGGGTGTCTACCTCGTTGAAGTGCATCTCTGGCAATGCGTTGTGCATGAATCGGTACTTTTCCAGACCTGTCGTCAAGTTGGGAAACTGGACATCTTGCTCCAGGTTGATGCGAATATGATCGACCTTGCGACTTTCAGTTGTCGGCTGGGTGAGATCCGTCATGGGTTTTTTCCTAGCGATAAACGATGGGTACGACCACAAAACGCCGTGGACACTTGCTTTCTGTACTCTTGCCCCTAAAGCCCCTTTACCACACGGAGACTTTATAGAAACGTTCTGGTTCTCTTTCTACACTGTTAGGAGAAAGAGCGGGATGTGAAGGGAGAATGGAATTATCCATGCTATTTTGTGGCTATACTAGACATCAGATCGTACTGAAAATTGTGTAGGGCGTCAATGAAGGGGGGCGTTAACATTGACATATAGCATTGTGAAGCTGCCTCACGCACATTACGCGCCAACGTGCTAAACTAACGAACGAGAAAATGATATTCAAAAAATAAGAAGTGCCTTCACAATGAGCCACCTATTACCCAATCTCGAAAATGAAAAACAGTCGTCAGCTCTGTTGCGGTTGCTCAATGAAGCAGGTGCGCGGGGAGTGCTTGCAGCAAAACCAACAGACTTTGGGTTAGCGGAGCATCATCCCTACCCCTTCCTGGCTATCGTGGGGCAGTTCGAAATGCGAATTGCTTTGATGTTGTCGGTGATTAATCCCTCTGTAGGGGGGGTGCTGCTAATCGGGCCGCGTGGCACGGGTAAAACGACTGCTGTGCGCAGCCTGACAGATATTTTACCGGAGATTGAGGTCAGCGATTGTGCTGAAAGCGCACTGCCACACCAACTCGATTTTGAAGGCGCTCACTTGCTATATCCTGACTGTTATGAGAAATACGAAGCGGGGGAGTCGATTTCGCACTACGAGAAGGTCAAACTCGTTGAGCTGCCGTTGAATGCCAAGCTGGATGATGTTGTGGGTGGTGTGGATGAGCGCGTTAAATCACAGCAGAATCGAATTCGATTAGAACGAGGTATTTTGGGGCGAGCGAATCGCAATTTACTGTATATAGATGAGGTTAACCTATTAGATGACGAAATTGTAGACGCTATTTTAGATGCAGCGGCGATGGGCAGTTATACTGTGCGACGAGGACCAATGGCTGGCACATACAGCTCACGCTTTGTGTTGATTGGGTCAATGAATCCAGAGGAAGGGCGATTGCGCCCTCAGATCATGGATAGGTTTGGCTTACGGGTGAATGTACGCGGTCTGTTTGACAGGGATGAGCGTCTGGCGATTTATCAGCGGGTACGTGCCTATCGTCATAATCCAAAGGGATTTATCAATCAGTGGGAAAAGATGACCACGCAGGCTCGTGCGGACATCATCAAGGCGCAAGAATTGCTGGCGGATACGTTTATCACCGATGAAGCTGTGGACGTGGGGTTAAAGCTCGTTCAGGATTTGGACATTGACTCGCACCGGGCGGAATATACGATGTTTGAGGCGGCCCGTGCCTACGCAGCATCGGATGGCCGGGTAGATGTTGAGGTGAGCGACGTCCGCGCTGTTGCGCCAATGGCACTGCGGCAGCGGCGCAGCGAATTTATGGTGAATTACTTTGAGCGTTCCAGTGAAGAAGACAAACATATCCTTGACCGAATTGACAGTTACTCCGGTTGATACATCTGGGCGTCAGGCATTTCTGGTATCGCTTGCGCTGACTGGTGCTGTGATTGGCCTGATATTGCCGTGGTTGGCAGCACCAGTGGTTAGCTTACGTCCAGGTGCTTATGATTTAGCCGAGTGGTTGACGCTGCTTCCTGCTGTGCGGTTGAACACACCATTACTACTCCCGGCACTGCTGCTGCGCTTGCCGTGGGTCGCTATTGGGGTTGCGATGGCCTTGCAGTATGCGCAGCTTAGAACGGCTTCTCGCATCGTCCTACTCATGTTGCTTGGCGGCATCGCAACAGCGCTGGTTCCGCCTGTGAATTTTTTTCGAGGGCAGTTTAGCGATACGAATTATCAGCAGCAGTTTATCATATGGTTGCTGTTTATCGCGGGGGTAGCAGTCGCATTGGGTAACGGTCGCTGCTGGTTACGTGAGTGGGGTACCCTGACAGCGCTAGTGGTGGCGCTGATATGTGGGGTGGCAGGTATAGCCTGGGGTAAGATGCTGTTGGAGCGATATGGCTTGGCATTTGACTATGCTGCGGGTGGCCTGGTTTATGGGGTCGCGCTGGCAGCCTCGTTTGTATTGATGTTTGTCAACAGGGGGCGGCAACCGATCAGGTAGAGCCGATGGCTCTACCTGACCATTGTATTGCCCGTTAAACGTGGCTTTCGATGTACTGAATGGCATCTCCGACAGTGTTGATCTGCTGTGCGTCTTCGTCAGAAATTTCGCTGCCGAATTCTTCTTCAAACGCCATAATAAGTTCAACAAGATCGAGTGAGTCCGCTTCTAAGTCTTCACGGAAGCGTGATTCGTGTTGGATACGCTCTTCATCTACACCGAGCAAATCTACAACGATTTTGGTGACGCGCTCTTGAATATTGTCAGTCATTTCCCTGTCCTCCCAGAACTGCGGGGCTAGTATCAATCTAAGATAATCGAAAGGATTATACTGGTATTGGTAGCACCCGCCAGTGTAAGTCGTCAAGGGGGGCGCTTGAATTGGGTATGAGGTTGCCACTGGGTTGGCCCAATCTACGGTGTTTTTTGTGTTGGGCAGGTCATGGCGATGTCCGATTTAACGTGTCAGGAGATACTGATACAAGTCGCGCAACTGTTTTGCAGAGTGTTCCCAGGTGAATTGTTTAACGTGATTGAGGCCGCGTTCGCGCATGTCATCATAGTAATGTGTGTCTGTGAGCAGGGATTCAACGGCTACCACAATTTCATCAGCGTTTTCGGGGTTGACCATTGGGGCCACATCTCCGGCTACTTCTGGCAAGGAAGATAGGTTAGATGTAATGACAGGTGTGCCACACGCCATAGACTCCAAGATAGGCAAACCAAACCCTTCATATAGTGATGCGAAGATAGAAACAGACGCACCAGAGTACAGGATTGGTAAATCAGCATCATCGGCAAAACCAATAAAATGCACATACTCTGCCACGTTATAGCGATTGATGGCTTTGTAAACCTGATCTTCTAGCCAGCCATGACCGCCAGCCACGACCATATGCAAATCGAACCCGCGCTGACGCAGGGCAACAAGGGCCTCAACTGTACGCGCATAGTTCTTGCGGGGCTGTACCGTACCCACGCTGAACAGATACGGGTAGGTGCCCATACCGTATTTGCGACGCACCTGTGCCTGCAATCTGTCATTTACAACAGGGTGAAAGTGTGAACTTACACCACTCAGCAATACAGACACCTTCTCAGGCGGTGGGTTGTATACGTCAAGGATGTCACGACGGGTCGCTTGGGAGTCTGCGATGATGTGATCGGCCAGGGCAATTGACCTGGGAACAACCCGTGACAGGTATTGGCGCAGGCGCGGCGAGGCAGTTTCTGGCGTTCGCAGAAAAGACAGGTCGTGGACTGTGAGCAGCGTGCGGGTTGTTGGGCGAACAGGGGGCAGCACGAAGTCCGTCGCGTGGAATAGGTCAATAGCACCCGTAAACTGTTCTACGGGCAAGGGCAAATTTGCCCGGTGCCAAATACGCGCTAGCCACTTTGGAGAAAGCCGGGTTGAATGCCAGTGATAATTTTGCGGCAGGGAAGTTGGGCGGTCTTCGGGACGAGCGCCAACTGTGAACAAATGATAGTCAGAAGATAAGTCAAGTTGTGCCAGTGCCGACACAAGCTCACGAACATAACGGCCAATGCCCCCGCCTTGCTCATGAGCCGGGGTATAGTCAATGCCAACTCTCACAGTCACTCAACGTCACTATAAGTCCAATAGCGATTTGCGAAGAAGTTCCACAGCATCACAACTGCAACCGCAATCAAGGTTGACGCCAGTGTACCAACCTTGGCTTCGGCTGTTGTCGTGGGCAGGTAGCCATCTGATATGCGTTGGGCGATGTCAATGAAGATTGGGAACAGCCACGCACCAATCGTTGCATACGTCAGTGCAACCCAAATGTTACGAATCACCAGGCCGATTAAATTGATAAATGCAAATTGAACCATTTGCTGTCGTAAAGGGCGTGAGCGCGAATCTGGGTAGGTCCAGAAGCGGTTCCAAAGGAAGTTACTGGTAATAGCGGCCAGGAAAGCAATCGTAATAGCGAGATTGACCTTTACTAACTTGAGCGGGTCAACGGGCCTCAGAATAGTCGCCTGCAAAATCAGAAGGGTGCCAAAGTCTACGACGGTGCCGATCACGCCAACCACTGCGAACTTCAAAAACCGCTCAACCTCTTTGGACTTACTACCAAACAAACCAGCAACACCTAAGATGATCTGGTTGAGTAGCCGCCAGGGTTTGGTCGCAGCCCGCACGTAAAGCGGATTTGCTGTGTCGGTGTGTGACATACGCTAAAACTCCACGTGATTAAATCGGGTAAGCTGGCGGTGAAGCGTGGCCAACAAACCCAATGTAAGGCCAATAAACACAAATAAGTTATTGACATAAAGGTTATCGGTGAGGCTGTGTACGGCCAGGTAAGTCCATGAGCCAAGCATGGCCACTGCAACATGGTGCGTATAAATATCTGGGTGGCGTCGTAGTTGCCATGTTAGTACGTAAATCATAATCCACAGGCTGATGTAAGCCAACAGCCCGATCGCACCCGTTTCTGAAAAAACATTCAGATAGTAGTTGTGGGCATGGCCGAGGGCTTCATCCCAATTGATAAGTTGATAGGAAATGTAGGCTATTTCATAGTTGCCAGCGCCCACACCCATCCAGAAGTTGTCCTGTGCCATGCGTATGGCGGCCTGCCAATGAGCCAATCGCTCGATATTAGCATAGTTTGCTGTGGTAATCTCTACCCCACGTGCATCATCCAGCGCAGAAACATCCAAAACCACGCTTTGCAAACGTGTGGCAATAGGTATTGGGATTAGATTTGCGTACCATGCGAAGATCATCAAACTAACCCCCGTGAATAGCAGTCCTACACTGTGCCACAAACGATGAGGGTATGCCAATGTCATCACACCAAAAGACGCGATAAACGCTAACCATGCCCCACGACTCCAAGACATGAATAGGGCTAACACGATGATACCGGCCAGGGTACCCGTTGAGACGGATGCAACCAGTGCTGGTCGGTTCAACTTGCCATGTAGCTGCCATTGCTGCCATAGGGTAGTCAAATGGCCGAGCGTCATCATTACGGCAAGGGGGGCAATCATACCCATAAAGCCGCCAAATGGATTGGGCTGGCCAAATGTACCGAATGCCCGGAAGAATCGTCCGTTTACGACCAGATGTAACGCACCGCTGCCGCCGAAAAACTGGTAAATACCAACAGTAGCGTTAGCGGCAGCGGCCATAATCATCACATAAACCAACCAGCGCCACCTGTAACGCTGGCTGATAAGCATCGTCAGGCTGATGAGAATAAGCACTTGCATCCACTTGATAAACTCAGTGAGCCAGGCAGTAAGCGAAGCGGCAGTAAAGGCTGATAGTGCAACAGCAATTGTAAACCCGACAACAGGCACTTGCACGATGGATATAGGTATTTGAGGCAGCCGCCGGTTCACACTGATGAGGCGCGCCCCCAACACCAGTATAAAGGCCAGGATCAACAGTTGGCCCACTTCTGAAAACGCACCGCTGGCCTCTGTAAGAATGAGCGCCCGCATCGGGGCCAGGAATACGCCCAGTACGAACAGTGACAGGGGGTTCAGCAGCGTCAAGATAGCGATGAGCATTACCACGACCCCCACACCTGACACCTCCAGTGGCAGGGCAATTAGCAGCGCAGCGCTCACAATGGCTGATGCCAGCATAGCCGATGGCATACGCAAATGTGGCTGAATGCCGGATAGGCTCATTATGTTATCTCGCTGGTGGAATTGGTGGGGGTTGATGCTTGAAGAAGAACCAATAAGACCATAAACATGATCGCAAGGTCGTTGACAAAGTAGCTGTTATCGACGAGGCCATGCGCTAACACATTAACCATTGCCCCGCTTACGCCAACCCAAATAAGGCGCTGGGGCGGTGTTGTGGGCGCGCTGAAAAGTGCAGTGACACGCTGCCAGAAAACCACCTGAAGGGCTGCAAACAGCATCATGCCCAACACCCCAAGGCGCGTCCAGAAATCAAGAATGAAATTGTGGGGGTGGCTCAGGTCTGGCTCTTGCCATGCGTCCGGTAAGATATACTGTCCCCGAAAGGCATACAAAAACTGATCGAGGCCCAGGCCAGTGATGGGGTGGTCGCGCACAATGTTGATTCCGCTTTGCCACACACGTAACCGGCGGAAGTTTGTACCCGAAGAAAAATCCAGCACGCCACCGAAACGCGGAAATTGAGACAAATAGGCAAACAAAGCGGCAGCCCCTACCAAAGAAATGATAACCGGCAAAATCGCACGACGGCGGAACGCGAGCAGCGCAACCGCAATGAACGCGGCAGGCAGTCCGACAAACAGCCCGCCGACGCTTTGAGTTAGCGCGAAAGCAGGCAGCGCTATGGCCAGGGTCGCACTGCTTAGCAACTTCGTTCGCGGGTTATCTGGCAGCAGCACGCCAGCCAGGGCAAACGGTAATATACGACCCAGGAACAGCGCCAGATTGTTCGGGGAGCCGTAAATGCCCGCTAAGCGCCGCGCTCCGCCCTCAGCCGTGATGACATTCTCGTTGATGATAAACAGAATGATACTTACAGTTGAAACGACGACGCCCGTTGTGAGCAGAGCGTTCACCAGTGCTTTTGCGTCATCAGGTGTACGGATGAGTGACCGAGCCACTGTGTAAAACAGCACAGGCTCAACGATGATGACACGGAGTTCTGTAAGTGCAGGGTCAAGATAATCGGTCCAGATAAGTGATGTCAAAGCCAAAATGACCAGACCCGCGGCGAAAGCATCCATCAGATTCAGCTTGACAGGGGTGAAGGTTGTGTAAGCTTGATTTCTCCGGCGGGCTGCCCACCCCACAAGCAGCCGTGCCAGCCACGCGCTAAACGTGAGCAGCAGCACAACCTCAGCGACAGGAAAAGCATACAGATATAACTGTACTGGGAATAGAAAAAATGGTGCCCACAGCACCGTCAAAATTAAGCCAACATCAAGGTGATTGAAAATAACCCAAAAAAGACCCACCAGCGCGATGAGCATAATGATGAGTGGGGGCTGCAAGTAGATGACCCCGGCAGTGAGCAACGCCACCAGCAACACCGGTTCTGTACGCCGCAGTAAAGAGGGTGTGCCATCGCCCCAGGTCAGGAACATACCTACCAGCAAAATCAGAGACGCAACCACGCCAATAGCAAATCGGGTGGAGCGCTCCATACGTTGAACGAGCAGATTGAGCGGTGCCAGCAACCAGCCCCAGGGAACTTGCCAACCGCTTACTATCACACCAGTTAGTGCGATAGCTGCCGTTAGCCACGCAATGTTGATTTGCCGGTTGAAGGGGGCCATTAAATCACCTGAGCTAACACCATACCCCACCAGCACCCACTGATCCCAACCGCGATCAGCAGTGGCATCCAGAGTGTGGGTGCCGGGGGGTAAGTCACGCGCCAGGGGAACGGCGCGTGTTTCTGATTGTAGGGTGTCGCTGGTCAGGATAAGATAGGCATTGCCTGCTGCATCACGGGGGAGTTGGTTGGCAGGCAGTTCGTTGACCGTCGGATAGAAATATGCAACGTAATCGCCCTCACGCACTAGCATGGACACGTCCGTGCCAGCGAACGTGAATGATAAGCGGCTGTCCTCCAACCACCCTACATCAGCCCCAAAATCGCTGAATGTCCACACGCCGCTGTAGGAGGCATGTGGGGTCTGTGGTGGGTAAAGGCCATTGCTGGCAACTGCCTGCACCGGACGCCCCTGCAATGCTGTGAGCAGGGGCGTGGGTTGGCCGTCAGGGTCAACCAGCGCAAAGCCCCATATCGGGTCATCGGGCGGGGCGTCGGGCTGCCAGTGGAACAGCGTCATGCCTGCCATCCAGGGCCATTCCCGTTCCGCCCGATCCAGCGCCGTCAGGGTATACTCCACCTGCTGCGATGCGGTCACCGTTCCCCATATTGACGGCGGCCCCTGCCATCCGGCGGGTAAGCTGTTCCAACCCCAGTTACTCGCCCAAATCGCTTTATGGCCTGCCCCATATTGTTCCAGAATTTCTCGCAGAGCGATCACACGCGAGAAATTCAGTAAATCGGCGTCTACATTTCGATCCAGCGGGCCACTATCGAAGCCATATGGTTTGGCACCAACCGCGTCCAGATACGCACCCGCACCCAGGTTAAGCATGGATTCCAGGTAGAGCCAATCATTGATGTTATGGGAACCCGTTTCAGTGGTAGGGGCGAGGGCACCGGCGATAACGGTTGCATCAGCGTCATGGCTGTGTATTGCGGCATAGGCAGCCTGAAGCAATGCTGTGTATTCGGTAGCATTTGGGTCGAGGTTGCCCCAGGCTTCGCGGAGATTAGGTTCATCCCAAATCTGGTAGTAATCAACCTGGTTCGCATAGCGTTGTGCAAAAGCGGCTGCAAACTGCGCGAAACCAGTGGGGTTTGTTGGGGGGGCCGTGGGGTGCTGCGATGCTTGCTCAACACGCGCCCACTTTGGCGCACCGTATAACACGGCAATCAGTTCTAGGTTTGGATGCTGTGCCACTTGATTAACAATGGCATCCCATTGTTCCCATTCATATTCGCCTGGATTGGGTTCGATGTTTTCCCATGAGATGATCTGCCGAACCCGGGTTACATTGGCGCTTGCCATTAAGTCGAGTTGGTTGGTGAGCTGCTGGGGTGTGTATTGCTCAAGCGAAGCATTAACCCCCAAACGCGGAACCGCATACGGCAGTGCTGTGGTCTGGGTGGCATCCACATAGCCGCGCAACTCCCAATCACGATATTGAATTGTAGCGAGAGCCGCGACGGCACTCCCGGCTAGAGCAGCTAGTGAGATTATAAAAATAACCAGCGAGCGCATTACTGCGTCCAGTAGGGTACAGATGCGCCACCGTCCAACGTTAGCTGATGAACGGCTTCTGTTTCTACGTCAATCATCCACAGGTTTCCCTGATAAACGAGGGCAATCCGCCTGCCCTCCGGCCCCCACACAAACTCACGGGCTGTGATCCCGGCATCGCGTTCATTGGTTGGGAACAAACGACGGGCATTGCTGCCATCCCGGTCGGCTACAAACAGATCATACTGGCCGTTGATGCTGTTAAACGGGTCGCGGGATTTCAGGTAAGCCAGATAGGTGTTATCTGTCGTGGAAAACTGCGGGGTAGACCAGATGCCGCTGTTTTCCACAACGCGGGCAACAAACCCACCATCGCTAGACACCACCGATGCCGTAAAAGCCGGACTTGTTTCTGGTGGGTAGTTGCCAACGGGGACATGCAGCGTCGTCGCAAGCATGTCCCCGTTGGCTCCCCAGGAAATGGTTGAACGCCATGACCAGGATTGGCGTGTGTTAAATACAGGGAACTCTACAACCGTGGTCGATTCCTCCGTTTCTAAGTCGAACAATCCGATGGCATCGGCACGCACCCATGCCAAACGATCCCCCTGGGGTGCCCACACGTAGCGCGTACCCCACCAGCTATATAACCCAAATGAAGATGGTTCGATGATTTGCTCAATGTTGAGCGCTTCACCTGTTTCCGGGTTAATCCGCATCGCCCACAAGTCATTGAGGGCACGCCAACCGGGGGCGGTTTCACTTGATTCTGCTGTCGAGTAGCTGATTGTGTTGGTCAAGCCGGGTATCCAGTGGGCTTGGAGTGTGTTTTGCGGCACGAGCTTGACCGGTTGCGAGGCTTCTGTGTGGATGTTGTTGATAAGCCACAACTCGTTCTCAAACACCTCCTGGCTGCCGAGGCTGCGGGTGTAAAGGAGTTTTTCACCATCACCAGACACGGCAAACACAAACTCGTCAAGATCACTGGTGGTCGTTACCGGGCGCTTATTGGTACTGCTGCCGCGTATAACCCAGGCATTACCATTGCTGATGTAAGCCAGCGTCCCAGGGACGGGAACGGGATCAACCGCCCCCGTTGGCCCCACATAGACGATTTCGTCCTGGGGCGCAGTGAGTTCTGTACGACTGATTTCAACAGGTTGTTGGCGCACGCCGTCTTCAACGCGAACGCGGTAACACACCTGCTCAGCACCATTGCGCCCAGACTGACCAATGCGTTCCTCGCCCGAGAGCAACCCTTCGTTGAGTACAGTTCGCTGGCGATAGGGAATTTCAACGTCTTCGCATTCAGTTTCTTCCACCACGCGCACAACCGTGATGACCATGCCGTTTGTAATTTGTGTGAACGGCTGTGGGTTCACGCGGTCAAGTTCACTTACATTTACATTGGCGTCTCGCAGCAGGTCGTTTACGGTAACAGGTAAATCGTAGGCAAATGTGCGCTCCTGGCCATCCACAACCAACGAAACGAGAATTTCCGGCTCAACAGTGGTGGGCGTGCAGCCCACGAATAGGATTGAGCCAATAAGAACGAATAGTCGGAGTTGTTTCATGAACGACATCCTATCATGCACATGGATGGGTGGAAAGTTGAAAATCACCGCCACATGACTTGACACATGACGGTGATGAAACGTATTAGGGGGTTGGCTTAAACGTCGGTTGCACGTCTTGGCCAGGGGCATCTGTCAGGCGGGTGGGGTTGCTGCCGTTAGCGTCCATTACATAAATTTCACGGTCTCCCCCATCACGCTGAGAAACAAACACGATCTGATTGTTATCAGCAGACCACGATGGTTGCGTATCCGCGTCGGGTGAGTTCGTCAGGCGGTTTACGTTGTCACCATTGGCGTCCATCACGTAAATCTCCTGATTGTTGTCATTGCGGTCAGAGGTGAATGCAATTTGGGTACCGTTTCGTGACCAGGATGGTTGAACATCGCTGGCGTCGTTTTCGGTAATGCGCGTCAATGCGCCGCTGTTGACATCATAGGTGTATATTTCGTTCTGGCCATCGCGGTTTGATGTAAATGCAAGCTGGTTACCGTCCGGGGACCAGGATGGGTGCTGATCGTCTGCGGGGTCAGTCGTGAGCTGCGTGAGATTGGCCCCATTGGCGTCAATCACGTAGATGTCTCTGTTACCGTTTTGCTCGGTAGCAAACGCAATGCGGGCACCATCTGGCGACCAGACTGGTTGAATACCTGCGACAGATGTAGCCCCCCCATCGGCAGATACACTGCGTACATTGCTGCCGTCAACGCCAATAAGGGTCAGTTGTTCGTCTTGGGAGTAGACAATTTCATTATTAACCGACCATGACGGAAATTCGGCCCTGCCCCCGGTATCAGTCAGGCGTATGACGTTGTTACCATCAGCATCCATCAAGAAGATTTGGCGATTGCCTTCACGCTCAGACACGAAAACGATGGCAGGGTTTGCGGGTGGTGGTGGGGCATCATTGACCGTGACCGTTTGTGTCGTTTCGCTTGTTTGCCCACCAATACTGGTCAAGGTGAGGGTTACGGTGTAGTCACCTCCCTGCTGATAGGGGACCATCGGAGCGGGTTCATTGCTGGTTAGCCCGTTACCGAAGTCCCAGGCGAACGTTGCAATGTTACCGCTGGAGTCACTCGCATCAAACTCAATTGGCTGGTTCACTGCTGCCGGGTTCGGGTTCGCCGTGAACACCGCTTGCAGCGGCGCGGCCACGCTCACCACGTTGCTGGCCTCGCTTTGCGTGGCCCCGTCGCTCACCACCAGCCGCACCGTGTACTCGCCGCCTGCCGCGTAGGTGTGCATGGGTTTGGCCTGATCGCTCGTCGTCCCATCCCCGAAGTCCCAACTGTAGCTGACGATGACCCCCGTTGACGGGCTGCTATCAAACTCAATTGGCTGGTTCACCGCTGCCGGGTTCGGGTTCGCCGTGAACACCGCTTGCAGGGCATCTGCGACGACAATGTCAATCGTATCCATACTGCTGCTGCCATCCTGGCCAGTTAATGCCAGCGTCGCGGTGAAGGTGCCAGTCTGAGCATACATATGGGTTGGGTTGGGCTGGTCACTCGTTGTTCCATCGCCGAAGTCCCAGGCGTAAGTTGCAATGTCACCTGTTGATCCGCTGCTATCGAACTGAATCATGACATTGGGCTGGGTGTTGGTCGGGGCTGCGCTCACGACTGCCTGTACCGATTGCAAGGGTTCCGTGAGCGTAATCTCAGCCGCTGCTGTGTCATCGCCTGTGGGGTTAGACACTGTCAACTGTACCGTATAGGTGCCGTAGCTACTGTAGACATGCTGTGGGGCCGGGTTGCTGCTGGTGGTTCCATCGCCAAAATCCCAGGCATAGGTTAGCTCATCACCAGAGGAGAGATTGGTAAAGTTGACGGTCAGATCATTAAGATCATTCTCATCCAGAACAAAGTCGAAATCGGCCTGCGGTGGGGCAAGCGCTTCAGTCGCACTCACTGTCAGCGTCTCTGTGTCTGTGCCACCCGGCCCCTCGGCAGTCAGTGCTACCGTGTAGGTGCCGACTTCTGTGTAGGTATGTGAGGTATTGGCCCCACTGCCCGTGTTGCCGTCACCAAAATCCCAGGTATAGGATGTGACTTCACCGCTGTTGACTGTCGTGCTAAATGCGACCTGGAGCGGTATGTCGCCGTCTTCTGGCGCGGCGGCAATATTCACGTCAGGGGCATCTGGCGGTGCCGTCACATTGATTGTCTGTTGAGCCGTGTCCTGTCCGCCGTCACCTGTCACCACAAGCTGAACCAAGTAATCACCGGGCTGGGTGAAGGTGAAATCAACCTCAGCGTTATTACTTATGGTTTCGTCATCAATGCGCCAATCATAGGTGCTAACGTTGTCGTTGGAATCGCTCGTAAAGTCGACCGTGAGCGGCGCTTCACCACTTGTAGCACTTGCAGAGAACGCTGCATCCGGTGGTGGAACGTTCGGGTTTTCTACGGTGATCTGACGACGAACTGAGGAAGACCCACCCGGTCCAGACACGCTCAGGATGACGTTGTACGTTCCGACCTCTGTGAAGGTGTGTTCGGGTTCACGGGCGCTGCTGGTTGTGCCGTCCCCGAAGCGCCACTCTCTTGAGGTAATGTTGCCCGTCGATTGGTCTCTGAACTGCACCACCAGGGGTGACTCTCCACTGACGCGGTTCTGTCCGAATGCGGCGACAGGTGCTGTTGGGCTTTGTACGCTAATTTGCCGTGAAACGTTTGATGAGCCGCCTGGCCCGCGAGCGGTAAGTAAGACCGTGTAAACGCCCGGATTGCGGAATGTGTGGGTGGGGTTGATTTCTGTACTACTGCCACCATCCCCAAAATTCCAGGTGTAACCGGTGATTTGCCCGGATGATTGGTTGGTGAAATTCACGACGAGCGGCACCCGCCCGGATGTTGTGTTTTGAGTAAAGGCCGCGATAGGGCGCGGAAGGGTGGTGGCAGTGGGAACAGGAGTGGGCTGTTGATTTTGTACGCGAATGTTGTTGACGACAGTGGCCAGTATCGTGCCATCGGTCAGCGTTACACGCAGGCGAAGTTGGTAGCGGTCGTCATTGATCGTTGTTGTGTTCCATAGGCCGAGTAGACCACTAAAGACCGGAGACTGTGACACGCCCGTTGCCGGGAACCACAAATTGCCTGGATTCGGGTCGGGGCCATATTCAAGTTGATATTGCAAAAATTGTGGATGCGAGGCTGCCCCTAGCACCTGAACAGTGCCAGATACAATGTTACCGGGGACTGGCGACAATATCACGATACTGATGGGCAAAGGGGTGTTCTGAGAGACCACAGGCGGAACAGCTGTGGGTGGATTGGCCACGATTGCCGTTGGAACCGTGCCTCCACCGGGCTGCGTGATGGGTACAGAGGTTAATGTTGGTAAAGATGTGGGCAGGTTGATCGCGCCAACTGGCGTGCGCGTGGGCGGTACTGTATTGGTGGGGGCCAGTCCAGCGCTTTCTGTTGGCTCTGGTGCCGCGACCAGGGTACAGCTTGTGACAATAACCGCAATAATTGTTAACGAAACCAGGCTCAATAATTGCCTGAAGGGCATGATGTCAGGGGAATTCATGCAAAGTCCTTTCCAAAGTCGAGGGTTGCGAATAATATCAGTATTATAATCACAATTCCATTTAGCGACCTGACGGTATGGCAACGCAACATGAAGATACTAATCGTAGACGATGAACAAGACATCCGCGAGGCACTGGGGCTTAAACTTCGCAAGGAAGATTTTGAAGTTGTACTCCGTGCTGATGGCCTTGATGGCCTCAAGGCTTTTCACAGTGAACATCCAGATATGGTTATTTTAGACATCGTGATGCCGGGTGAGATGGACGGCCTGACAACATGCCGGCGCATTCGGGAGGTTTCTGATACGCCCATCGTGATGCTATCGGCTAATGCGATCACAGAGGATGATGTTATTGAGGGCCTGAACGCTGGTGCAGATGAATACCTCATCAAGCCGGTGCGGATGAATGAGTTTGTTGCCCGTGTGAACGCTATTTTGCGGCGGGCACAATTGGCTAATAACGAAACAGAACAGGGTTATGATGATGGTTACCTGAGCGTGGACTTGCAGCGGCGTCATGTTCATGTGGAAGGCCGCAAAATCCACCTGACACCGACCGAATTTAAGCTGCTGGCGGTATTGTTAGATCATGCCGGTCATGTCGTTACGCAGCGCGAACTGCTTGAGCAGGTGTGGGGTAAAGAGTACATTGATGACATCTACTACCCGCGTGTGTACATTAGCCAACTACGCCGGAAGATTGAGCCAGAACCGGCCAACCCGATCTACATTTTAACGGAACACCGTGTGGGGTATCGGTTTGAAAAGCAAGCCGACAGTGATAGTTAACGCCAATGCCTAGCTTCTACAGCGCCGCGTTGATGGTCAATGCAGTAACCCTGGTGATGGCGCTGGGGTTCCTGATGATTATCTTGTGGCATGATCGGTATAAGATACAGAATCAGTTTTTTGCGATGTTCCTGTTTGCGGTAACGTTGTGGAGTACGGGGTCGTTGCTATCAGTTAGCTTTGTTGTGTTAGGGCAGGGTGTCGCGTTTGAACGGGTTGCCGTAAACATGATGCAGATCGGCTTTTCTGCGGCGAGTCTCTCACTTTACGCGGTAACCGCTTCCTCAGTCAGTGTACACACATCGCGGTTCCGGCTAATCGTACTTGTTGGGTTGGCAGCCTTGTTGATTTACCAATTCATGATTGCAAGCACGAGCCAATTTATGGATTACAGCCTGTCGAACCTGAATACGACTTTTCGCCTACATGCAATTATTTTCGTGATCTTCAACGGTACAGCAATTCAACTGCTGTGGCGTTACCGTGCCCGCATCCCCCATTTGAGCCTGCGTTTGGGGTTGGTGACCTTCACGATTGGTCAGGGGATCAGTTTGATGAACCCAACCCTGCAAACGTTGACGCTGTCTATTATGGTGAGTTCTGGTGCAGTGGTGCTGTTGGGGATTGCCTTTTTGCATCAAGAAATCATTCTGCCACTACGTGAACGCAACTCTCAGGTAGAAGCGATGCACAGCATGAGCCTTGCGATCACGAGTCAGATCACAGTTGAGAGCGCATTGGTGCAAATTGCTGAGCAGGCAGGCCAATGGCTAAAAGCGGATGGTGTGGCTATCTTTTTGAAGGAATTGGATCGCATTCGCCTGGCAGCCGTGTATGGTTTCCCGGAGCAGTTTAAGGGTATTGTGTTACCTCCTCATGAAGGTGTTGCCGGGGCTGTGATCGACACAAAACGCCCCATTCGATTAGGAAACTACTCACAGGATTGGCACAAACTCAGCGATTTACCACTTTCGACCGAAACATTCGGTTCAGTCGCGTGCGTCCCACTGATTTCTGGTAAAGACGCGATTGGTGCCTTGATGGTGGTATCTGGACGGCATGGGCGCACCTTTGGTGCAGAGGACGTTTACCTACTTGAGATGTTGGGGGTGCAGGTCACTATTGCGATCATCCACGGTGAATTGTTTAACAGTCAGAATTTGCTCACGCAACAGATTGAGCAAGCGCGAAACCAATTTGAAACCCTGTTGGCCAGCACTGAAAATCCGGTCATTGCGGTTAATCGCAAGCTGGAGTTGATCTTCGCTAATGCTGCTGCGGAGCGTTTGTTCCCCCCATTGAAGTATATTTCGCAGCCGATCACAGAAATTTTGCCAGCGGATGTGCTGCCGAAAAGCTATTTGCAAACGTACCGACAGGTACGCCATTCTCGCACCTTCTCCTACGAAGTTGTGATTGAGGAAAGTGTATATGTTACACACCTGACTTCATTAGGGTATCCTGGTGATGACGATGGCATTGAGGGATGGGTAGCGGTACTGAATGACGTGACGCAACTCAAAGAATATGACCGCCTCAAGAGCGAAATGGTTCGGATGACCAGCCACGACCTCAAAAACCCATTACAGGCGGCAATGGCGCATGTTGACTTGCTTTCCGATGCCCTTGAGAACGCCCCTGACGCGGAACTGATGCATTCAACAAAGGTGATCGAAAAGCAGCTCAATCGCATGTATCGAATCATCGGCGGGGTTTTGGATATGGAACGGATACGCACTGGCAAAAAGGCTTTCCAAACTTGCCGACCCGATCATGTTTTACGGAATGTGATCGCGGACATGACCGAGATGGCATCCAACAAACAGATTGCCCTCACAGCACAGATTCCGAACGAACTACCACTGCTTTCGGGCGATTCTGGCCAACTTGAACGGGCCATTAGCAACCTGGTAGAGAACGCGATAAAGTTCACTCCAGCACAGGGTGAGGTTCGTTTGGGCGTGTACCTAGACGGCAATTATGTGATCTTTGAAGTGCATGACAACGGTATCGGTATTCCCCAAGAAGATCAGACACGAGTATTTGAAAGTTTCTTCCGTGCTAATCAAAAAGGAGCTGAACATATTAGTGGTACAGGATTGGGTTTGCATCTGGTGAAAACTGTTGTTGAGAACCACGAGGGACGAGTTTGGTTAGAAAGTGCTGAGGGGCGCGGGACAGCGTTTTTTGTCTCGATTCCTGCTATGCTAGACGGTATGATGACTACTGATACATCGTAGTACCTTAGTTTACGACATGGACTGAATAAATGCCCCTTCAAACCTCTGTGCGATTTCTCTTCATCGTGGTTGCCCTGGTTGGGATGACAACCGCAACGGGCTTCAGCGGCTTCAGCTTTGCTCAAGATGGCGACCCGTTACCCTCTAAAACACCCACACCTACAGCAAAGACAAACGAGACAGCAGCGTCAAACGCTCAGGTTACGCCAGTTACCTCCGTTGTCATTGATGAACCCTTTATTCAGTCAGACCTGCGTATTCTGTCTGGCAACGTGCAACGGCCCAACGGCATCTTCTGGCACAATGGTAACTTATACGTGTCTTGCAATGGTGACTGGACGCTCTACGAGATTGATGCTGAAACGGGTGTCACAGCGACGTACATCTGGGGAGTTCGCAACGCACACACATTGTATGCAGAAGATGATGAAAACGGATTCCTAAACTTGTGGGTGCCCGATTTCCAAACAAATGAGTTGATTCTGATTCAGAACCAGGGTGCAACGCAAACCGTGGCATCAGAACTTAACGGGCCGTGGGGCATTGATGACTTCGATGAACGATTCATAATCACAAACTTGTTGGGGAATAACATTGTTTTGATTGATCGTGAAGGTGAGGTTACTGAGGTAGCCAGTGGGTTCCGTTCACCTGCGGGCATTGTGGCAGACGATACTGCGGTTTATGTTGCAAATAACGGAAGTGCCCGCCGCGCTATTGAGTGGATTGACGCTGAGATCATCGACGAGGGTGGCCCTATTGATGCAACCGAGACCGACAAGGTACAACCCCTTGTGAGTGGTTTACAGAGTACAACGGGTATTACTATGGGGCCAGATAACCTGTTGTACATTTCATATTCACTGGGTACACGGGGTGTGATTGGGCGTGTAGACCCGCAGGAGTGCCGCGAGAACGGTGGCTGCACCAATGATGAGGTGGAAATCGTTGTATACACAGACCTTGCAGCGCCAATCGCGGGCCTCTCAATTTCACCAGACATGACCCTGTTCGCACACACGATCTTCAGCCCAGACATTTACTATGTTGCTCTGGACAGCCAACGTCAGTCCACAGTAATGCGTTAGCCCACCCGATGCAGCAGGTAATAACTTGCTGCATCGTCCTGGACGTAACGGCGCACGCGGAAACCGTGTGCAAAGGCATACAAAAAAGCATGCCTCATCTTGCTTTGCCAGGATTCCAAGTTTGCTGCCGCAGCGGGTGGCGATTGAATACCGACATACGGCGGTAGAGTATCTACCAGGGATGTTTCACAGTTCGTTGTCGGGCGGTCAACCAACATGAGGACATCATCATGGCTCACATTAGCCTCGATGGTTTTGTCTTGCGTCTTATCGGTAACATTCCAGCAAACCTCTAAGCGATCTGATGGGAGTGGATGAACATTGATGGCATCAACCATCCGACCATAGAGATTGGGGTGATAGCGATAACCGACTGCTCCCAACAGGTTCAAGTTAAAGTTGGCATTGCGGCTTTTGAGTGGGTCAAACGTCCAGTGGATTTGTGAGAAGCCGTTGTCGGCTGCCCACTGGCGCTGATAATGCTTGAGTGCATAACCAATGCCCTGACCCTGATAGCTGGGATGCACTCCCGCCATGAACGACCATAACATGGGTATGCCGTCGCGCAGCGCGGGGATTGATGCACAAAACCCGACGAACTCTTCGTCTGCCTCAGCCACTATAACAGCGCCACCGTTTATGGGCAGCAGGCACATCAGGTGGGGAGCAAAAGCATCTCGATCACCGACGCCCCAGATTGCGATTTCCAGGTCAACCACTCGTTCCATATCCGCCGGTGTGTTGACAGTACGATAATGAACCAAAATGATCTATTCTCGGTGATAGGGTTGCGCTGGCCCCAGCGGTTCAATCAGCAATAACCCGATGAGCGCAATGATGATACCGAGTCCCTGGAACAGCACCCCCGCCAGCTCAATCACCCAATGAGCAGCAAACACGTCCACAATAAGCAAGGTGAACCCAACAATGGTCATCCCGATACCAATCAGTGGTAACAGGCCACGGCGGGCAGCCAGTGTCTCTGATACAAAGACGATGAAACGATAGAGTGTTTTTGATGTGTCTAGATAGCCACGCATGGTTTACTCCAGAATTTGAAATTGGGCGATACGTTCGTAAAGTGAAGCCGGAACCTGCACCGTCATGCAAACACCATCTGCTATGTGTTCTTGTGCCTCCACAGTGGCTAAGTCATACAGCAGGGATACGATCTGTCCTTCTGAGTATGGAATCAGCAAGCGCAGCCGGTACATTGACGCAGCCAGCACGTCCTCTATTGCTTGAAGAAGTTCATCTAAGCCCTGTCCCGTTTGGGCAGAGATTAGCACGTCACGTTCATAGCCCAGGGCGATGTCTGGCGGCAGTGCTGGGGGCACACTTTCGTGCCACAGGTCGGCTTTGTTCCATACCAGGATGCGCCGAACGTCCGGGAGGTCAATCTCAGCCAGTGTATCCTCGACCGTTTCGATGTGCTCAATAACGTTGGCATGGGATGCATCTACAACATGCAGCACCAGCGTGGCTTCTTTGGCTTCTTCCAATGTTGCGCGAAATGCCGCGATTAAGGTCGTGGGCAGCTTTTGGATGAATCCCACTGTGTCTGATAAAAGCATGTTGCGGCCAGACGGCAGCTCTGTTTTGCGGGTCAGCGGGTCTAGCGTGGCGAATAGCTGATCTGCCACGTATGTTTTAGCGCCTGTGAGGGCTTGCAAGAGTGTTGACTTTCCTGCGTTGGTGTAGCCCACCAGTGCAACAACCGGGATGCCCGATTTACGCCGCTTGCGCCGGTGGGTTTCTCGGTGAATGCGGACGCCTTCCAAGCTTTCTTTGAGTTTATCAATCTTATCGCGGATTTCACGGCGGTCAGCCTCAAGCTGAGTTTCACCGGGGCCGCGCAGGCCCACGCCACCAGAACCACCACGAGCGCCGCCGCCGCCAGCCTGCCGAGCAAGGTGCGACCATTGGCGTGTCAGGCGAGGTAAGCGATATTCGTATTGGGCCAGCTCCACCTGTAAAGACCCTTCGTGGGTGCGGGCGTGTTGGGCGAAAATATCGAGGATCAGCACAGAGCGGTCAACCACGCGGACGTTTTCGCCAAAGCGTTTTTCAAGTTCACGCTGGTGTCGTGGTGATAGTTCATCATCGAAAACAATTACCTGGGCATCGAGCGCTGTAACCGCTTCGCGGATTTCGTTCACCTTACCGGAGCCGATGTATGTGGCTGGGTCAACGCTGTGCAGGCGCTGCATGGCCTCTCCTACAACATCAAGGCCAGCCGTGTCGGCTAGAAGAGCCAGTTCTTCCAGTGAGTCCTCAATCATCAGCGGAGACCGGGTGCCACGAATTTCGATGCCAACCAGGAAGGCACGTTCGGGCACTAATTCAGTTTCAAAGTAGTTGGTCATAGGCTACCGCTTCATATACCATGTTTTCAGTCGGTCAAAACCCGCTTGCAAACGTTCATTAGGCACTCCTACACTCAGGCGAATGTAGCCTGCACCACCGGGGCCATAGGCAATACCAGGGGCTAGGGACACATGCGCTACCTTGAGTGCATCCATGACATACTGTTCGGCGTTACCATCCATCACTTGCGCCCAAACATACATGGCACCAGCAGGCTTTTCCGCCTTTAGGCCCACATCCGGCAGTGCGTTCATAATCAAGTCGCGGCGCTGCTGATAGATCGCGTTGCGCTCTGCTATCCACGCGGGGTCGGTTTGCTCCAGTGCAGCAATGCCTGCGTGATAGATCGCCTTAAAGTGACCGCTATCCATATTGCTTTTGACGTGCAACAGGTTCTTGAGTACATCCGCATTGCCGACAGCCGCACCCAGACGCCATCCGGCCATGTTGTAGGATTTGGAAAACGACATGAATTCGACGGTGCAAGTTTTATCAGGGTCAGCCTGTAAGGCACTCAGCCCGGTTGTGTCATCATAAAGGACTTCAGCATAGGGGTTATCTGACGCCAGCAAGATACCGTTTTCGCCACAGAACGCAACCAACTGCTCATAAAAAGCGAGGTTGGCAATAGCACCGGTTGGGTTATTCGGGTAATTAACCCATAACATTTGTGCCTGTTGGATGTCCTCTGGGTTGATTTGTGTGACATCCAGCAGGTAGCCGTTATCGGGTGGCATGGGGACATAACGAACGGTGCCACCAGCGAGCCGGGCACCCATTTCATAGGCTGGATAGCCGATTTCTGGCACTAGCACAACCGTGTCCCCATCAACATATGCCAGCATCAGGTTTACAATGCCCTCTTTGCTACCAATCAGCGGCAGCACCTCGGTTTCAGGATCGAGCGTTACACCAAAACGACGTTGGTAGTGACCGGCTACGGCCTGACGAAAGGCCGCGATGCCGCGATACCCGGCATAACCGTGTTGGTCAGGCTGGCTGGCAACTTTGGACAGCGTGTCGATCACATGCTGCGGCGGGGGCATATCCGGGTTACCAATATCAAAGCGGACAATGTCGTGCCCGGCAACCGTCAGGCGTTGTACGTTCTGCGAAATTGTAACAAATACGTAGGGGGGGAGCCGATCCAGGCGGTCTGCACGCCGGATCGGCGTTGTGCGGTTCGTTAACATAGATTTATCTTATTCTTGGTGTGTTATGGGTTCAGATACAAAAGGCGTCAGGTAACCGTCCGCATGTGTGCTGATGGATGCCTGCATGTCATTTCGGGCACGTTCGGCATAGGCAGCATAGCGTTCACGTTTGCTCTTGATGCGCTGCGGCAATTCGGGCAGTATACCAAAATTTGCCTTCATTGGCTGGAAGTACTTGGCCTCTGCATGGGTGACGTAATGGCACAGTGCGCCAAGCATGGTGGTTTGTGGCAGCACCCACGTCGATTCACCCTTGAGGTGGCGTGCCAGGTTGAGCGCGGCAAATAACCCGGTGGCAACATTGCCTACATACCCCTCAACTCCGGTAATCTGCCCGGCGAAATACAGGTCTTCGCGCCCACGGTAGCGCATAGTGGGTTCCAGCATGGATGGGGAGTTCAAGAAGGTATTACGGTGCATTTGCCCAAACCGGATAAAGTCCGCGTTTTCGAGACCTGGAATGAGCTGCAAGATGGTTTTTTGTTGCCCGTAACGAATATTCGTCTGAAAGCCGACCAGATTGTAAAGACTGCCAGCGATGTTATCCCGGCGAAGCTGGACAACGGCATAAGGACGTTTACCTGTGCGAGGGTCAGTCAAGCCAACCGGACGCATCGGGCCAAATGCCAACGACTCAAATCCACGCGCTGCAATCTGCTCAACCGGCATACACCGCTCAAAGAAAACCGGGTCTTCCTCCTCAAAACTTCTTAATTGGATCGTCTCAGCGGCGAGTAGTGTATTAACAAAATGTTCGTATTCGTCGCGGGTCATCGGGCAATTGATGTAATCACCCGCTTCACCTTCAACATCGCCATGTCCATAGCGGTTAGCGAAGAAAGCAACGTCCATGTTAATACTTTCATGCGTCACAATGGGTGAAATGGCATCATAGAAGTACAGGTACTCCTCGTCGCTCAATTTAGCGATAGCCTGAGCGAGTTTGTCTGCGGTGAGTGGACCCGTTGCGACAATCGTCGGGCCATCAGGAATATCAGTCACTTCTTCGCGGATAACCTCGATATTCGGGTGGGCTTCGAGATGATGCGTGACCTTTTCTGCAAATAGCTTACGGTCAACAGCGAGGGCACCCCCGGCAGGTACGGCTGTCTGATCCGCGACGTTAATCAGCAGTGACCGCAGCGAACGGAGTTCGTTTTGTAGCACACCGGTTGCTCGGTCAGCTAGCTTAGAACCTAGCGAGTTACTGCAAACTAATTCCCCAAGTTGGCCAGTGACGTGAGCGCCGGTTTCACGCCTGGGCCGCATTTCGTACAGCCTGACTGCAAAACCACGCTCTGCAAGCTGCCATGCTGCTTCTGACCCGGCGAGACCTCCGCCGACAATGGTTATGCTTTGTGGCATGTTGTTGTACCTGTGCTGACTGAAAAACGTTCGTAACTATATTGTAACCTTTGAGCGTGTGGTCGCAAGGATTAGACTTTGCCGAAGATGACGGTTGCATTTTGCCCACCCAGGCCAAAATTAGCCGACAGCACAGCCGTCATGGGCTGCACGCTGCGGGCCTCGTTAGGGACATAATCCAGGTCGCAGGTTGGATCGGCTGTTTGGTAGTTAATTGTGGGCGGAAGTATATGGGTATTCAGCGCTTGAAGGCTGGCAATTGCTTCAATCGCGCCCGCAGCGGCCATAGCATGGCCCAACATACTTTTGGTGGAACTTATAGGAGTTGTGTAAGCATCTTCGCCCCATATCTGTTTGATGGCCAAAGTTTCTAGACGGTCATTCGGCTCGGTTGATGAACCGTGCGAATTGATGTAACCAATCTGATTTGGCACCAAGCGTGCATCCGCAAGTGCCCACCGCATACTGCGGATCATTCCGCTGGCGTCCGGGTCAATGGCAGCAATGTGGTATGCATCAGATGAACTGGCATGGCCCAGCACCTCCGCATAGATGGCAGCATCGCGCCCTAAGGCGTGTTCTAGCGTTTCCAGTACGAGCAGGGCACATCCTTCACTTAGTACGAAGCCGGAGCGGTCAGCGTCAAAGGGGCGGCTGGCTGCGGTTGGGTCTTGCTCATAGCCAGTTGCCAGTGCCTCGATGGAAGCAAAGCCCGCAATGATGTAATCCTGGATAATCGCTTCTGTGGCACCTGCGAAAACAACATCGGCACGTCTTGTGCGGATCAACTCAACACCATCGCCAATTGCCTGTGTCCCGGTTGCACATGCTGCAATGGGTGTCATTTGTGGGCCATAAGCTCGCAGGCGCTCACTGATGTAATGAGCAGGCATATTGGGCAGGCAATTTGCGAACAACACAGGATTAGGACGCTTGTGATTATTCTGGCGGTATCGGGTGGTCATCTCCTCCGCAAGCAAGTGTGGCCCCATTGTCGTACCCATCACGACTCCCACGCGCTCATGCTCAACATCGTCTAAATCCAAGCCGCTGTCATCAAGGGCCATTTGCACAGCAGCTATTGCAAATTGTGACGGGCGTGGCACACGCCGCACCTCCTTTTTGGAAAGATAGACCAGCGGGTCAAAGTCATACGCCTGCCCGGCGATGCCTACGGGCACATGAGTAGCCCAATCTTGTTCAATGCGGGTAATGGCTGACTGCGCCTGTAAGAGATTGACCCAGGTTTGTTGTGCGTCACCATGTGGGGTAACTGCGCCCATGCCAGTCACTACGACACGTGGCCTGCCACGCTCGTCTACTAATCTCATTCCGATTTACCCTGGTTCAGTTCCATCAACCCCTGTGCCGTTTTTCTGATGACATCAGCCTGAACCGCCTTCCGTGCCTGACCGACTGAGTCCCGTATGACCTCAGCAGACGCGCCACCATGAGTGATGATGACAATGCCATTAAGGCCCAGCAACGGGGCACCACCGTACTGTGTGGGGTCTAATTGCCGAATGCTTGTGTGCAGATAAGGCCGCAACAGCCACGCACCGAGCTTTGCGCGCCAATCTACTGTAAGTTCACGCCGCAGTATCTTGCCCAACGATGACATTGTGGCCTCAAATGTTTTTAGCAGGATGTTACCCACATACCCATCCGTCACAACAACATCAACTTTGCCTTCAAAAATGTCCCCAGGTTCAATGTTACCAACGAAGTTGATAGGCATGTTCTGAAAAACAGGATTGGCATCACGCACGAGTTGATTGCCTTTTGTGCCTTCAGTGCCGTTTGCCAGCAAGCCAACACGCGGCTGCTTCACCTGGAGGACCTGTTCAGCGTAAACATGGCCCATCAGGGCAAACTGTTGGAGCCAATCCAATTTAGTATCTGTGTTTGCGCCCACGTCAATGATGGTGACCAAACTCCCATTCAGTTCACCAACAGCGGTGATTGCCGGGCGTTTGACGCCTTCGATGCGCTTAACTGTGAACATCGAAATGGCCAGGGCTGCCCCAGTGTTGCCTGCGGTCACAAATGCGTCTGCCTCACCGTCTGCAACGAGTTGCGTGCCAATGTGTATAGATGACTGCTTCTTGCCGCGAAGCACTTCATTGGGTTTGTCCGTCATGGTGACAGCTTCATTGGCATGGTGTATCTCAATGTGTAAGTCAGTTGTGTCGTATGTGGACAGCTCCGCTTGAACTGCCTGTTCATCCCCAACCAGAATGATCGTTCCACCGAACATACGTGCAGCCAGCACACCTCCCGCAACATCAGGCCGAGGGTGTGTATCGGTTCCCATCGCGTCTAGCGCGATCCGCATAAACGGGTCCTTTCTGTTTTCGATGGCCATGCCGCATAGTTGACACGCGCCCAATCCTATATATACTGTTCATATTGTAACGCCCTGATGGCGGAATTGGCAGACGCGCACGGTTGAGGGCCGTGTCCTTAACGGGGTGGAGGTTCGAGTCCTCTTCAGGGCAAAAACAGGCTCACGTCATGATGTGAGCCTGTTTCGTTTTATTGCGAGGGCGCGGGCAACGTTGTACACTGCACTGAAACATCTACATGCTTTCATGAGTTAGGAAAGACATAAACATGGTGACTGCCACGAATGAAGCACTTAGTGAGGCTTATGAACTCATTGAGGCAAATCGTATTGACGAAGCGCGACAGCTCTTGGAACCCATGTTAGAAAGCGAAGCTGATAACCCTGATGTGTGGTGGGTTTACGCTCATGCAGTAGATAATCCCACAGATGCACGTCGAGCGCTCCGGCAGATTAAAGAACTGGATCCACAGTATCCACAGGTTGATGAAATGTTGGCCGAGATTGATGAGTTGCAGCCAACAGCCCCCTCACCAACAGGCGAAATAGGCACGGGCATCAAGCGCATCCGGCCCCTGGCCCCTGGCAGCCCTGTTGCCGAACCTTCCTACCAGCCTGACACTGATTTGGACGATAGCAGCTTCGACGATGACCTCGATTTGGACGATGATTTGGACATTGAGGCAGAGGGTAAGCGCAATCTTGTGCTGCCGCTTGCATTGGCGACTCTGTTGGGCGTTGCCCTGATTGTATTTGTGCTGTGGTTAGCGTTTCGCAATCAGGGCAGTTCGGTTGCACCACCTGCCACAACTCAAGCGGTGGCGCAAGCTAACCCCACTGAAACGCCCTTAGGTTTGGGGGTGCCACAGGGTGACATCACGGCAGAGGCAGAATCAGCACAGGTGGCCACTGAAACTGATGATGCTGTAACCGGGGCGATTGTTGGCACAGATGAGGCTACAGAAGCACCTACCGAACCAACCGATGATGCTATTGAAGAAACAATCGAAGCAACGGAAGATGCCACTGAAATTATAGAGGAACAAACCGAAGAAGTTGTTACAGAGGTGGATGAAACCGATGTAACTTCAACGGGAAACCTAACAGAACCGGATGGTGCCACCAGCGAACCGACCGAGGACGCCACCGTACAAGAAATGGATGACGAAACAGAAGAAGCGGCCACTGTATCTGCCATAGAGGATATTGCTGAGACAGAAGAAACAACTGACGAACCGACCGCAACTGAAACATCATCTCCGACAGATACGCCAACTCAGGAACCGACTGTGACAGACACACCAGCGCCCACATTAACCAACACACCCTTACCAACAACGTCCGAGACGGTTTCTCTTGCAGATGTATTTAGCGATTTCACTCTCAATGAAGCTAGACCAACCAGTGTGATCGAGACCGAATCTGGCGAGGCGTTTCTAATCAATATCTGCACTGAGGCCATTACAAACCGCCAGGAGGCACTCAATGAGGCAATGACAACCTTTGCCGAGTCTGAAATTGAGCCGCCGGAGGGCACTCGCCTTGTGGGGATCACTTTGTACCAGTGTGAGAATGATGAGGTGTTTCGTTCAATTGCCACCCCGATTGACACTTTCTTTGCTTATCGCGATGGCGGTTTGAACGACCGGCGGTTTCAGTTATCCTGGCAACCTATCCAGTAGGTATCTGATCTGACATCGTTAACACGGGTAGGGTTACAGTGAACGTAGTGCCTGCCCCTACTTTGCTTCTCACATCGATGTGGCCCTGGTGGCTTTCGATAATGCTGTAGGTTACGAACAGGCCCAGGCCCGTCCCATCCGGTTTTGTCGAAACAAATGGGTCAAAGATTTTATCAAGCATATCTTCTGGGATACCTGATCCAGTATCCTTGAATTGCACGCGAATTTTATCGACCTCGTGCCACACACGAATTTCCATCTCACCTCCATCGACCATAGCCCCCTTAGCATTAATCAGTAAATTCATGAATACCTGCTCAAGCTGGTCTTTGTTGGCCAGTGTTGTTGGGATGGGTTCCATATCAACTTTTATCGTGATCCCGTCGCGCTGGAAGGCACGCTTGTTGAGCTTAATAACACCCCTCAGGACATCCTGAATATCAACGGTAGCAAAGGCGTCGCTTTTGCCAGTTTTAGTAAACTCTAGCAGTTGCCGCACGATGCGGCTGATGCGTTCGACACTACCTTGCGTCATGCGAACCAGTTCGTGGTCAATAGGTTGGCCAGAATCAGCATCGTCCAGGAGGAATTCCAGGTTGAGCCGTATTGGCTGAAGGGGGTTGTTGATCTCGTGAGCGATATTTGCGGCAAGATGTCCAATTGAAGCGAGTTTCTCAGAGCGTAAAAGCATTTGCTGGGTGGCCTTGAGTTCCTCTGTACGTTGATTAACCATATCCTCCAGGTGCAGGGCGTAGTTCAGCTGAATCTCATATAGCTCGGCGTTGTGCAAAGCCATACCAGCTTGTCGCCCAATACCCATCAGCAGCATTTTCTCACTCTCATCGTACACATTGCTATTATTCGCAATGAGGAGCGCACCCAGAGTTTGGTCAGCGTGCGATAGCGCCACAACCATTGAGTGCGGCAGATTTATCCAGGTCGCTTCCTCAACTTGCCCTGGACTCAGCTGTAGAAGCATGTTTTGCAACTCAAGCGCATGTGCTTCAAAATCATCTGGTTCATGTTGCACGTCGTCATCGTTTATGTGAGCGCTGAATGTCACCAAATTGCCATTACCATCAAATCGGCAAATTAGCGCCAGGTCAGTTGTGAGCAAATCACGGGTCAGTTTGATAATGAGTGACAGAATTTCTTCGGCTTCAAGGTGCTTGTTTAGCTGTTCACTAACGCGCAGCAGGGCCTCTAGCTCTTGCGTTCGTTTTTGCAGCGCTTCTTCAAGTTCTTTCGCACGCAGTTTGCTCTTTGCGCGAGCCACAAGCTCTTGGGGGGCAAAGGGTTTTGCCATGTAATCGTCGGCCCCAATATTTAATCCCTTTGCTACTTCATGGGGTTCTTTATGACGTGCTGATACGATGATGGTAGGAATGCCAACCGTTTCTTGATTTTCACGGAGTTGCTCAAGCACTTCAAACCCGTTCATGTTAGGCATCATGATGTCCAGAATAATCAAGTCTGGGATAATTCGTTGTGACATTTCCAAGGCACTCGGCCCATCCTGGGCAATTTGCACCTGGAAATGCTCACGTTCAAAAATGTGTTTAAGCATGGTCGCTGCTGAGTGTTCATCATCAGCGACCAAGACTAGCGGAGGATTGTGTTTCATAGCATTGCTCGGCCTCAAACATCATCGGTATAAAAGGCAAGTATAGTAACATCTGGATTTTAGCACGTTGTGATAGAATTCGGACATTGGGTCGGACGAGCAATGTAAATCTCACAAGTTTTATTAACGCCGACACGAAAACAAAGTATAGAATGAAACAATGATGCTTTTTTTAGCTGACTGCTGATAACAGCCTCATTATTATGTATGCATGACATAAAAAACGAAGGTGAATCAAATGAGCAATGATAGGCAGAGCCGCGCTAGTTTGCTTCGCTCCATCCTGTGGGGTGTGATGTATGGGTTCTCAATCGCGGTTGCGTTTGGTGCCGGAGTTATCGTTCGTGACCTCGGTGGATTTTCAGCGCTTGCGTCGCCGCTCTCCCCCGATGATGACCAATATCAATTGCTAGACGAGGTGCAAGCGCTTCTTGATGCGTATTATTTGCGCGAACAACCATCCTATGCAGAACGTCAATATGGCGCTGTCCGCGGCATGCTAGATACCCTTGGTGACCGCTACACTTTCTTTATTGATCCGCCCGTAGCTCAAAGCGAATCAGACGTGTTGGCAGGTACTTATGGCGGCATTGGTGTGCAAATTCAACGTTCTGAAGCAGGTGAATTGCTCATTTATCCATTTGAGGATAGTCCTGCAACAGAAGCCGGATTATTAGAGGGTGATATTTTGGTGGCGATTAATGACGAACCGGTCAGCTTCACGATACGCCAGGATGTGCTAGATCAGACCCTACGCGGTGAAGTTAAGCGGAACAGTGGTGTTGACATCACCTACCGCCGGGACGATGAGGAGACGACAGTATTCATTCCTTTTGGTGTTATCAATGTACCCTCTGTCGTTTGGCGTGTTACGAATCAGGATAATCGTATTGGTTATGTGCAGGTGATACGATTTACAAATCGCACACCTGATGAACTCGAAGCAGCATTGGAAGAGCTTAGCGCGGCAGACATGGAAGCCCTCATACTGGATGTGCGCGACAACAGCGGGGGCTTGTTGCAAGAGTCGATTGATGTAGCCAGTCAATTCCTGGATGGTGGAGTTGTCTTATATGAGCAAAGCATTGATGACGAGAGAACTTTCGAGGCTGATGACGGAGCAGATATTGGCGATATTCCTATTGTTGTGTTGGTTAACGGAGGCACAGCCAGTGCAGCGGAGCTTGTCGCTGGTGCTATCCGTGACCGAGGTCGTGGTGTACTAATTGGCCAGCAAACATTTGGTAAGGGAACTGTGCAGCAGATCTTCCGTTTGTCAGATGAATCATCCATTCATGTCACATCTGCCGAATGGCTAACCCCTGACCGGAGTCAAATATCTGGTGTGGGCCTCACACCAGACATCACCATGATTCCCGATGAAAATGGCCGCGACGTTGAGCTGGGAGAGGCTGTTCGCTACCTGGCTGCTATACTGAATGAGGAGGTAACAGAATGAGCGATGGCATAAAAATTGTATCCAAGAATCGGAAGGCGTTTCACGAATTCGACATCAGCGATACCTATGAAGCTGGACTGGTGTTGATGGGGTCAGAGATTAAGTCGATTCGTGCTGGGCACGTCAACTTGCGCGAGGCCTTTGTTCAAGAGAAAAAGGGGGAGTTATGGGTAATGGGTATGCACATCGCGCTGTACGAGCAAGCGAGCATGTTCGGGCATGATGACCCGCTGCGCCCCAGGAAATTGCTGCTGCACAAACGCGAAATTATCCAGGTCACAGACTGGATCCGCGAGAACACGTACACTGCCATTCCGACAAAGCTTTACCTGAAGCGTGGGCGGGCTAAACTCGAAATCGGGCTGGCACGCGGTAAAAAGCTTTACGACAAACGTCAAACAAAAGCTAAGCGCGATGCAGAACGGCAAATCGAACGTGTTTTGAAGCAGGGGCGTTATGACTAGCGCTTTGGGTAGGCTAAGCGATGACCGACTCCAATCGTGCGGCTGCTCACGCTGACGTTTGTCGCCCCTACATTAGCGGGTCAAGTCGAGACTGGGCGAGGGCATTATCTGGGAGAATTTACACAATCTGACGATTGCTTCCAACAGTACTTGACCACATGGCCCGCTCACTTCAAAATACATGAGGCCGTATCCACGCCTTGACGGTGCAATGGCCGGGTGCTACCATTTCAAAAGTTGGGTCCCATTCGTCTAGTGGCCTAGGACGTAGCCCTCTCAAGGCTAAAACAGGGGTTCGAGTCCCCTATGGGGCAATCTACACACAGGATGCTGATAACAGCATCCTGTTGCTTTGTACCCACCCCCTGCTTGTCCTCACCGAACCATAATACCAAGATGTGAAGTAGTTAGCAGGCAGAGTGCAGCAGCGGCCTCAAGATTACTCAGTGATAATATCCTTTATCACTTGTGGTAGCGTTAGAGTGAGACGCAACTATTGCAATGCAAAACTCGTAGTACAATGGGGAAAAGCATCACAATAGGATACTCAATATGGAATTCCCGTTGTCTATAGTTACAGCAGTTACAATTGCGCTGTTCATCATTGTAGGTATTGTGCAGACCATCCAAAAAAAGGTCCGAGTCGGCTGTGCTGGCCAGATATATTTGTTTATCGCCGTTATCACAGCCACACTAAGCCTTAGTTTCGCTAGTGTTGAACCCGGCACCCTACAAATCTCCACGCTCATTACGGCCAGCGCACTTGCTGTACTCATCCTGAGCAGTGCGGCTATCTTCCTACTGGAACGCCGTCAGGAAGAGTTCAAACGCATTATGTCGCGTGGGCTTTTAGGACTGACCACCGGTGGCATCCTTTTCGTGATCTTCTTCGCCATACCGATGATTCCGCAGTTCGTTCTATCACAGCCTACATTGACACCAATTGCTCAAGGATTGCAGAGCGGATCAAATTTGACAGAGGCCAGCACACCATCAGCAGGGTCGCAGACTGTGTCAGACGAAGCCACACTCTCACCATCAATAACTTATACGGCAATAGCGACTGAGACCCCGACCCGAACTCGCCGCGCCTTTGTGCCTCCCTCCCAAACACCAACACCAGAAGCAGCTAGTGTTGCTGATGAGTGTGATGCACAGATTACGGTGAACCTCAATTTACGCAGCGAACCCAATACCGACTCGGTCATACTGGGCGTTATACCAGAGGGAACTTTCGTCCCGTTAGAAGCAAAAAACGAGGATGGTACTTGGTGGCGAGGTACGTTTGAGGGCCAAAGCGGATGGTTGTTTGGCGAACTCATCGAGCTTGATCCAATTTGCTTGGTCGAGTGATTGTGTCCTATCAAATTCCTGCTGGCACCGTTCGCGGAGAGATCATTGTGCAGAAGTCACGATTTGTTTTCACTGCTGGCTTGGCAGGCAGCGCGGAGAAAGCCAAATCCTTTGTAGGGGCTGTTCGTGATGAGATGCCAGACGCATCTCACCACGTTTATGCCTTTCGTGTAGGTCACGGCAACAGTGTAACGGAGGGTTTAAGTGATGATGGAGAACCGAGTGGGACATCTGGCCCTCCAGTCCTATCAATACTGCGTGGGAGTAACATAGGCGACATCGCCGTTATTATTAGTCGCTATTTTGGTGGCACAAAACTCGGTACAGGCGGTCTCGTCCGTGCATACAGTAATGCTACCCGTGCCGCGCTAGACATTTTGCCATTAGAGGAGAAGGTCGAGAAAGCGCATTTGACTGTAAAAACACCCTATGCCCTATATGAAATTAGTCACAGGCTAATTGAGGATTTTGACGGGGAAATCATTACTGAAGGATTTAAGGTCGATGTTACGATTGAATTCGAGCTACCCCTGTTGCAGATAGACAACCTTAACATCGCTTTGAAAGACGCAACATCAGGCCAAGTTGAACTCATAACGCTAGAATAGCCTAATCTCTGTAGGCATTAATGAGATCAATCATCCCACGCACTGAAACGGGTTTCAAAACATATTCATCGAAACCGGCTGATTGAAATGCATCCGGGTAGCCCATAGCATCATGTGCAGTAATAATTACAATGGGTTCCGAGACACCCTTCTCGCGCAGTAGCCGGGTCAAATCTAGCCCGTTCATGTGAGGGTCGCCCAGGTTAATATCCATTAATAGTAAATCGAACTCACCCGAATTGATTTCCTCAAGCGCGGTTTGTGGAGTATCATACGTAACAAGCTCATCATTATTCATGTGAGATATACGCTCAACGAGTGCAACGTTGGCCGGATTATCTTCAACGTAAATGATACGCATGTCATTTCCTCTGTACACAACATGTACAGGGGCACCATTTTCTGTGATGCCCCCGCCACGATACCAAGTCAATTATTCACAATTGGAATAAGATTCGCGTCACCACGTATGATGACTTGATCAGCGAGAACCCAACCGAATCCCACAGAAGTGTTAATCTGCACCCAGTCGAAGTCGGGTGTACGGGCCACAATGGGGGCTTCAACCGGACCAACAACCGACCCTAACAGGCCAAAGTTGACGCCTGGGGCCGCATATAACTGCACAGATGAACCGATAGATGCAGTTGGCGTCGCCAGGGTTCCACCTGCGTTCGATAATTCTATAATAGGTACGACTTCTGCCGTGCCACGAAACAGAACAAACTCGTTATTGACCCATCCCTGGCCAACTGGCGTTTGCACCAGATACCAGATGCCATCAGAAGCAAGACCTAACACAGGGAATTCCGCGCCGCCGCGTGCAGTGAAGACTTGAGTGAACTGTGCACCCGGCCCGCTACGCACATTTAGGAAGCTTGTGTTAATCACAACAATAGGTGTTTCGATGGTTCGCTGATTTTGAGGTACTGTGCTGTACTCAATGATCGGTACCGTGTTGGCATCACCCCGAAATAGAACGAACTCGCTGCTAACAAAGCCTCGTCCAGACGAAGTTTGAACGCCGTACCACAGGCCATCTGACGTGATCCCCAAAACCGGGAACTCGGTGCCGCCAGCTGCCGTAAACAATTGACGAAACTGAGGTCCAGGGCCGACCCTGACATTAAGGGCACTTGTATTCACGATCACCACAGCTCGTGCAACATCAGCAGGGATAACAGGCGCAACTGAAACGCCACCGGCTGATGGTACGACCACTGGCACATTCCCCTGGGGAGTAACACTGGCAACGTTACCAACAGAAACGCTCACAAGGGGCACATTTGTAAAATCACCACGCGGGATTGTGAACCCAACGTTGACCCAGCCCACCTGACCATTCGGCAGCACCGCTTGATACCAAACTTCGTCCCCAGCAGTACCCACAACAGATAACTCAGTGCCCCCAGCAACAGTCGCCAACACAGCAAACTCCGCACTGGGGCCGGTGCGTACATTCAAAAAGCTGGTGTTGACAACCAATATAGGACGTTGGAAGACTGCCTGTTGAGCAATCTCTGCATGAACATTTGACGCAACTAGCAGTGTACTCAATATGAGTAACATCCCTATCCAAGATGTCGATTTCCGAAAAAACATAATTGACTCCTCATCGCATGGTAAGGTTCACCCTTGAATTAAAAATAGCACACATACTCCAAAATAGCGAAAACCCTCGCTAACCATCATCCTAAAGGGTTAATCTACACAAGCGCCACTCCCCTGCTATGATATGTGTCTTTGGTAAAGTCCGACAAATCCCAAAGGACAGAACACAATTTTGGCTAACCCGACCCCCCTCGTCATGATTTATGAAGGTGGCCCGCTGACACAACTGACCACCCATCTTTACGAGCATATGCGCCGCTTTGGCTACCAACATACCCAGGTTCCCGCGATTGCCGAGGCGGATGTCTTCCTGAATAAAGCTGGTGATCAGATCGCAGCGAATTTACTCACGTTTGATCGTTTTGGCCAGCAGCTCGCCCTACGTCCAGAGTTCACGGCGTTAGCTGCTTTGCGTTATGCCCAACGCTACCCACAAGGAAATCAAACAGTGCGCTGGCAGTTCAACGGCTCAGTATTTCTGGATAACTACAGCCAGCGCACTCAAAACTATCAGCACATGACCGTCGGCGCAGAACTATTTGGCATGACTGATAAAGTGTACGCAGATGCAGAAATCTTACATATGGCAATAACTGGCCTAACACAAATCGCTGAGTTGCCGGATGTCAACATCCAATTAGGGCACCTGGGGCTTATTCAAAGCCTGGTGGATTTGTATAAATTGGATGATCGAGTGAAACGCTTCATATTCGATGAGGTTGGCAACTTGGCAAATGGAACGATCACTGTGAATGAGGTGCTCGACAAGTTTGACCGCTTCATAACGCATCCAATTGTGGAAGAAGCCACCGGTACCGAGAATAGTGCTGAGGCGAGTGCTATTCTGGATACCATGCTAGATGCAACTCAAAGTGGAAGCACCATGGGAGGCCGAACCCGCCAGGACATCACACGGCGGTTGATTAAAAAGCGCCAACGGACAACTCAACGGTCTCAACTGTCAGACGCTCTATCCCACTTGAATGAATGGCTGGCGATTGAGGGAACCGCCGATGAGGCGTTATCTAAGCTGAGAAACACCGTTGACAATCAAGCGTCTAGCGTTGAACGAGAGATAGACAGGCTTGAGCAAACGCTGGCACTCACCGCAAAGATGGGGACAAGCTTATCACTTGTTTCCCTAAAACCGGGGCTGGTACGGAGTTGGAACTATTACACAGGGATGACTTTCGAGATGGTGACCGCAGCCGATAAGCACATTGGGGGCGGTGGACGCTACGATGACCTCGTACAGTTCATTGGTCCATCGGCAAATGTGCCCGCTGTCGGGTTTGTATACGACGTTAGCGCTATTTTGGAACGGCAGTTACCCTCACAAAACAATAGCTCGATGCCGATTGTGTTCATGGGCGAAAACATACACCACTCCGACGCTGTACGAATGGTTCAAATGCTACGGGATGCTAGCATGTCGGTGAGTGTCGTATCAGCAGAAGCATCACACACGGTTGACGGTCAAACAACACTAAGCTGGGTAGATGGCAACATCCACTACAACAATCGAGTTTACACCATAAACCAAGCAGACGCCCTCATTCGTGATTTGCAACAGAACGGAAGCAGCCAATGACAACGACTCCCCCAATCATTATGGCGCTGCCTAGCAAAGGCGCACTGGCTGACCCCACCCTGAGCTTTTTGCAAAACAGCGGCCTGAAAGTTTGGAAACCGAACACACGGCAGTATACCGGGTCGATTCCGTCTGTACCCAACCTGGATGTTATGTTCCAACGTGTAAAAGACATCGTTTACAAAGTGGCCGATGGCACCGCAGCGCTTGGCATCACCGGCCTAGATGTGGTTTACGAATACGGTGACGATAACATTGTCGTTATTAAAGATGATCTTGAATACGGGCACTGCCGCCTGTTAGTCGCTGTGCCGGAAGCGTGGGTTGATGTGGAAAACATGCTTGACCTCAAGGATGTTTCGCTTGATTTGCGTGAGCAGCAGCATCGCAACCTACGCATTGCTACCACCTATACCCGCTCTGCCCGTCAGTTTTTACATGAGCAGGGGCTGCATCATTTTACACTTGTCAAAGCGGACGGTGCAATTGAGGCTGCCCCCACATTAGGCTATGCGGATGCAGTGGTTGACCTTACTCAAACGGGAACAACCCTGCGTGAGAACCGCCTTAAATCACTGAGTGATGGAGTTATCATTTCGTCACAAGCTTGTTTGATCGGCAATCGCCATGCACTTCGTGCGAACCCATCGCTGCTGGAAACGCTTCGCACGATCTTGGAGTACATGGACGCTTCCCTGTTGGGTAAGCGTTACTATCAGCTTACAGCCAACATTCGCGGGGAATCAGCCAGGGCAGTGGCCCATCAGGTTACAGCTAACGAGATCACAAGTGGTTTGCAGGGACCATCAATTACACCGGTTTACAGTAAAACGGACGCAGACAATGGCCAAAGCTGGTATGCTGTGACCATTGTCATCAATGCCAAAAGCCTGCTGTCTGCGGTCGAGTATATTCGCAGCATCGGCGGTATGCAGGTAACTGTAAATACCATGAAATTTGCATTCCTGGAGTGCTCCCCAACCTTTCAGGCGCTAGCAGATAAACTTGGCGTTTCAATCTAACTGTCTAACTGTTGTGAAACTTCATCCAAAGCGCGGTCAATCAGGCTGCGCTCACCGTGGCTTTCCGCGCCCATTTCAACAGCCATCGTAAGGCCCAGCAGTGTAATCGGCGGTGGGAAGCGTTTATCATCGGCCAGGTTCATCGTTAGGAACGGGCAGCAGAACAGCGCACATTTAAGATAATCTCGCCAGTCTTCACGCAGCACACCCTCAGCTTGCAATAGCTGTAACGTTGGCACCAACACCCGATCTAGCTTACTCCGAAGAAACATATGGCGCACAGGCGGCAAGCTATAATCATGCGTCACAATCCAATCGCTGCCGTTTTGAACTAGCTCAATGGTGGTCACGTCGCGTTTTTCTTGCGGATAGTACATCCACATGGCGAATACATTGTGGAACAGTGGCTTAGTCAGATCGAGCAGCGGATGGTGGCGGCCAGCAAATGCCGGATCAAAGTATAATAATCGACTGCCCTGTGGATCGCGCTCAAAGAACACATTACCGTTGTGTGCGTCACCATGACCAATGACTGACGGACCCGCCTGGGCTGGCGCGAGTAGACGCACCGCTCTGCCAATAATATCGTCCAGGGTGTCGGTGTATGCCTGCCCGTTGACGAGCCAGCGGGTCCTGCGTATGGCTTGCATTGTGGTTTCCCCATCAGGTAGCACCACCCGAATAGAATCAGAGAGCGGCTGGCCCGGCAGTGGGCCGTAGAATCGCTCCAGACGCCCTTTTGTAAGCCGATGGTGGAATAGCTGGTGAATTGGCTCCTTTGCGGCGTCAGCGGCTTTCTGAGACCGTAGCGTGGCCTTGTACAGATCAAGCAGGTCATCATCCGCTTGATTCTGTGCAGCAGTAAGGCCCCCTAACGAATCTGCGTTGCCAAGCTCAATATCCCAGGCAACCTCAAACACCGATGGCGACTCGATTACCTCATAGATGAGTAGATGCTTGCCGGCCTCAGTCGAACTGTAAACTGGCTGAATCACCGGGTAACCCGCATCCGCCAGCACCGACGCACGATAGTATTCCCCGATGATATTATCTGATTCGGTGTGGGTTTTGAAGAACAGGCGCTTACCATCGGTTAGTGTGAGGAAACCGTTGAAGGAGTTGAGGGAGACTGCCGACGGGTTTAACTGTACCGATGCCACATTAAGCGGAAACGTGTCTCTAATAAAACGGACGAGGAGCGCTTCGGCTGCGCCCCTGTCGTTGTACTGCATCTGCTGGATTTGCTGAAGCAGATCCGCGCTCATAGCCCGATAATTTCATTGCGTTTGCGAATCGACATCGCGTGGGCTGGGAAGCCCTCGTAGTCTGCCAAAGTCACCGTTGTGCCCTGCAAGCGCTCATAACCTTCACGAGACAGATAGCCTACACCAGAGCGCTTCAGGAAGTCCTGTACGCTTACAGAAGAAAAAGTGCGGGCAAATCCACCTGTCGGCAAAATAGCATTCAGGCCCAGGCAGTAATTCGCCGTTGGAATCGGGGTCATGCTGCCCAGTAGAATTTCGCCAGCGTTCGTGATCTTATTAAGCGTGATAAACGGCTCGGCAGTCAGCACCTCCAGATGTTCCGGTGCATATTCGTTGATGAATGCAATGGACGCTTCCAGGCTGTCGGTAAGCAGTACACCACCATAGTTAGAAAGCACATTCTCAACGAACTTGCGCCGCCATTCCGGTAGCTCCGCAATGTACGCTGGCAGCACCTCACACGCTTTCTCAGCGACTTCCCGGCTGTGCGTCACAAGCAGCGCTGCGGACTCCGGCCCATGCTCGGCTTCTACCAGCAGGTCAAGCGCGGCCAGGCGCGGGTCAACGTGTTCATCTGCTAGGATAACGGACTCACTTGGCCCGGCGGGCAGACCAACATCCAGGGTGCCATAGAGCAGGCGCTTCGCCGCAGACACATAACTGCTCCCCGGCCCAATCACTTTATCGACCTTTGGAATTGTCTCGGTGCCATAGGCCAGCGCACCAATGGCCTGCATCCCGCCCACTGCGTACACTTCATCCACACCACAAATCTCCGCCGCGACCAGTGCCGCAGCATCTGGTTTGCCATTTGGCGCAGGCGGGGTGACAACGATGATTTTCGGCACGCCCGCAACCTTAGCCGGGGTTGCCAGCATCAGCATGACAGATGGGAAAGCACCCTTGCCACGCGGTACATACAGGCCAACGCTGGCGATAGGTGTTGTTTTTTCGCCAGCCATAATGCCGGGTTGCACTTCCATGAACCACATCGGTTCGGGCATTTGCTCTGCGTGGAATTTGTGAATGTTGGCGTGGGCGTCTTCGATGGCCTGGATAATCTCCGGCTCTAGCGAAGCACGGGCCGTAGCAAAATCCTCCGAAGTAGCCTTTAGCATATCTGCGGAGAAGGTCTCAGCGTCAAAGCGCTGTGTATACTCAACGACCGCTGCATCTCCCTCATCACGGATGCGTGCTGTCACTTCCTGTGCCAGCGGCAGCAAGTCGCTAATGTCTTGCTCGGCACGCTTCATCAGCTTATGCCTGTCTGTAGCAGTAAGCTGGTCTAACTGTAAAAACTGAATCACGGTAAGGCTCCAGTTGGATTAACTCATTGCCTACATTCTACATTGTAACTTCGTGGACGTCAGGTGTAGGGTTGAACTCGTGAATGTATCCTCGCACAGCCATGAGTTCAGCATTCAGAACGCTGCACCCGGCAGCCCCACGAATGGTGTTGTGCGTCAGCGCTGCGAACTTGTAACCAAGCAGATTGCACGCTCGCAGTCGCCCTACTGATGTCGTCATCCCATTGCCTGCGTTGCGATCTCTGCGAATCTGGGGGCGATCCGTCTGCCGCAGGTATTGAACCGGGCGTTCAGGGGCACTGGGCAAAACCTGAACAATGTTCGCTGTCAAATAATCATCCCACGCCTGGATAATCAACTCGAAGTCAGGTTGCTCTGCCAGCTTGACCGAAATATTGACTAAGTGACCGTCTACCACAGGCACACGATTACAGGCTGCACTGGCTTTTGCCTTTAGCCAATTGATGCTGCCGCCATTGTAAACGCCAAGCATCCGTAAGGTTTCGGTTTCCATCTTATGTTCATCACCACTGACATAAGGCACAACGTTGTCAATAATATCCAGTGAAGCGACGCCAGGGTAACCTGCGCCACTGATAGCCTGCATGCTAACCATATGGAATTGCTCAATTCCAAAGCGCATCAGTGGTTTTAGGGCCATCACCACTGGCATAGTTGTACAGTTAGAGTTGGCGACCAACGCCCCTGTTGTCCAGTTGCGGTTAGCCCGTTGAACATCAATCAGTTGCAGATGGCTTTCATTGACTTCAGGTAGCAGTAGCGGCACATCTTCCACCATGCGATTGGCGGAGGCATTTGTGCAAACCACATGCCCTCGTCCAGCAAGCTCCATCTCAATCGGATCAGCAGCTTGTTTTGGCAACGCAGAGAAGACCAATAGTGAGCGAATGTCATGATCCAGTGCCTGAACCCTCAGCCCGGCAACACGCTCGTCGGGTTGGCCATCCAGCACCCAATTCACAGCTTCGCCATACAGCTTACCAGCACTGCGCTCAGACCCCACAACTTCTGCCACTTGAAACCAGGGGTGATGTTCAAGAAGTTGCACAAAGCGCTGCCCCACCGCCCCCGTCGCGCCAAGCACCGCAACATCAAGTTTTTTCGCCATGACTTACCTTTCTAAATCCCGACTGACCGTGTCTTCACTGCCGGATAGGACCCTAGCATTTTCACAAAAGATGCCCGCTGTAAAATACGCACTAACGCTTCTTGTAACTCATCATCCTGCCAATGACCTTCAACATCCACGTAGAAGACAGGCTCCCAGGGGCGATTGCGCCGGGGACGCGACTCGATCTTAGTCAGGTTCAATCCGCGTGACGCAAACTCGCCCAGGCAATCATACAACGCAGCAGGACGATGACGTGTGGCGAACACCAGTGAAGTTTTATTGTACGTTCCCAAAGCCGGGTCATCGTGACCCAGCACGAAAAACCTCGTGTAATTGAAAGGGACATCTTCGATTTCGTTGGCCAGTACGTCCAACTTGTACAATTGCCCCGCTAAGGCACTTGCAATTGCCCCAATACCTTCCGGTTTTTCCTCAGAGATCATGCGAGCTGACCCGGCAGTGTCATACGATGGAATGGGCTGAATGTTGTTGCGCTTAAGAAATTTTTCGCATTGTGCAAGGGCTTGCGGATGAGAGCGCACCGCCTGAAGCTTATCTAATTGAGTCCCTGCCGGTGCCAACAGGGCATGATGCACATGCAAAATAACCTCTGCTTGAATGCGGAGATCATGATCGAGTAACAGTTCATAAGCCTGGTCTACTGCACCAGCAAGCGCATTTTCTACTGGTAAGATGCCATACTCCACTTGCCGCGTTTGGATTTGTTCAAACAACTCTGTCAGGCTGGGGCATGGTAACACATCAACCCCGTCGCCAAAATGCTGCCGGATTGCCTGTTCAGAGTAGGCTCCCGGTACGCCCTGGAAAGCCACAACGTCTCTCACGTAAGTTCAATCCTTTGTAGTTGTGCCAGCCACCAATGAATGCACGGCATTGTGTCCGTGATTGGCAAATTGGTCAATAACCAGGTCAAACCACTGTTTGACAGTCCCAGAAGCCTGATGATATGATTTCGATGATAGTAATTAGCATAATAGACCAAAAACATGCAAACCACACGCAAGCAAATCCTTGAAGTATTGAATGAGCGGGGGCAGTCTACCGTTCGAGAAATCGTTGAGGCGCTGCACGAGCGGCGTGGCGATGGGATAACGGCTGTCACTGTGCGGCACCACCTTAACTTGTTGCAAAAACAAAATTGCATCACAACAACAGAGTGCCAGCACCATGATAAGCCGGGACGCCCACAGTATGTTTACCATCTTACAGAAGAAGCCCAAAAGCACATGCCTACGAACTATGCGGTGCTAACGGGTAAGCTGCTGGATGTTATGCAAAACCAGATGCCACAAAACGCATTTAATGTGATATTGGAAGGTGTAGCCGATGATATGGCTTCCTGTGCAACCATTCCAGAAGACCTTCCCCTCCTTCACCGGCTTGACCGGGCTGTGGAATACCTCAATAAACATGGTTACACAGCCCGTTACGAAACCACTGATGACGGATACATTTTACACACGTACAACTGCCCCTACCATGAGGTTGCTACGAAGGGCCATGCACTGTGCAAAATGGATGCTCGCCTCGTTGCATCCCTTGTAGGTCGGGTTCCCCAGCGAGTCTCGCTCATCACAGATGGGGAAGCGAGTTGCGGTTATCTAATTCCCTATGATTACGATGATGATCGTGAGCTTAATTGACCTCGTTAAAAGGGTATGCTAAACTGCTTAAGTAAATCAAATTAACCATTTAAGGGGATTTTCAATGACTACGATGGAACCGATAGACAAAGCAGTAAACCAATTTGCAATCACCATCACAGATTCAGCAGCAAGTACCATCAAGAACTTGATGGCACAACGCGAGATTCCGGATCATGTGTTGCGTATATTTGTATCTGGTGGGGGCTGTTCCGGGATGCAATATGGCATGGCTTTCGAACAATCACCGCGTGAAACAGATTACGTCGTTGATGTGAATAACGGTTCGCGCCTGGTGGTTGACCCCACTAGCATGATCTATCTGGAAGGTGCCACCATTGACTTCGTAGACAGCCTGATGGGTGGCGGCTTCCGCATTGACAACCCGAATGCTGCTTCTAGTTGCGGTTGCGGACAATCCTTCAAGACGGAAGATGGTGAGGCGGCTGAGGGCGCTGGTTGCGGCACCTGCAGCCACTAATTTCAATAAGCTATATCCAGATAGCTGAACGTGGGGCGCAGTTGCCATAATTATGCCCCACGTCGGTTCTGTTAGCGAACTAAACTAATCATGATGCCCACAATACCGAAAAGGGCCAACCCTAAAATCGGCAAAATGGGCGCAACACCCCCAACGTTCCCCGATGATGCCGGCTGACTGCTTGACAACTGAATATCACGAGTAGCTTCTAACGTCGGTACCCCCACCAATACACCCGGCGGATAGGTGAATGTTGGCAGAGGTGTTTCGTTACTAACGACGAACCCCTCCCCATTACCAGCCTCCACTACCCCCTCTGGAAGTGTGATAATACGTGACAGCGCGGTCACGGTTAGTTCGCCGCCCGGCTCTGCCAGAATTGCCTCACGAGTTTGTGTTGCGCCATCAGTAAGTGGATCTGGAGTGGGTGTAGCATTAACAACCACCGTCGGAATGTTTGTCGTATCTCCGCCAATAACCTCGACCAAATCAGCATAGACCCAGGCTCGCTGGTCTGGTGCCAATTCGTATTGGATTTGCAACCAGTTAAAATATTGACCCACAACCATATAACGCTCGCCTGCTTGTATGGCACCCAGGCGATTGTCTTCTGCAATTTCCGGGCTGGAGCGCACGTTGACTTCTGAGATCGGCTCAATCATAACGATGCCGCTGGGTGTGGCCGTCTCACCGCTGATGGCGAAGCCTGAATCCTGACCGATTGACGTGCTGGTTACATCGGGTGGTGGGGTAACGCTGGCCAGTCGAATTTGGGCAGGGGTGGAAGTGGGAATTGCGATTTGTGACTGCACCTGAAATACAGACAGGCCCATTAGACTGGCCGCCCCCACCAACAAACTTATTCCCCATCGTATTTTGTTCATTCTGTATCTCTTAAGCTACCACGCAATTCGGTTAATTGGGTTCTGACGCCCCTGCTCTGCTTGCCTGCGCTCGTTGTCGCGCACCATAATGCCCTGATATTCCTGCCCATCAAACCCAATGACCGACCATCCACCCATATTGAATGCGGGTACTGTCGTTGTTTCATCACAATGATGACAATATGCTGGAATCCATTCACCGTTATAACGGCGGGCAACATGCATGTGTGTTGCCGTAGAGAATCCACCCTCGCAGGACGCATACCCGATAACATCACCTGCTGAAACCTGTATATCAGGCACAACGCGATTTATGCTGGCTATGTGCAAGTACAGAATTACCCACCCTGTTGTATCATCCCGGTCATCATCCAAATCATGTATAACCATGCCGTCTGCACTTCGTGTGATGTGACCATCTGCAATGGCACGTACTGCAAATTGGGACGTGTAACAGGCTGAGGCGACGGTGGACGGCTCATCTGGTGGCGCAAAATCGATGGCACTCCATGCACTACCACTCCCCCAAGCACCGTGTGGCCCACCTGTGTAAAACCACACTTCATTATCAGAAAACGGAAGGATAAAGTCAGGTTGTTGTAAATTAACGGGAACAAGTAGCTGTGTCTCCTCAGCAAAGGGATCACCAAAGAGTGACAGGTAAAACGCATCAAAGTTACCCGGGCTTGCCTGCTGAAGCCAATTGGCATAGGTGTTGTTCAAGCTGAGGAAGTACTGAACGCCAATTGTTCCTGGGTTCAGTGCAGTGTTGTAGCGCAGGCGTTCGCCACCATCAAATGTGAGAGTCTCTATGCCACGATATTTATAACCATAATAGCCTGCATTCAATTGGTTAGCGGCCCAGGCGAGCTGTTTATATAGGCCCTCACGGTTCTCGTTAACTTCCCCCATAGGGAAGCGCCGCGCTTCTTCAGATAGTACGGGGCGCGTCAGCCAGCCTGAACGATATTCCAGCAAGGCAAGCAATAACCGGGGGTCCACACTAAACTCAATAGATACCCGCTCTACAATCTGCGCCGCTGGTAGTTGGATTTCCTCACGTATGCCACTAGATCGGCTCAGTTCCACTGGTTCAACAGCATCGCGGATATACCCTGTTTGCTGGCTGACGAACTGCTGCACATGAAACCCATTTGCAGACGCGCTCCTGACAAACCGTACATCGGAGATAATCTTATAGGATGGTGTCTCATCTGTGGGCGGGGCAGGTAATTGCAATACCTGCCCTACGGTGAGCAGGTTGGGATTGTCCAACTGATTGATTTCACTGAGAAGTTCGAGGCTAACGCCATTCGCAACAGCAATACCAGCCAGTGTATCCCCCTGTTGAACTGTATATTCTGTACTGGCCGTTGAGGGGCGCGGCCTGGTGGGGTTTGGCGTAGGGCGTTCAATCGCGGTAACGGGCATCTCTTGAATGGCAGTGGGCGCGGATAAAACGGTATTATCGGCTACATCAAACGTCGCCGTAACGATAATGACATCCGGTTGTGTTCGGGCACAGGCCAGTGTGAGTAAAACCACACTGGCTGTTACCAGTACAGGTGAGCGCGTTTTACTAATTGAAGCTCCAAATGCCCAGCGTGCCCTCAGAAATGAACACAGGCACCGTTGAATCCAACCGAGTATCGAGAATATTGATCGTTGGGGTATCATCCAGCACTTCACTGTACACGATATAGCGACTATCGGGTGACCAGATTTGGTGGCTGCGGCTAAACTGGTCAAAGTACGTAAACATATAAACCATATCCCGCGTCGGTGTAAAGCCTCCATATCGGTTGATGTCACCCGTTTGCACATCTAACACAGACCATGCGATCTGTGAGGACTGCTGTTGATAGTTAATGAGCATATTCGCCTGGGCTGTTGACGAGTCGGCGGGGGTGGCTAATGTGATATACGCAAGTTTTGAGCTATCCGGCGACCAGAAGAACGATGCGACACCACCAACCAGTGTTTCTGAGATTAGTTCGCCTGTTTGTGCGTCAACTACCGTCAGTGGGCCACCGCCGTCCACATAGGCAACTTTCTCTCCATCTGGTGACCAAGCGAAGTACAGAATGCCATCAAGGTCAGTGGCCAATGCTGTTTCATCATCGCCAGAAACAACAACAAGGTCGGTCGTGCGCGTATCTAGGTTGAGTTTACCAAACAGGAGTCTATCATCTACTGGGGACCAATGGGGCGCTTGAAACACGCCGGGTTGCTGGTCAAGTTGCGTCGTTGCATCATCTGTCCCCACCTCGTAAATATCGAGGCGATTGTTGTTGCGTTGCCAAATCATCTGCTGCCCATCTGGACTCCAACTATAATAAAATGGTCCACCGCGCCCAATCGTCGTATTCGGGTTTCCCTCAACCTGATCGCGAATATTTTCTACGAACAAGCCACCACCAGCGCTATTCATGAGGATAGACAGAACACGGCATTCAGATTCTGAATCGCAGTTTTCCGGTGCCCAGGATGCGTAATTGAATACGTTACCCTCTCCAGTGTAAATAAGATCACCATCATTTTCGGAGGCAACGTAAGCCTGTGTTGTAACTGTGGCCCCATCTGCCAGCGACATAGAAAAGTAGGCCAAACGCCCATCCGTAGACCATGTCGGCCATGTATAAAGACGATAGCCATCCTCGGTAGCTTCTGCGTCATCCGTAATCTGTATTGCTTCCACGTTTGCTGGGCCGAACAGGTAAACATTGCGATCATTACCGATGATCGCTATGCTGCCTTGCAAATCAATCGTGCTTTCACGCTCACGCGCCTCTTGAGCCAGAACCGTATGGGTACCCAAAAGCAACGGCAAAATGATGACGAAAGCAAAGACCTGGCCACGTATCGCTGTGTTCAACTTTAACATTATCTTGATTCCTCTATAGGGTGACTTACATTTTCAAAGTATACTGCTGCGCGAGACGCCATAAAGTTAATATGCAAGGAGAGTATCATGACAGGTACAAACGAGATTATGTCACTTCTGGAAAAAATGCGGCAGCAATACAAGCCAGATAAGGCACAAAATCTTGATACCGTTATCCAGTTCAATATCACAGATGGAGATGAGAACCGATACTGGCTAGAGGTTAAAGGAGAGACCTTAGAGATTCACGAGGGGCAGGCAGACGAACCGCAGATGACTTTGATCGCGGCTAAAAACGACTTTGCTGATATGGTGTATGGCCGCTCAAAGGCCATGCAGGCTTTTATGAGCGGCAAATTGCGTGTAAAAGGTGACATGAGCCTTGCTATGAAATTGCAAGCCATCTTCGACCTCTAAAGCGCCGGTACGGGCGTTGCAGATAGCCCGCAGCGTCCCCTTTTCACCCTTAATCAAAATTACAGGTCCAGGATGTCGGGTACATCAATCATGCCCGCCCCTAAATTTGCATTACCAATAGCGTCTTCAAAAATATCGTCCCAGTCATCATCCTCATCTGCCAGTTGCTCTGCCAGTGACTCCAACAAATCAATAGCGCTTTTCCCACCAATCTCACCGATTGCCCAAACCGCTGTTTCCTGGATGTCTCGGTCGTCATTGAGAGCCAAACGACCCAGCGATGGGATAGCCTCTTCAATTGCCAATTCACCGCTGGCACGCACCGCCTCATAGCGGATTGCCGGATCAGGGTTGTCCATTTCTTGCAGCACTTTCTCGGCCCAAACCGAGTCATAGCTTCGTCCCATAGCATACACAGCACCTACAACCAATCGGGAGTCGTGGCTACTATAACCTTCTTCGATGATTTCAGGCACGGCATCGTGGCTGCTATTAGCGATGGCTTCCATAGCTCGCCGTCGCACAGATGCCACCTCACTATGGTTGTTCCATACCTGAATAGCAGTATCCTGGGCAAGCGTGCGTTGGGCCTCGGTTAGTTTGCCATATTCACCTAGCAGAATAAAGCGCCCAAGGGCAGACAGTGCGGCAGCACGAACTTCATCACTTGCATCCCACTGAGCCATGTATACCACTTTATCTAGCAACTCAGACGATTCATTTTCCCACAGCAGGTCTAGCGCTGCCGCACGTACATATACGTCCTCATCCTCCAGCGCAATGAACCCAATGGAGGCATATTGCAATTCGACATTGGCTTCACTTACGTCTACCAAATGTCTTAGCAACTGATAACGCGCTTCTGTAGTTATGCTACGCCAAAATTTCCTGAATGCTTGAAGGTCTTCGGCGGCAACCACACCAGACAGCCCGTAAGATACTGTACTACTTTTGCTATTTGGTGCCTCATAAAGCACGTTGAGTGCCTCCAGGAGGCTGACTTTGCTAGTTTCTAATTCTCTGATCTCATGTTCAAAGTCATTGGTCATAGGTTGCCACCTTATGCTTATGGAATTTGATTGGTAATGGGATTGATGATGTCATTAATGACAACAACAACCGTCACGGAAAGAAGAAATATCAAGCCAAGCAAATGTACCACACCCTCGCGCTCTGGCGGGATGGGCCGACCACGCACCATCTCAATTAAAACAAATAGAATACGACCACCATCTAGCGCTGGAAGTGGCAGCAGATTCGTGAGGCCCAACGCGATGCTGATGAGCGCAATGAAATCCAGGATCACAACAGGGCGCTGCTGCTCAATACTTTCGCGTAGGAAAACGCCGCCTGCCTGGCTAATGCCCACAACACTGACAGGGCGGGCGTCGGCAGCACTGATATTACCTTGTCGAATTTGTGATGGAATATCGGCAATTGTGCTGAATAAATCAGCGAAACGTTCCACGCCGTACCTTGCAGCCTGAAGTGCAGACAATTCCACAATGACCTGATTGAAAATTGGCTGATAAGCGATGGACGTGCTTTCATCGTAAAAAGCACCGTCTATCTGGATTCCCATAGAACCCTCACCCTCTGGTGGGTTTTCACGCGGGACGAGAGATAACTCAACCGTCTCACCATTCCGCAGCAGTTTCAAGTCAACCGATTCGCCAAGATTCTCGCCAGTTAGAGTAATCAATTCCTGTACAGAGCTGACCTCCTCCTCGTTAAATGTCAGTACAAGATCGCCGGGTTGCATCCCCGCTTCTTCTGCCGGAGATTGACTCGCAATGCCAGATACTCTGACAAGAATATCCGGCGTTTGAACACTGGTATACTCACCCCCAGGGACATTTATTGGCACAATTTCCCCTTCTGAGCCACGCCGAGCGATGATTTCAACTGTTTCTCCCGCAGGTGTATTTGCCCATTCCGTCAGGAAATCATCAGATGTCAGGAAGAACTCACCGTTCACCTTTTCTATAACATCCTGCTGGCGCAAGCCTGCCTGATAGAGAATGGAGTTGGAACCAATAGATGCAACTTCAAGTGTTTGCCCGGGCACACCCATCGTGCCAATGAGTACAAAAATCAGATAGGCACTCACAAGATTGGCGATAGCGCCAGCAGATAAAAACAGGATACGTTGTAGGGGCCTTGCTTCGTTTACCGATTTAACCTGCGTAAAACCGCGTTCTATAGCCTCTTGGCGATCTAAATTCTCAGCCTCTTCCCCTTGCTGTCGCACTATATCTTCACCCAAAGGGCGAACAAACCCACCCAACGGTAACCAATTGACGGTAAACTCTGTGCCACGCCACTCAAACAAACGGCCAATACGCGGCGGAAAGCCAATACCAAACTCTAGAATTGTGATACCGACGGATTTGCCCGCAAAAAGATGGCCCAACTCGTGAATAATGACAGCCGGGATCAATACCAGGGCAAAGGCGACTAAGGCTGCTAGGCCATCATTGCCAAGCAAAATATCTATCAAATTAGACATGGAGTTGAAACCTCATGGGGTAGGAGTTTATCTATCAAAGTATAGCACACGTCGTGGTCGGTATCGCGTCAGAAAAGTGCATACACAAGCCCGGATTTAACTTTCTATTAAGTGGGCTGCATCCCCAGGACGAGCCAGCAACGTGTGTTGTACGCCGGCCATCGCATCCAGGCGATCACGCACGCGCTGTGCATCGGCTTGTAGGCAAATGCAGTGTACGTTAGCGCCAGCATCCATTGTGTAGCAAACATTGATGCCTTCCTGCCGCCAGCGCGGTACTTGCTTCATAATGTCTACGGATGTAGGTTCCCAGTACATCAATACCGGATTGCTTGTCATCATGACCGCATGCATCATGTTGCTATCAAGCTCGACAATGTGTGCAAATGTGTTGAAGTCCTTGTTAAAAATAGCTTGCTGGCAGGTATGCAAACGTTTTTCAGCGCTTTCAATCCTGGATAGTTGCAATGCACTCGTTGGCGCGAGACGATGCCCCTGAGTGCTACCAGTAGGCTTATGTTCCTGACTTAATATAGCCACAATGTCCACCAGATTCCAATGATCTGGTTCAGCAAAAGTTTCTGCATAGGATGTCTCGTGACTGGTGCCGCTCTTCCAGATGACAAATCCGCCAGGAATTGATCGTGCTGCTGATCCAGACCCCAAACGGGCTACTGTTGATAGCTCTTTTTCATCCAGGTTTTGGTTAGCCGCTTTTGTCGCTGCTAACGCGAGTGCTGCGAAAGCAGATGCCGAAGAGGCGATTCCTGCCCCCATTGGGAAGTTATTAACGGATTCAACCTGTGCAAACCCCTCAATGTGGTACCGCTCCTTAATAACCTCTAGGTGGTTAGATACTCGATCAAGTACATGCCCACTTGCTTCAGTTCCATTAAGGTTCAGAGTGTGCCGTGTCATATCTGGTGACCACAAGACTGATGTTTCTGTAAACAGTCCATCCAAGTTCATGCTTATTGACGAATTCATAGGTATACGCAGATCGTTATCCTGATTTCCCCAATACTTAATAAAAGCGATATTGGAAAAAGCGCGTGCTTTTGCGTAAAGTGTTGTAACTGTCATATGCTGATTGATTACCTGACTGATGAATCCGAATATGGATGTGAATAGATTGACAGCTCACGCATCGGCGAAAATTATCTTGTGCGGTGAGCATGCTGTGGTACACGGCGCTCCTGCAATTGCTATCCCAGTGCTTGAGTTACAATCATCTGCTAGTCTACAACCGGGACAAGATAATTTTTGCATTTTTGCTTTAGACACAAATGAGACTATTACGGCTGACCAGCCAGATCACCCGTTGATGGTGACGGTTCTAAACACATTGGCGGTGTTAGGTGTTGAGATTCCCAAGATACATATAATGCTAGAATCTACACTGCCTATAGGTAGTGGATTGGGAAGTGGTGCCTCTGTCTCCACAGCTATAGTTAAGTTGCTCTTCAAATATTATCATAGGGAAATTGACTACGCGAAGATAAATGACCTCGTCTACCAAACAGAAAAGCTGTTTCATGGTACACCCAGCGGTATCGATAATACGGTTATCGTGTATGGCCAACCTGTGTACTTTCAGCAACATCAGCCATTTGACATGCTCTATACTGGTAAACCATTTAACTTTATTATCGCAGACTCCGGTGTGCCTTCCTCTACGAAGAAAACTGTCTCGTATGTCAAGTCACTATACGAAGCAGATCCCCAAACAACCAAACGCATTATGGCAGATGTCGCTAGCGTAGTCAAAAGCGCCAGGGATGCCATTCAAGTGGGCGACCAGGACACACTTGGCAAATTGATGAATCGAAACCAGTCACTGCTACGCCAGTTGGGTGTTTCTACATCACAACTCGATACCCTTATAGATAGCGCCAAAGCTGCTGGAGCGCTTGGCGCAAAACTTTCCGGCGGTGGCGGCGGCGGTAATGTGATTGCTCTCGTTCACCCAGCAAGCGCCGATCAGGTTGTGTCAGCATTGCTACAAGCCGGGGCAACCCGTACCATTCAAACCACCCTACAGGAAAGCCAAACCTCGTGATGATATTTGTAAAAATAGGCGGGTCGCTCATCACAGACAAGACCACCGAGCGCTCCTACTATGCACAGACCACCGAGCGTATCGCCCAGGAAATTGTGGAAGCTAAACAGCAAAATCCGTCACTGAGGCTTTTAATCGGTCATGGGAGCGGCTCATTTGGTCACTTTGCCGCCCAAAGACACAACACCATTAACGGCGTCAGCACGGCTCATGACTGGGTAGGTTTTGCGGAAGTTGCCACCACCGCCGCTGAACTCAATCACAAGGTTACAACGGCTTTTCACAACGCTGGTTTACCCGTCTGGAGATTACAACCATCTGCGTCAGCTATTTGTGAGAATGGCGCAATCCGCGAAATGGCCATTACACCCATTCAAACAGCTCTTAAAAACGGGCTGCTGCCGCTTGTTCACGGCGATGTTGCAATCGACACCCAAAAAGGCGGCACAATCATCTCCACCGAAACGATCTTCAAATACCTGGCTCATCACTTGACCGTAAAGCGAATTATACTGCTAGGTGAGGTTGACGGGGTCTACGACGACAGTGGCACCGTGATTCCCCAAATCACCCCACAAACCTATCCACAGGTAAAAAGCGCACTCGGCAACTCACGCGGTATAGACGTTACCGGAGGGATGCTAACAAAGGTGCAAGACATGCTATCGCTGGCAAGGGATGTGAACGGCGCAGTAATCCACATTATCAACGGCAATCAACCCGATCTGCTAACCCATGTTTTGCTTGATGACGCTCTACAGGTAGGCACTCGGATATTTACTCCACATCAGAAGTTAACCTGACATTAGGCAGTATCGGATAGACACCTTGAGCATCATACGACAGTCCCCCCACAGTTGTTCTTGCCGCATTCAAATGAACAACCTCAACCAGTGGCAGCACCAGTGCTTCCTGCATAATGAAACGCTGTGCCTGCACATAGGCACTGGCCCGAACAATCGGGTCATTATCTTGGCTTGCACGCAGCAGCACCTCATCTAGCGAGTCATCTGTGTATCCTGTCCAGTTCAGCAAACCAGATGATGTGTAGTAATCCGTCAATAAATGCGGATCAATTCCCAACGAACCATGAGCGACAAGGTTGTAATTACCTTCCGTGATTCGTTCAGCAATCGCCCTCTCCGTTGGACGCACATCCACCTCAATTCCAATCCCAACAATCTGCCACTGGCGGCGGAGCAATTCCACAAGTTGCGTAAAGACTGGATTCGATGGCACGATCAATTCCATTACAAGTGGTTCGCCTTCGCGCTCCAAGAAACCATCATTGTCATCGTCTGTGTAGCCAGCCGATTCAAGCAATTCGCCCGCTGCGACAATATCATATGGGTAGATTCCCGTCATTTCCTGACTGTAGTACAACGTGTTGGCACTCAGTGGCCCCCATGCCACCGGGGAAAAACCCCCAAACACCCCATCTGCAATTTCGCTGCGATTCGTAGCGTGCAATAGCGCTTGGCGCACAGGCAGCTCATCTGTGGGTGCCTGCTCAACATTCATCAGCATCTGAATAGGCTGCCCTGGAATCCCCGTTGGCAGCACCTGTATGTCTGCACTCACCGCCAATGACCTGGCCCCCGCTGGTGAAAGCTGCTCCACCACCGCAGACTGCCCTTCTGTTACCACATCTATCGCACGCGAGTCATCATCTAAAAATCGAAACTCAACACGACCTGGAGCATTTTCGAAGTCCCCCGCGAAGGTTGTAGGAGGCCAATTATAAGTATCGTTCTTTTCCAGGATGACATAACGACCCGGAATCAAATCTTTAAACCGATATGGTCCCGTCCCAACCTGATAAAACTGATAGCGCTGCGTAGAATATTCGGCCAGTGCAAGTGGGCTTGCCATACCCAGGTAAAAGTGACTCAGCGCATCTAAAAGTGGGCTGTATGGTTCAGCAAGCCTGATGATGATGGTGTGGCTATCTACAATTTCGTATCCTCGATAAGGCCCTAAAGACCGAAATGCACGCCCCTGAAGGTTCACGATGCGATCAAGATTGCTGGCTACCGCGTTCGCATCAAAGCGTGTGCCGTCATGGAATGTGACACCATCGCGCAGGCGAAATGTGTACGACAACTGATCTTCCGAGATTGACCAATCCATTGCCAATCCCGGCACAAACTCCCGCGTTGCGGGGTCACGGTAAATCAGCGTGTCATACACCTGCCTCAACACAATCCCCGCCTCCAATGATTCGGTTAGATGTGGGTCAAATGTCGCTGGCTCACGTGACATGGTATAGACCATATCCGGGTTTATGTTAGAGGCTGGCTCGCCACTGCCAACAGGCGAACACCCCAGCAAAGCTAACAGACCGATATAGTAAAGTAACTGACTCATATGCAACTGCATCCTGCACTTCCCCCACTCACCCAATTCCTATAGCATGAACATCTCAGTTTTAGAGTTAACATCGTCTAATCGTGGAATCTCAAGTCAAACCACAACTCATTACCCCTCCTGCACAGGAGGCGAACATCTACCCATACCGAAGAGTATGGGCCAGCATCATTATTGAAGCTGCTTTGCTTACCATAACGACGCTTGTTGTCATGTATTTACCTGCATTTTTACCTATACCAGCACCGCTTGAGCCATGGTTCACGCTGGGTTCGGCACTGCTGCCGTGTGTGTTATGGTGCATCTTTTCCTGGGTGCCGGAGGGACGGGCGCAGGTTCCGCGCAATCGTTTATTACCCGTGTTTGTCATCACAGCCATGGCCGCCAATTCAATTGGCTATCCCCTTATCTACCGGATTTTAGAGGTGGAATCGTGGGGCAATCAACAGGAGCTGGTCAACAAAATTGTGATCTATGCCCTGGCCTTTGGTGTTGTGCCCGAAACGCTAAAGTATCTTGTCTTGCGCTATACTGTTTGGCTCAACCAATTTCGCAACCGCTACGACGCAATCGCATACGCCGCTGCTTCTGCGGTAGCCTATGCAACTGTGCTGAATCTGCGCTATGTACTTGACACCACCCCACCAGCAGACATCGCCGTACTGCGTATATTCGGAACGACCGCCCTTCAAATCATGGGGAGCCTGATTGTTGCCTACGGCTTGGCCGAAATACGTTTGTCGAAACCCTCACCACTCCTCGTACCCGGTATGATTACACTTGCCTCACTCATCACAGGAATCATAATCACAGTACGCGGCAACATCGCCAATACGCGCCTGGGCCTGAGTGTGAGCTACCCACGTACCATTTTCAACTATGCAATTACAGCTATAGCATTGGGCGGTATTGCGCTTGCTATGATCTTCTTATTCCAAAACACCGAAAAGCAATCCAAGCAAGCTGAGAAAGACCCGCGAGACTAATGGCCGTTATCGAAACCCTAGATGAACTCACCCAAGACACCATTACTACACGGCAGCGCTGGAGCCATTACATCACGATTGCGCTAAGCATCTTTACGATTGTTATTTTGTTTAACTTGCGTGCCAATGTACAAAGTGCAACCAGCCAATATGTGAATAACAGTGAAGGCATTATCGCTTACTACCCGCAGGATTGGCTTTTAGAGGAATCCAACGGCACAGAGTACATTTTCAGGGTTCGCAATCTGCGTGAGATTGGATTCAAAACCACCTTTCAGGTTAGTGTACAACCCGTCAGCGAACTCACAACCAACCGCACGATCTTTGATGCGCTGAGTATGCAACGCGCCCAAAACCTGACGGCTTTCCGACGACTGTCCATAGAACCTTACGAGAGTGTAGCTGACCTGGACGCCACAGCGGCAAATTATCTCTACGTTTCAACAGATACTAATCCCTTTCAACAAACAGTACCCGTTGTCGTGCGTGGAATCGACATTTTAACTGTGACCCGCGAGCAAGCAGTGATTATCACAATGCTATCTGATGCAGATGCCTACGAGGAAAACCTTATTTTGTTTGAGCAGTTTATCAGCAGGCTGGAGCTACGATGATTCGATCAAAACAGTGGATGATGGCACTCGTGTTGTCAATCTTCCTGGCAATCCTACCGACAATGACCAATGCTCAGGGAACCATCGAGGATGAACTGCCACGCATTCGTCAGGCTACTGTCTTCATCTATCAAGTGCAAGACACAAGCGATAATTTTTTTACCACATGTGTCGGCTCTGGCACACTGGTTAGCCGCAATGGCTTAATTTTGACCAATGCCCACACAACTGACATGAGCGAGAGCTGCCCCGGCAATACCCTAATTATCGCTCTGACCACATCTGAGGACGACCCGCCCGTCCCTCTGTATCGCGCAGAAATTCTCCAAAGTGCCCCTGGGTTAGACCTAGCACTGATTCGCATCCACCAGGATCTTGATGGCAGGCGCATTAACCCTGATGAGCTATCATTACCGTTCGTGGAATTAACAGATTCATCACAGGTGCGCCTCGATCAGACAATTACAGTAGTGGGTTATACCAGCCTGGATAATACCCCCGTTCAAACGTTGCGTGGGACGGTAACAGGGTTTACCGAAGAACCGACCGGCCCGAAGTCCTGGCTCAAAACAAACGTGTCAATTCCTGGCCTGATGACAGGAAGCGGTGCCTATAACGGGCAAGGTCAGCTTATTGGTGTTCCTACTACCTCACCACCGGATGTCGAAACTGGATCGGCAAGCTGCCAACTCATCCAGGACACCAACAACGACCGCCAAATCAACGACAATGACATCTGCATCCCCATCGGTGGGTTTATCAACGCCTTACGTGCCTCGAACTTCGCCACCCCCCTGATTCAAAGCGCATCACTTGACCTACAAGTTAATCTGCAATCGCAAGGTATACCGCAATCCACCCTGCCGACGGAAGAACCGGTGATCTCGCGGCTGTTTTTTGCATCTTCTGTAAATGATGCAGGCTTGCCAACAAATATCGTGGGCAATCTGCCAACGGGCGCAACCAGCCTCTACCTGTTTTTTGACTATGCCAACATGACGCCAGAAACGATCTACGAATTACGGGTCACGGTCGATAACATTCCGAGTGCGACCTACAGCCTTGCTCCGGTACGTTGGAGCGGTGGCGAGAGTGGGCTATGGTTTATTGGCAATAGTGACCAAGCGTGGCCCAATGGCACCTACACCTTCACTGTATTCATTGACGGCATGGCAGAGAACACAGCTTCTATTGTCGTTGGAGGGGTACCCACAACCGACCCCAATGTTGGTGACATTGTCTTCGGCCTTTCCGACTTTGACGGCACCCCACTCGGCAACGGCTTTGTACTCCCAACTGGCAACGTGGCCAGTGCTCGCTTTATATACCGCAACATGAACGAGAATATTGAGATCACCGAGCGCTGGTTCTACGAGAATGCAGAGGTATATCGCAACACGAATCTATGGAACGTCGGCGCATTTGGGGCAGACGGCGCACGCACCATCAGTATTCAGGATGCCAACGGCTTGCTTCCAGGGCGCTATCGGCTAGAAATTTACCTGGATGGACGCCTCGGCGCTACATCTGATTTCACTATCGCCGGGGTGCCACGCGGTGCCTTTCCCGAAGTATTTCCAGATATTCACTTCACCAGTGCAAACAACGCCATCGAGGCGGCTACAACCCCTGCGGCGAACAGCTTTCCAACAGAAACTGAGCGTGTCTTCGTCGTCTTCAACTGGCAGCAAATCCAACCCGGCACTCGCTGGACCGTTCGCTGGACGGTAGATAACAACACCTTTTATGAACAGTCCCAGCGCTGGAGCGTTGCCACAGACGGCAGCAACTACGTCATCACACTAGACCATAACAACTTTTTACCAGACGGCACCTACCGTGTTGAACTACTCATTGGGGAAGTGCTGCTGGCCAGTGACGAAGCCACTATCGGCATCGGTCAATTACGCATTGATCGCTTCGCACAAGCGTCGGGGTTGCAGCTTCAGGGCCAAATTATGGACGTAGACGCTGGCACAGGTATTCCTGGTGTGACATTTGTGCTCATTAGTGAGGACTTTTCTGTAGCTGATTTTGTTTGGGACAGCGAGCAGATTTACGCCCTTGCCACGACTGACCGCAACGGGTTCTTCCAGATGGAACGCCTACTGGAAATCTCTACGGAAACGCGGAGCGTGCCCTACAGTGTCGTTATCAGTGCCGATGGGTACCTGCCTATTGAAGCGGATGGGTTTGTAGTCGATGGCGACACTGAAAACCCGCTTAACCTCACTATTTATCTAACGAAGGAATAATATGCCGCACAAAAAGCGTTTAGATGTGACCCTGCACGAAATGGGACTGGCTCACAGCCGGGCCAAGGCCCAGGGCATGATTATGGCGGGGGAGGTGTTGGTTAACGGCGTCATGGTAGACAAAGCCGGTACACGAGTCGCTGATGAGGACAAGATCACCGTCAAGTCTAAGCCACGCTTTGTCAGTCGCGGCGGTGATAAATTAGCCAGTGCCCTAACAGACTTCGATTTTGATGTTGCAGGCAAAGTCGCGGCAGATGTGGGCGCGAGCACGGGCGGCTTTACAGACTGCCTGCTGCAATATGGTGTGGCTCGCGTTTATGCCATAGATGTCGGTTACGGCCAGATCGCTTATCCCCTGCGCGTAGATGAGCGTGTTATTGTGATCGAGCGAACCAACGCCCGTTATCTTGAATCCCTGGATGAGCAGGTAAATCTCGTCGTCGTAGATGCCTCATTTATCTCGCTTCGCCTGCTGATTCCAGCCATACGCAAATGGCTAACGCCAAAGGCAGACATCATCGCCCTGATTAAGCCGCAGTTTGAGGCAGGCAAAAACGATGTTGGCAAAGGCGGCATCGTGCGTGATAGAGCCACTCATCGTCAGGTCCTCACCCACATACTCATCTTCTTGCAATCCCAAACGCTTTCTGTGCGTGGCTTGACGAACTCCCCCATTAAAGGTGCAGACGGAAACCGTGAGTTCTTGGTATGGGCATCAACGAAAGCGGCAACAAACCTTGACCTACCGACTGCCATTGATCGCGTCTTAGTAGATGAATAACATAATATCCCATCTGCGGTCGAACTCTGGTATATTGAGCAATGTTTACCATAAACACTTGATACGAGGTAGTCAACGAACGCGATGAAGCAAGAAAACATTCGAAATTTTTCGATTATTGCTCACATTGATCACGGTAAGAGCACCCTCGCTGACCGACTGTTGCAAATGACCAAAACCGTCAGCGACCGGGAGATGAAGGCACAACTGCTTGATGACATGGACCTGGAACGTGAACGCGGTGTGACCATTAAGGCGTCGGCAGTGCGGATGGTGTATGAGGCCGAAGATGGTGAGGAATACCTGATTAACCTCATCGACACCCCCGGCCATGTAGACTTCACCTACGAAGTTAGCCGCGCCCTCCAGGCATGTGAAGGCGCTGTGATTGTTGTAGATGCTAGCCAGGGCACCGAAGCCCAAACACTGGCCAACCTGTACCTCGCCCTTGAGCAAGACCTGGAAATCATTCCTGTTGTCAATAAAGTAGACCTACCTGCCGCCCGCCCTGAAGAAATTGCGCAGGAAATTGCCGATTTGCTGGGCACACCGACTGAGGATGTGATTCCGATTTCGGCAAAGACGGGCCTTAACGTGACCAGGGTACTGGAAGCCGTTGTGAAGCATGTACCGCCCCCCAGCGGTGATGAGGATGGCCCACCCCGTGCGCTGGTGTTTGACTCACACTACGACTCATACAAAGGCGTTATAGCCTACGTCCGTATGGTGGATGGCAAGCTGACCAAGCGCGACTCCCTCAGAATGATGGCTACCGATGCTAAGTTCGAGTCTGTTGAAATCGGTGTGTTTAACCCGGTGATGCGCCCTGTGGAGGCACTCCATGCTGGCGAAGTGGGTTACATTGCAACAGGCTTCAAGACGGTGGCCGAATGTCGGGTTGGTGATACTATCACGCTTGCCGAGAACGGTGCCCCAGAACAATTACCGGGTTACAAGCAGGTCAAACCGATGGTGTTTGCAGGCTTCTACCCCACTGATAACGACGACTACGAAGATATGCGCGATGCCTTCGAGAAGTTGCAACTTAACGACGCTGCCCTTACCTATGAGCCGGAGAATTCGCAAGCGTTGAACTTTGGTTTTCGTGTGGGCTTCCTGGGCCTGTTCCATATGGAAATTGTGCAGGAACGCCTGGAACGTGAATACGGACTGGACATATTAGCAACTGCTCCCAGCGTAGAATACAAGGTGTATATGCACAGTGGCGAGATCATCGAGATTGACAGCCCGGCGCACCTACCAGACCCCAGCGGAATCGAGGAAATTCACGAGCCGTGGATGAAGATTCAAATCTTTACCCCACAGGATTATATTGGTGCGGTGATGGACCTCGTCATTAAAAAGCGCGGGGAATACATCACCACAGAATACATGGATGCAACCCGCGTCTCATTGCACTACCGTATGCCACTATCTGAAGTCATCGTGGACTTCTACGACCGTCTTAAAAGCGCTACACGCGGCTACGCCAGCCTGGATTACCAATTTGATGCCTATCAGGCAGGTGATTTGGTCAAGCTGGATGTGTTGGTGAATAAAGAGCCAGTAGACGCGCTGGCCATGATCGTTCACCGTGACCACGCCTACCACAAGGGTCAGAAACTCGTCACAAAGCTCAAGGATTTGATTCCGCGCCAGATGTTTGTCGTACCCGTGCAGGCTGCCGTTGGCAAAAACGTTATTTCCCGTGCCAACGTGAAGGCACTCCGCAAAGATGTGTTAGCCAAGTGCTATGGTGGTGACATCACCCGTAAAAAGAAACTGCTCGAAAAGCAGAAGAAGGGCAAGAAGCGTATGAAGATGGTCGGCGCAGTGGAAATCCCGCAGGAAGCCTTCATGTCGCTGCTTAGCCTGGACGACGATTAACCAACAGACTTGTGAGAGTGTGGATTATTGTCACACTCTCCCCCCGGATAATGCGGCTCCGTTTAGCGCCACGATCTGTTCATAATGCGGATGTGTAATTAACCCACCATGTGCTGCAAGGCGTGCTAGTGAGCTGATGCTTGTTAGATTCCCATTAGCTATACCCAACCCCGACGCTGCAAACCCTTCGACTAGCGATAAGTGATAGCAAATCTTCAATCCAACTTGGTTCGCATCCTCAACCCAATCCGATAGCCCTGAATGAGCGCTCACATGCGTTGTCGTGATGAGTAAAGTTGGATGGTTGATGTCATAAGCGCCCACGAGGTCGTGTGTAGCAGCCGTTCCCTGCCCGCGGCTGTACACCACTGGAATCCCTGTGTTCGCGCTCACAAGCGTTGCTACAGGTAATGCATCAATCGGACACAGGATACGTTCAAACTGATTGATGGATTCGTTGTGTACCCGAAAGTGGTTTTGCACGTCGAAGGCTGCCGTCTTCAACACGTCAGGGTACGATACCATCCACTCCAGGTTGAGCTTGAACGGCATCCAACCGCCCTTGCCATCCGAAAAGCGCCCAAATCGGATAATTCCGTACTCAATTAGTAGATTCTCAAACGCCATCAGCGCGTGGCCGCTAACGCAGCGCGGCACTGCTCTGCGTGATCGTCGCCGTAGCCAGCATATAACACGCTCTCGCCTGCCACTCGGACTTGTACCACCCCACCCACGACAAAACTACCTTTGTTGACATGATACGTTGGTAGATTGCTGGCTTCGCCATCACCCCACTGGACAATATATGCCCCGTGATGTTTTTGATCTGTATAGAGGTCTAGCTCATGACTATGCGTAATTGTCGCAGCATCAGCCCCAAACGCATTCTCATAGATCATCTCAATGTAACCCGTTCCGACAAATGCCCCGTGCAAGATTTTTACCGCATCCGTTCCGGCATACGCCATTGACCGTTCCAGCGCAACGGCCCCCGCTGCGCCATGCGCCATATATGCCGCAAAGTCAAACACATAACCACACACAATATCACTCGTCGCGGTGATAATCGCCTTACTGAAGGGAAAAAACGGATCATCGTAGTAGTGCATTGGCGCAGGCATCTCAGCCATCAGCGGGCGCAGTAACAGTGCGACATTGGTGCCTGCTTTGTTTTTCGCTTCTTCCAGCTTGGCCGCATAACTATGCCTCATCGAACAATTCCTTTAGCATTCGCCACGCAATGCCCGTACTCCAATTACCAACAAACTGCTGCACGTTCTCATTACGCCCACCAAACCCATACACGCGATGCCGCGATGCCTGCCGTGTGCTAACCACAACTGCTGTCCCGGCTTCTTTGTCGCTGTTCTCGTCAATATCAGGGCGGCTCACTACAACCAGTGCCGCACTGCAATCTGTTTCTGCGAGCAGTTTAGCAGCAGCAGCTTCAGCCACATACTTGAGTGGTGTGCCCCTGCTCAGGCCCAGTACCTCGCTCAACACCTCCGGTGTCTCAAACACATCGGAGCGCACAATCAAGCCTACATTGGTCTCAGCTAATCGGTCATAAATGACCCTGCCAATGCCAGTCTCGTTCAAGGCGATACCAGCCTGGTTGTCTTTAAGCAGTTGAGCCAGTGCCTGCTCTAGTTTTTCATCATCCACGCCAAAGACGAAGCCCCCCACTCGCTCACGCACCTGACGCTCAATGTCATCAATCATGGTGACGGCTTGGGCACGTGTATCAGCCTTAGCCGTGATGCGAATATCAATCTGCCCGCTGTGTGCTGCAAGCCCAACTGTGGGGTTCTTGTTTTCCAGCAGTGGGGTGCCCAGCATCTCGTCTAGCATACTCTCACCAATACCCGCTGTCTTGAGGATTCGCGCCAGAATAATCTGCTCAGTGATGCCATAACGCTCGCGTAAATAGGGAATCACCTGCTCATTCATCAAATATTTCATTTCTCGCGGCACCCCTGGCAAACTGACAACCACTCGGTCGCCATATTCCACAATGAACGCCGGTGCCGTGCCAACAGCGTTCTCAATAACCCGCGCCCCAGCCGGTAGATATGCCTGACGTCGATTGTTTTCAGTCATCTGCACGCGGTACTTTTCAAAGCGCTCCGCAATCCCCTCCAGCAGTTCCTCATGAAACACTAACTCACGGTCAGTAGCCAGGGCAATTGCCTCACGAGTCACATCGTCAACGGTCGGCCCCAGGCCACCGCATGTCAGTACAATTTCTACTCGTGACAGCGCTGTGCGAATCACCTCTGAGATACGCTGCTTATTGTCCCCCACAGAAACCATATGATAAACGTTAACTCCCAAATCTCGCATTGCTCGTGCCATAAACACGGAATTTGTGTCTGTGATCTCTCCGAGTAAAATCTCAGTACCAATGCTAACTAATTCTGCATCAATATTTACCGAACCCATGAAAAATAGTCCCTCTCTCGACCAAACACTCAACAGGCTTTATTTTGCGCCTGACGGCCATAAGATGCGAGTGCATTTATTTTGGCAATTTGTGTGTAGAGTGTTTATAATCCGCAGATGTGGTGTGAGTGTACAAAGCAAAAAGTTTGTGCATTGTACCTAAATATGTTGACAAAATTGTTTTGTTTTCCATCGGAGGAGTCCCAGTGGCAAGTGTAACTTTCGAGCATATCAAGAAAGCATTCGGCAGCACTATCGTCATCGAAGACCTGAATTTCGTCGTCGACGACAAAGAATTTCTGGTTTTAGTTGGCCCGTCAGGTTGTGGTAAGTCTACCAGCCTGCGTATGCTCGCTGGCCTGGAAGAAATTTCTGACGGGCGCATCATGATTGGGGATCGCGTTGTAAACAACGTTGCGCCTAAAGATCGTGACGTGGCGATGGTGTTTCAAAGCTATGCCCTCTACCCTCACATGACCGTCTACGATAATATGGCCTTCGGTTTGCGCTTACGCAAAACGCCCAAGAACATTATCGACGAGCGTGTACGCGAAGCCGCCAGCAGCCTCGGTATTGAACCACTTCTGGAACGTCGCCCACGGCAACTGTCAGGGGGGCAACGTCAGCGTGTGGCTGTAGGCCGCGCAATTGTACGTGAACCCGCTGTGTTCTTGATGGACGAGCCGCTATCTAACCTGGACGCAAAGTTGCGTGTAGAAGCTCGGTCCTTCATCAGCAAGCTGCACCAACGCCTGGAAACGACCTTCGTGTATGTAACACACGACCAGGTGGAAGCTATGACGATGGGTACGCGCATCGCTGTCCTCAACGCTGGTGACTTACAGCAACTTGCTTCCCCCTACGATCTATACCACAACCCGGCCAATGTGTTTGTAGGTGGCTTCATCGGCAGCCCGTCCATGAATTTCTTCGACGCAACTCTGGTTCACACAGATGCTGGCATCGCCGTAGATACTGGCATCTTCCAAATTCCGCTGCCCTCAGAACGCAACGAATTGTTCAAGCCGCACATGGGCAAGAACGTGACCTTCGGTGTGCGTCCTGAGGACATCCACGACCAGGACTTCCAGCCACCGAATATTAGTCCGGTGCCGCTGGAGGCCAACGTAGACGTGATTGAACAAATGGGTAACGAGATGATCGTTTACTTCGAAGAGAAGGGTAAAACATTGATTGGCCGACTGGACCCGCGTACACAAGCCCGTGTGGGTAAACGCATGAACATTGTTGTGAACATTGACAACGTCCATGTTTTCGATGCCGATACTGAGAAGTCGCTTATCTTCGATGTCAAGCGGGAAGAGCTTGCAGCCCGCGTCTAGACGCTACGATCATTTCTCACACAGAAAAGGCCGTCAACATGACGGCCTTCTCGTGTGCAGTTGAGAAATCCAAGTTCTACAAGCGGCGGAATTTGTATCCGTAGATAATGATACCCGTCTCACCCTCTGTCGTCAGCCTGCGAGTCACCATTTCGACCCGATCACCAATTTGCAGCGACTCGTCTTTGACCATGTCAGTGATTTGTGCAGTAATAATAGGACCTTCATCCAGCTTGACAAGCGCCATCGGATAGGGTGTTTGCCATTCATGACCCGCTGGTGCTTCCTGCACGACTGTGAAGCTGTAAATCTCGCCACCACCCGCAAACTGATAACGAGATTTATCACGCGCTACAGGCAAACTCTGATCATTCACGACGCTATCTTCTGTAATTGCGGTGCTTCAACTCCATCATGGTCAGCCTTGCGTTCAGGCTCTGCCTGGCGCTCGTCAGATGCGGATACCGGACGCCCCTGCAAACTAACTGCGTCGTCTCCGTAGCGTACACCCTCTAGGCGATAGCGTTGTGCGTTCATGCGCCAGTGACGTGAGATTTGCATCGTTGTTGATCCTTAACTACTCTGCTTGCTCTATGTTTCACAATATATCCGATTTGCGCTCTCAAAACCTATCAACGCGGCCCTGAGAGCTACCTATCGACTGTCATACACGTAAAATATGGGTCACAGCAGTTGTTGCAAGGCCACCAAGGTTCTGGATCATTGCAATACTGGCCCCAGCTACTTGATTGTCCCCAGCGGCATGGCGCAGTTGTAGGGTTGCTTCCACAGCTTGATAAACACCTGTTGCCCCCGCTGGATTGCCCCGGCTCTTCAATCCGCCGAATGTAGCAATCGGGATTTCACCGCTGCGGCTAATCGCTTTCTCAGCACCCGCCGCCAACTCCCAGCCGTGGCCCCGCTCAGCAAAACCAGCCGCTTCGAGCGCCAACACGGAAAGGATCGTGTAAGCGTCGTGGAGTTCGAACAGATCAATTTCAGATCGGTCAACCGCTGCCTGCGCCAGTGCCTTGTTCGTGGAACCCTCCACCGCCCTCAGCCACATCAGGTCAGCACGATCCTGCACGGCGAATGTATCTGTAGCAATCGCACTGGCAGCAATGTGTACAGGTCTAGGAACCATATCCGCCGCTACATCGCTGGCCGTCAGGATAATAGCAGCAGCCCCGTCGGCATCAGGCGCTACATCGAACAGGCTTACCGGGTCTGCGACCATAGGCGCTTTGCTGAATGCCCCATCACGCAGTGCCTTACGGAACATGGCGTTGGGATTGCCAACGCCATTCGCATGGGCGTTCAAGCTAAAGCCTTCAAAGTCCGGCAGGGTTACTCCGTATTCGTGCATGTAGCGGCGCATTAGCATTGCTGCAAGAGCGGTTTGTGTAGCCCCGTGAACCGCCTCGAAGTCCGCATCCAGGCTCAGGTTACGGCTTGTCACCCTGTCAGATGCCACCTGATCGGTCATCTTCTCCACGCCGACCACCATCACCACATCAACCGCGCCAGACGCCACAGCCATGTACCCCGTCCGCAGCGCCGCCCCGCCAGACGCATCACCCGCATCCATGCTGTAAGCCTCAACACCCACCAACCCGGCGTAGTCCGCAACAAGAGCGCCAACTTGCGTTTGCGAACTGATTGAACCGCTGTAGCCATTCCCAACATAGACTGCATCAACAGTCGTCAGGCCAGCATCCGCAAGTGCCGCGCCTATAGCTTCAGCCGCCAACATTCTAAGGCTTTTATCCCAGTGCTCGCCAACAGCCGTCTGCCCAATTCCGATTACCGAAACATTTCGCATCTTTCGTCATTATCCCTTCAGCTTGCCGCGATAGCGTGAGTACGTTGCATAGTCAATTTCTGTGCGCCGTGCGATGTAATCCCACGTCCTCAGGGCCAGGTCACGCCGCTCGCTGATCTTGTCAGTTACTATCAAGTCAAACGCATCTGAACCAGCGCCGCTCCCATAACTCACCATCAAAATGCGCTCACCCGGCTCCGCAATGTCTAGAATCGCGGTCAGGCCAATCATGCACGACCCCGAATACACATTACCGATTTCATCAGCCAACAGCCCCGTCTCAACCTGTTCTGACGAGAAGCCGAGGGCCTTGCCCGCCCGCGCTGGGAACTTCACATTGGGCTGGTGGAACACGGCATAGTTGTAATCTTCCGCTGTAGTGCCCATCATTTCCATTAGCGTGGATGCGGCGGCCAACGTGTGATTGAAGTAAGCGGGTTCGCCTGTGAAGCGGTCACCATGACTGGGGTAGGTTACGTCCGCCCGTCGCCAAAAGTCCGGCGTATCCGTGACGTAGCTGTAACTCCCCTGATAAACCGCTACAGCGTCAGCCGCCGGACCAATCACGAATGCCGCACCGCCAGAAGCCGCCGTATATTCGAGTGCATCACCGGGGCGTCCCTGGGCAGTATCCATGCCAATGCTCAGCGTGTAATTGCCCATACCACTGCCAACAATGCCGATAGACGCCTGCACGGCTTCCGTACCAGCTTTGCAAGCAAATTCCCAGTCTGCTGCCTGAATGCTGGGGGATGTACCGATGCTCTCTGCGACAATAGTGCTGGACGGTTTCACCGAGTACGGATGACTTTCACTGCCGACCCACACCGCCCGGATTTGCTGTGGGTCAATTTGAGCGCGGCTAACGGCGTTACGTGCTGCTTCGATGGACATTGTAATCACGTCCTCGTCCAAACCGGCTACGGCCTTCTCTTTTACTGGGCTACCACCGAGGCCATTCGTCCACACACGGGCGATTTCAGTTCCAGGCAGGCGATAGCGCGGTACATATGCGCCATACCCCACGATGCCCACCTGCCGATCCGCACGCATCAGGCCCCCGTTGATGTTGGTCACATTATTCACTTTGTTCTCCTCAATTCTTCCAATAGCTGTTTGGCCCGCTCTGCGCGGATGTTGCCCTCATCCACCATGATCTGCACAATCCGATCTACAAGTGAACCGCTGGCACCAGCGGCAACAGCAAGCTGCTTTGCATGAAGCCTCATGTGTCCCTTCTGGATACCATGTGTCGCCAGCGCCCGAATAGCTGCAAAATTCTGTGCTAAACCAACGGCAACTATCACTTCAGATAGCTCACGCGCAGACTCTGTTTTCAGGATTCGTAGAGCCAGTTGCGCGGTAGGATGCACCCGCGTCGCGCCGCCTACTATGCCAAGCGCGAGCGGTAATTCAATAGCACCACGTAAGTTACCATTCCCGTCCTGCCACCATTTTGTCAGGCTACTATACTGGCCAGACCGAGCAGCATAGGCATGAGCGCCCGCCTCTACAGCCCGCCAGTCGTTACCCGTTGCGATAACCACCGGGTCAATCCCGTTCATAATGCCTTTGTTATGCGTGGCAGCACGATAAGGGTCAACCTCCGCGAAGACAGCCGCCTCGACAATGGCTTTCACCACCTGCCGCCCGTCCGAACCATCGGTGGCAAGATGCTCAGCAGCGATCATACCTTCCGCTCGTGCTTTGCGCTGATCCGTCAGGTTGCTGAGGATGCGAAGGTTGACGCGCCCACCCGTAACCTTTTCAATGAACGGGGCCAGATGCTCCACAACCGTGTTAATGGCATTGGCACCCATTGCATCGCGGGTATCGAACATCACGTGGACGATCAGCATATCACCAACAGATGTTCCTTGAATCGGGCGCACCTGCAAATCACGGGCACCGCCACCGCGCCGAACGATACTCCCGCCAACCTTGTTCGCTTCTTGCAGCAGTTCGTTGCGATAGCGGTTAACCTGCCCGGCAGCAGCGTAAATATCCTCAAGGTCAAGCACCTGAATCTGCCCGATCATGATGGGTTCATCGCTGCTCGTCTGAAAACCACCACTTTCGCGGAAGCCTTTGGCTGCACTGCTCACAGCAGCCACCACAGAGGGTTCCTCAACCACCATCGGAATAAGATAGTCGCGGTCATTAATAAGAAAATTGGTCGCCACTGCCAGCGGCAGGGCATACGTCCCAACAACATTTTCGATCATGTTGTCAGCTTGTTGGGCACTTAACCCATTCACGCCAATCAAAACAGCGTACTCGTGCGGGGCCAAATCACCCCACTGTGCAACAAATGCTGCCCGGTCAGCCAATGATCTTTTGTAAAAGCCAGGAATACGTGATGTATGTTGCGATGTCATGTTGTGAAACTTATCACCAATCTGCTTTCAAAATCTATCAAGCGGCCTACGAAAGTGATTGACACTCACACGCCGTGACCCTATCATCAAAAAGTGAATACAGGAGCAGCACACTATGCGTATATTTGGTATTACAACCCTTTTGATGGGCCTGCTACTTGCAGCCAATCTTACAAACGCCCAAAACAGCACTCCCCCCAATCACGATGGCACCTTGCGACGGCTGCGCGTGCCCATTTTAATGTACCATTACATCAGCAACCTCCCCACTGACGCCGACGAATTCCGCGTCGAGCTAACAGTAGAGCCAGACATCTTCCGCGCTCACATGCAGCACCTGGCCGATGCAGGCTACACCCCCATCACGCTGTATGACCTGGATGCCGCTTTGCTGAACGGCGAAACCCTGCCAGCAAAGCCAGTCGTCCTCACATTCGATGACGGCCATTTAGATCACTACACCGACGCCTTCCCCATCCTTCAAGCGTTCAGTTTCTCTGGCACGTTCTTTGTCATTACGTCCCTGCTAGACACTAACCATCCCGATTACATCAACTGGCAGCAGGCACAGGAAATGGCTGCCGCTGGCCACAGCATTGAACCACATACAAAAAATCACATGGACTTACGAGAGCGCGATTGGGACTTCCTGGTATATCAAATTGTTGGAAGCATCGAGAGCATTGAGGCAAACCTGGGCAGTCGCCCGCTCATGTTTTCTTATCCAGGGGGCAAGTACGATTCACAAACGCTACAAATCGCCCAGCAGGCAGATATTGCACGAGCCGTAACCACGCAGCTAGGCACCGTACACACCACATCAAACCGCCTGGAGGTCAGTCGGGTGCGTGTATCGGGTAACTTGAGCGTGGCGGGGCTGGAGTATCTACTGACGAGTTTCTAGGCGGCAGCGTATCGAAGAAAAAAGCCGCCATCTTTCAGGCGGCTTTGAAGTCTAGTCAGCGTGAATACGGGTGTCCATGAAGTAATCAAGCCAGGCGACGAAGATCATTGCAATCGGGAGGGCTGTGCCCAGCGTGTAACCGATCCCATAATCATCAAGAAGGTTCTTGCCAGCTTCCTGCGGTATGAGGGCCGGGAACATGACTTCAAACAGTAAAACGGTGAGGGCAAAGCCCAGTATCAACGAAACTGACCACACAAAAAGACGACGGAGTGTCAAATTAGACATTTAACGACCTTTGTTCCAAACTTCACTTACTAAGCTCTCAAATTTTACTGCGATTCCCCCACCTCTGACAAGGTTCCCTGCCCCTTAAAACACTTTTAGGTCGCATTTGTAAAGATTGTACGGAAATCAACAGCGAATGTTGTGGACGTTGTTGGATGGCACCGCCAACTTGTCTTAAAGTATACTAAATGGCGTCTTAATCGGAGGCGTCGCTCTCCCCAATTTGCACTCAGCTATCAACTGGGCCTGATATGTTAAACCGTATCCGCATCATCATACCAACTATGGCTGCACTAATCGCCGCCCTGGTCGTCGCCGCCATCATGCTCATTGCGCTCAACACCAACCCACTCGAAGCCTTTGCCGCCATGTGGGATGGTGCTTTCGGCACGCAGAACAAATTCGCAGAAACGCTCGTTAAGGCCACGCCCATCATGTTTGTCGCTGTTGGCATCACCATCGCCTTCCGGGGTGGGGTGATTAACATTGGCGGCGAAGGACAGATGATTACCGGTGCCGTCATTGGCACAGCGGTTGCCCTGCAACTCTCAAACTCACCGGGCCTGGTCATTATCCCGGCGGCACTGGTGGCTGCATTCGTGGCCGGGGGCGCGTTTGGTGGCATCGCTGGGTACTTGAAAGCGTATTTCGGTGTCAACGAAATCCTTAGCACCATCATGCTCAACCAGATTGCCGTGCAAATGATGAATTTCTTGCTCAATGGCATCATGCTGGACCCCGCAACCGCCGGATTCAACAACATTCCCAAAACTGCCCGCATCACAGAAGCAGCGCAACTCGCACGCATCTCCATTCCCATCGGGCCAGAACTGATTCTGTTTGACCGTACCCGCCTGCACTTCGGGCTGGTTGTCGCTGTCAGTGTTGCCATACTGGTTTATGTGCTGCTGTGGCGCACCACCATTGGCTACCGTATACGTGCTGTCGGGCTGAACCAACGAGCTTCGCGCTATGCCGGGATCAACGTCAATCGGCAGGCGGTACTGTCGATGTTCCTGGCAGGCGGGCTGGCGGGCCTTGCCGGTGTTGTACAGGTGCTTGGGCTGCAATATCGCCTGCAAACAGACGGCTCACCCACCGGGTTCACGGCCAATGCTGGCTTCAACGGGATTGTGGCGGCCTTGTTCGGTGGATTGAACCCAATTGGTGCCATTCCTGCCTCGATTTTATTCGGCGGGCTGCTGATCGGTGCCCAGGGCATGCAGCGGGCTGTCGGCATTCCAGCGTCACTGGTGACGGCCATCAACGGCCTGATTGTTGTATTTGTCGTCAGCAGCCAATATTGGACGCGCCGCATGGTAAAACACCAGGCAAACGCCCTGGCACTACCCAGGCCAGAAGCAGCCGAACCCCAAACCCCCAATCAACCCGCGACCAATGAGATATAGCTCATGGATATTCTGACGCAAGTTTTCAGCGCCAGCGTCTTCGCCTCTATGATTCGTCTGGCAACGCCGTACATCTTTGCCGCCATTGGAGAGACCTTCAGCCAGCGCAGTGGCGTCCTCAATTTAGGTGTCGATGGCATCATGCTGCTAGGGGCATTTGCGGCTTACTATGTCGTCTTCCTGACTGGAAACCTGCTGCTAGGCATTTTAGCTGCCATTATCGCTGGCGGGTTGCTCGGCCTTATGATGGCCTTTATCAGCGTCACGCTACAAGCCGAGCAGGGCATCAGCGGGATTGGCCTCTACCTTTTCGGACTCGGATTTAGCGAGCTGCTCTTCCAGCAGCTTGTCGGCACACCGGAGTCCGTTAATGGCTTTCAACGTTTAACATTCCCGATACTGTCAGACATTCCCTATATCGGTGAGGTTTTCTTCAACCACAATCTTCTGGTGTATATCGCGTTTCTAATGGTTCCAATCGCAGCATTCGTACTCAACCGGACGACATTCGGTCTAAACATTCGGGCTGTGGGGCAAAACCCACAGGCTGCTGATGCAGTGGGCGTTCGCGTTGGTCGCATCCGCTACATGACAGTGACGTTTGGCGGCATCATGGCAGGGTTGGCAGGCGCATCCCTATCCATTGCACTGCTCAAAGTCTTCCAGCAAAACCTGACCAGCGGCATGGGCTTCATCGCAGTTGCGCTGGTTTACTTCGGCGGGTGGCGTCCATTTGGTGTGCTGGCCGGTGCTTTGCTATTTAGCTTCGTTAACGCGCTTCAGCTTCAAGTGCAAGTGCTGGAAAACCAATTTGCTATTTTCCAACAAATTCCGTCAGAGTTCGCCGTGATGGCACCATACGTGATTACGATCATCGCGCTTGCCCTGGCGTCCAATCAGCGAGAACAACCCACCGCCCTGACAAAACCATTTGACCGGAGCGGTTAACATATTCGTATATATCGCGGGCATTCTTCGCTCCGCGTATTATATTTACCCACATAAGGGAGGAGTCTTCACTATGCAGCACACACGTCGGTTCGTTGCAATTCTAATTTTGGGCGCGTTAGCTACTCTGAGTGTCACGCCAGCAGCGGCCCAGGACGCGCCATTTCGCGTCGCGGCTGTAGCGCCCAGTGCCACCAATGACCTTGCCTTCAGCCAAAGCATGTTCGACGCGCTAACACTCATTCAGGAAGATATGGGCGAGGATATGTTTGAGTTTGAATTCCTCGAAGGCATTTTTGTGGTGGACGACGCAGCCGTTGCCCTGCGTGAATGGGCCGTTAGCGGTGAGTTCGACATGGTTATCGCACACGGGTCGCAATTCGGTTCCATCACCGAGGAACTGGCTTCTGAATTCCCTGAGCAGTCCTTCGCCTGGGGCACCGATGAAGATACGTTTGGTCTGCCGAACGTCTACGCTTACACCGCTGCCGCTGACCAGGGGGGGTACGTCAACGGCGTATTAGCGGCGAATCTCACTGAAACAAACATTCTGGGTGTGGTCGGCCCGGTTGAAGTAGGTGACGCCAAGCTCTACGTGGATGGTTTCGTATTTGGTGCGTCCCAGGCAAACCCAGACATCACCACAAACGTGACCTACATCAACTCGTTCAGTGATGTTCCGCTGGCGACAGAAGCCGCCGAAACCCTTGTCGCCAACGATGCCGATGTCCTTACGGGTTCTGCCCAGATGGTGCCCGGTCCCATCCAGATTGTGAAAGACAATGAATTGGTCTGGTTTGGCACACAGTCCAGCCAGGCAAACCTGAGCGAAACTACAGGGGTTGCCTTCCAGGTTTACCGCTGGGATGTCATCCTCGAAGACATGATCGCCAACAAAGCTGACGGCACACTCGGCGGTGAGTCCTACGTCCTGACGCTGGAAAACGGCGGCCTGGAAATGCAGTTCAACGAAGAATTTGAGCTATCTGAAGAACTGACTGCCCTGGCAGAGGAAACCATTGATGGCATCATCGCTGGCGACATCATCACGCTTCCTGAAGAAGAAATGGCAGACAATGAAAGCATGGAAGAATTAGAAGAGGAAGAAGAGGAAATAGAAGACCCGGTATCGACTGAAGAGTCGTAGCCATTAGCCCATGTGGGGCTGCTATTTGCTAACAGCCCCACACCATAGCAAGTCAGCAAGGTTGAGCGCAATGGCTTTGACGAAAAGCACAAAAATCAACACCCTACGGATGTCTGGCATTGTGAAGCGGTTCCCCGGTGTGCTAGCCGCCGATCACATCGACTTCGATGTAAAATCGGGCGAAGTGCATGCGCTACTGGGTGAAAATGGCGCAGGCAAAAGCACCCTCATGAAAATGCTTTATGGCCTTTACCAACCGGATGAGGGTCGAATAACCATCAATGGCCGCCCCATTAGCGTCCGCTCCCCACAGGATGCCATCACACATGGTATCGGCATGATCCATCAGCACTTTATGCTCGTGCCATCCCTGACCGTTGCCGAAAACGTGGCTCTAGGGATGAAATCCCGTCGCGGTCTGCTCAGCGATACGAGACGTGTAGCACAGCAGCTCACCGAGCTATCGCAGGCATATAACCTCAAAGTTGACCCCACTGTCCCGGTTTGGCAGCTTGCCGTCGGGGAACAGCAGCGTGTCGAAATTTTGCGGGCGCTGTACCGGGGGGCTGATTTGCTGATTCTAGACGAACCCACCGCCGTGCTCACCCCGCAGGAAGTCGATGACCTGTTCGTAATCCTGAAGCAATTGGCCGAAGACGCGCACGCGCTCATCTTCATCTCGCACAAGCTGCACGAAGTACTCGCCATCAGTGACCGGATTACAGTGCTGCGCGATGGTCGCCGTGTGGATACCATTCCAGTGGCAGAGGCAACCAAACCCAAACTAGCCGAGATGATGGTGGGGCGTCCAGTCCTGTTAGACTACCAGCGCCCACCGCAAAAACCTGCTGGCAAACGCCTATCCGTCACCACTGTTTCTGCTATGAGTGATCGTGAGAACTCAGGGTTACACGACATCAATTTCAGCCTGCACGCGGGGGAAATTCTCGGCGTGGCAGGTGTAAGCGGCAACGGCCAGCGTGAACTAGCTCAGGTCATCGCGGGGTTACGCCCCGTCATTCGCGGGATTATCTCAGTCAGCGGCAAAAACATCGTTGGACTATCACCTTCGCAGATCAAGGCTCAAGGCGTTTCATACATCCCCGAGGAGCGCATGATTGACGGTGTTGTCAAGGAGTTCACTGTCGCTGAGAACTACGTCTTACACGACCATAATACAGCGCCCTATGCTGCGGGCGGCATCTTCCTCAACAACAAGCGCATCGCCGCCGACACGCAGCAAAAGATAATCGAGTTTGAAATCAAAACCCCTGGCCACAACACACCGATTAAAAACCTGAGCGGTGGCAACATCCAAAAGCTGGTACTGGCCCGCGAACTTGCCCAAAGGCCACAGGTGCTCATTGCGGCCCAGCCCACTCGCGGTGTAGACATCGGCGCGACAGAATACATTCATAAGCGCTTGCTGGAAGAACGCGAAAAAGGCATGGCCATTTTGCTCATTTCTGAGGACTTAGACGAGATACGCGCCCTATCTGACCGGGTAATCGTCATGTATGAGGGACGCATTATTGGGACTGTTGATAATGAAAGCACAACGACTGAGGAGATCGGCCTGATGATGACGGGGGTTCGCCCCAATGTACAGACGGCGAATTAAACGTTAGACAAAACTTAAAGAAATCCATATCATTGTAAGAGTCGGCAGGTCGTCATTCAAATGACGGCGTTGGAATCGGTAGACCCAGCGAAAAGTGCCTGCTTATCCCTGATAGTTATAGGTAAGAGGTATGCCGAAAGCATTATGAAACTCTGGAATCACTACCACTCCCCCAAAACGGTTGATGAGGCCGTTGCCGCGTTGGGTCAGTACAATGGCAAGGCACGAGTTATCGCAGGCGGAACCGACCTGCTCATTGATTTACGTGCGGGGGGTGCCGAACCGCAAGAAGCCCTCGTTGATGTGACCGCCATCCATGAGTTGTGCCACATCACAGCCGACGAACGATATATCTACATTGGTGCAGGCGTGACCCATGCGCAAATTGTGAAGTCAATGGCCCTGGCTGACAGAGCCACCTGCCTTGTCGAAAGCTGCGGTGTTGTCGGCGGCCCGCAGGTACGCAATGTGGCAACCCTGGGCGGCAACGTGGCCCATGCGCTGCCTGCCGGTGATGGCACGACCTCTCTCGTTGCGCTGGATGCCGAAGCCGAAATTATCAAGGACGGCCAACGCCAGTGGCAACCCATCCGCGAGATGTACCTCGGCCCCGGCAAATCCCTGCTCGATAGCACCCGCGACCTGCTTATTCGGCTGCGCTTTAAACCAACCGGGCCACATCAGGCCACAGCGTTTAAGCGGATTATGCGCCCGCAGGGCGTTGCGCTGCCGATTCTGGGCTGTGCGGTGTGGGTCGAACTTGATGAAGCGGGCGAAAGCCTCACCGATGCACGAGTTTGCCTGGCCCCAGTTGCACCGCGCCCTTACCGCGCCGCCGAAGTTGAAAGCTACCTCAAAGGGCACCCCGCCACCGAGGATACCATCCGGCAAGCAATGCGCGTCGCCCACGACACACTCAAACCACGAACCAGCAAATACCGTGCCACCGCCGAATATCGCCAGGAAATGATTGAAGTGCTGCTCAAGCGCACCCTTACCCTGGCCATTGAACGCGCCAAGACGGGCACCGCCACCCCTGAAGGCGTTGGCGCTTAGTCTACTAGGAGGCTTACTGTGACTCAAACACTCAACATCACTGTTAATAACCAGCAGCACACGTTAGAAGTCGAGGAATCGCGCACCCTATCACAGTTCTTGCGCTTAGACCTCGGCCTGACCGGAACAAAGATCGGCTGTGAAGAAGCAGAATGCGGCATTTGCACTGTGTGGGTAGATGGCACACCCGTCGATTCATGCGTGTACCCCGTCTGGAAAGCACAAGACCGCCATGTGACAACCATCGAAGGGCTGGCAGAAAACGACACCCTGCACCCGATGCAAAAGAACTTCATCAATCATGGCGCGGTGCAGTGTGGCTTTTGCACCCCCGGCCTGATTATGACCGCCGCCGCCCTGGTAGACGAAAACGACAATCCAGACGAGCACGACATCAAGGTCGCGCTTAAAGACACATACTGCCGTTGTACCGGCTACACCAGCGTTATCCGGGCCATTCAGTCTGCTGCTGCGGAAAAGCGCGGTGAGACCCCCCTGCCCGTCAACGACCCGGCTGTTACCGAGCCAATGAGCGTCATTAGCCGCAGTGTGCCCCCTATCGAAGTAGAGCAGAAGGTCACAGGTGCAGCCAAATTCACCGATGACTACGTGTTTGCTGGTATGCTGTACGCCCGCACGCTGCGCTCGCCCTATGCCCACGCTCGCATCCTGAGTATCAAGACGGAAAAGGCCCTTGCCCTCGATGGTGTGCAATCCGTACTCACCTACAAGGATGTGCCGGGTAAGAACATTCATGGCCTGATTTACCTCGACTGGCCGGTGCTGTGCGACGAAAAAGTGCTGTACGTTGGGGATGCGATTGCCATTGTCGCGGCAGAAACCGCCGAAATTGCTGATGTCGCGCTTAAACTGATCGAAGTGGAATACGAACCGCTGCCGGTCATCACCACGCCAGAATATGCCCACTCACCGGACGCACCCAACCTGCACCCGGAACACCCCACAGGCAATCTGCTCAAGCACATTAAGGTGCGTCATGGTGACATTGACGCGGGCTTCGCCGATTCCGACGTGATTGTGGAGCACACCTACCACACCCCTACCACCGAACACGCCTTCCTTGAACCTGAGTGTGCCATTGGTATCCCGGCGGGCTATGATGACGATCATCAGAAACTGACGATTTACGTCGGCTCACAAATTCCTTATCAGGATCGCAACCAAATTGCCCGCGCCATGAACCTGCAAGAGGAGCAGGTGCGCGTCATCGGCACTCTGATTGGCGGCGGATTCGGTGGCAAGGAAGACATTGCCGGGCAGATTCACGTTGCGATGCTTGCAGAAGCGACGGGCAAACCCACTAAGATGCTCTACACCCGCCAGGAATCGCTTATCTTCCACCCCAAGCGCCATGCTACCACCATTCACATCAAAACAGGGGCCAAGCGTGATGGTCGTCTGACTGCTGTTCAGGCCACACTTTATGGTGACACGGGCGCGTATGCGTCCCTGGGTGATAAGGTCATGACCCGTGCTACAACACATGCCACCGGCCCATACAGCGTACCGAATGCCAAAATCGACTGCTACGCAATGTATACCAACAACCCGCCGTCGGGCGCTTTCCGGGGCTTCGGTGTAACGCAGTCCGCATTTGCTGTTGAGCAAAACATGGACATGGTCGCCCAGGCACTGGAGATTGACCCTATCGAATTCCGGCGCATCAACGCGCAAAAGGTCGGCATCACAACCGCAACCGGGCAGGTCTTGAAGGAATCAGTCGGCCTGTTGGAAACGATTGACCGTGTGCAGGAAGATATGGTCACCCACCACAACGGCAGCGGCTTCAAGTGGGGGTGGCGCGATGGGCATAAAGCCTACGGATGGGGCATCGCAGCCGCCTACAAGAACACCGGGCTTGGCGGTGGTGCCCCAGATGTTTCGGAGGCAGAGGTCGAGGCGTTTGAAGATGGCACTATCCAAGTCCGCACCGCAGCAGCAGATATGGGCCAGGGCATCGCGCATGTAGTGGCCCAGTGCGCCGCCGAAGAGATGGGAATGCCTTACGATAAGGTACGGGTGCTGTTGTGCGACACAGACCTGACACCCAACGGCGGCCCCACCACCGCCTCCCGACAGACGTTTATGACGGGCAACGCAGCGCGTTTGGCCGCCTCCGCATTGCGCGAGGCAATGACGAAATCTGCGGCTGAGATTCTGGACGTGCCCCCGGAGGAAATCTACTACGAAGAGGGACTGATGCGCCGCAACGGCCACAGCGTCGAGTTTGGCGATGTTGTCAAATTCATGCGGCAAAGCGGCCTCAAACCCATATCACGCCATGAATACTGGGCACCTGCCACGAAACCGCTGGGTGAAGGCGGTGACATGCACTTTGCTTTCAGTTATGCCACGCAGGCCGCACTGGTGCAAGTAGACACCGAAACAGGCGAGATTAAGGTCCTTAAGGTCGTCAGCGGCACAGACATCGGACGGGCCATCAACCCGCTGATGCTGCAAGGCCAGATCGAGGGTGGCATCGTCATGGCAATGGGCAACTGCCTGACCGAATCCTACATCACAGAAAACGGCATCCCCTGGACGCAAATGCTGGCCCGCTACAAAATGCCCAGCATTAAGCATACGCCAGAAATCATCTCGCATCTGGTAGAACATCGCGCTGAGGCTGGCCCCTACGGTGCCAAGGGGGTTGGCGAAATCCCGTCAATTAACACCACACCTGCCATATGCAATGCCATTTATCATGCGACGGGCGTTCGCATTTTCAGCATCCCTGTTGACCAGGATGCGCTGCTGCGAGCCATCAAAGCGAATGCCAGCGAAGTCCACACAGCCTGGCATGATGTAAAATAGCACCATGCAACACTACCGGGGCGTGTCTACACCACGCCCCACCTCATCAGTCCAGTTACTTTGAGCGTAACTTTTGCCCAGTGCGGCTGTTATACATATCAGAAGCACACGAACACAAGCGAACGGGTACCATCGTAGACGAATACCAATCAGTTATATCCACCAGGGGCCAGTTCACTGAGCGCACCTTATATTTCCAACTTGTTTTTACATTGAAAGGGAAGCGAAAGCATGACCAAACGACTCTCCTTAATTTTGCTCGTCCTGATGTTCATGACAGTCGGGATCGCCGCCGTTGGCGCACAGGATGCCCCGGTAGAACTACGCATTGCATGGTACAACGACGGCATTGAGGGCGAAGTCCTGCGCGAACTACTGGATCGTTTCGAGGCAGACAACCCAGACATTGATGTTGTGATCGACACCGTTAGCTACAATGTCATCCGTGACAACCTGGCCAGCCAACTCGAAGCCGGCGAAGGCCCAGACATGGCCCGTGTGACTGACCTGGCCGGTCTATCGCAGTATTACCTCAACATTGGCCCATATGTTGACGCTGAATACTGGCGGGAGAGCTTCGGCAGCACACTCGATCCGATGCAGCCAGCAGACGCAGAAGACGGCATTTATGGCATGATGACGCAGCTCACCATCACTGGCCCTTACGTCAACGCTACGCTGTTCGACCGCGCAGGGATCGAACTACCGGGCGAGGGCGCAACCTGGGAAGAGTGGGTAGAGACTGCAACTGCCGTTGCCGAAGCAACCGATACACCCTATGCAGTAGCCATTGACCGCTCCGGTCACCGTGTTGCAGGCCCGGCGGTCAGCATGGGTGCCGACTACTTCGATAAGGCAACCGGCGAAATTAACCTCATTGGTGATGAGGGCTTCCGCGAAACCGCTCAGATGATTGTAAGCTGGCACGAAGAGGGCATCACGCCCCCGGAAATCTGGGTTGGGTCTGAAGCAAGCTATGCCGATGCCGTTGACTCGTTCGCTGCTGGTGAAGTTGTTCTATACATGAGCGGTAGCTGGCAAATTGCCAACATGAGCGAGCGCATCGGCGACTTCTTCGACTGGCGCGTAGTACCCAACCCGTGTGGCCCCGGCGGTTGCACAGGGATGCCAGGGGGCGCAGCGCTCGTCGGCATTGCAGGCACCCAACACCCTGAAGAAGTCGCCCGCGTCATGGACTATTTGGCAGGGGAAGATGTCTACCGTGAGTTTGCCGCCCGCACATTGTTTATCCCCGCCCACAGTGGGGTTGCAGCATCGGGTGTAGACTTCCTGACAGATGATGAGCAGGCCCGTGCCGCAATTGGTACCTTTACCGCCCAGGTGCCCCGGCTAGAGCCGACTGCCTCCGCACTGCAAGCATACCCCTATAACTTCATCATCTGGCGTGAGACGCCAAATCGTTTGGAGCAGGTAATCGTCGGTGAACTAACCCTGGATGAAGCTATTGAGCGCATCCAGGCCGACGTAGACCAGGCCATCGTAGAAGCCGCACGTTAGCATTTACATCACCATCTAACTTCCAAAAGGCTACTGGCGTGCTATCATGCCAGTAGCCTTTTTCAATGCACCAGCCGTCGGGCAAACCAGCAAACCACACAGCCAAAAGAGGTCATTATCATGGCGCAGGTAGAACTCGGCCACGACTTACGAACCAGCAAACCTACAGACGACAACAAGCGTTTCAGAACCCCTAAGTTTATACGGCACCTGCTCAGCAGCATCATTGAGGGGTTCATGAACGCCATTGAACTTCTGTTCAGCCCCATTCAAAAAGTTATTGGCATTAACCGTATGGGGTACATCTTCGTCCTGCCCAATTTACTGGTATTCGGCATTTTTGTGCTGCTGCCCATGCTGCTCAACTTCTACTATGCGTTCACAGGGGGAACGAAGATTTTCCCGGCAGAGCGCACCTTCATCGGCACCGAGAACTTCGAGCTGCTATTCGACTGCGACAACTACTTGCAGCCCAACACCTGCACAGAAGATATTTTTTGGCGGGCCATTTACAACACGGTTTTCTACGTCGTGTTTCAGGTCAGCGGGATGATTCTGTTCTCACTCATCACGGCGCTCATTCTCAATCGCAAAATCAAGGGGCGTGGATTCTTCAGGAGTGTATTTTTCTATCCGGTTCTGCTATCCCCCATTGTTGTGGGTTTGATCTGGCGCTGGATTCTTGATCGGAATGGGCTGCTAAATGCGGGGATAGGGCTGTTTGGTGGCGATCCCATCATATTTTTAAGTGACGCGAACTGGGCACGCTTCTGGATCATTTTTGTGAGCATTTGGGCGCAGATGGGTTTCTATACTTTAATTCTGCTAGCCGGATTGCAGTCGATTCCAAAGGAACTGTACGAAGCTGGTGCCATTGACGGCACCAACAGTTGGCAGCGCTTACGCTTCATCACCATGCCACTGCTTATGCCAACGATGTTTGTGGTTATTATCTTAGCGCTGATACGCGCTGTTCAGGTCTTTGATCTTGTTGTCGTGCTGCGTGGCCCGGCGAGTGCAACCAGCTTTATGGTGGAGTACATCTACGAAACAGGATTTACGGGTTCCACCCAGATTTTCGGCCTCGCCGCCGCCGCCTCCGTCGTCTTGGGCGTCACTTTGTTCATCTTCACAATGTTGCAACTTTACATCGGCAAGCGCAACGAGGCCGCTTAAGGCAAAGGGGCAAATACAATGATTGCAAAATACCTCACACGCACACAAGGTCGGCATGGTCCCTCTACATCTGATGTGCTGATGTATGTCTATTTGACATTTGGCACCCTCATCATGTTTGGGCCGATTATGTGGTTGCTATTTTCATCCTTTAAGACCGAATCTGCCCTTGCCCGCTATCCAAATCGGTTGCTGCCTTACTCGCAGGTCATGGTTGAGGTGGAAGGTCGTGACAAGCCACTGCCCCTGTTTGAAGTCACCATGGAAGATGGCACAGTTAAGCAATTGGTGCAGTTTGGGCAACCTTTAGGCAACCAAGCGCGTATGCTCGATCCAGCCAACCCCGACGAGTTCATTGACGTAGCCATTGACAAACGTGAACCCATCAACGAAGTTCGCTTTGCGTGGCGCAACTATACAAAGCCGCTGACGCAGTTCAACTTTGTGCGCTACTTTTCTAACAGTCTGTTTGTGACCGGGGTCGCCACCTTTATCACCCTGACGATCAACAGCATGGCCGCCTTTGCGCTCAGCAAGTACAGGTTCCCAGGCCGTGACGTTATCTTTGTGATTATTATCGCCACGTTGATGATACCCATCTCAGTGATTCTTGTGCCCGCGTTTCTCGTGATTACTGAACTCAACATGACCAACACCCTGTGGGGTGTGATTATTCCAGGGGCCGCCACCCCAACTGGCGTATTCCTGCTGCGACAATACATGCTCACCATTCCCGATGAGCTTCTGGACTCTGCACGGATTGACGGAGCGAGTGAGTGGCGCGTCTATTGGCAGATTGTGCTGCCGCTTGCACGCCCAGCCCTGGCCGTTTTAGCAATCTTTTCGGTAATGTGGCGCTGGAATGACTTCCTGTGGCCGCTGATCGTGTTGAGTGAAAGTGAGGTCTTTACACTTCAAGTGGGCCTCAACAGCTTCCGAGGCCAGCATGATACCCAATGGCACTACATTCTGGCGATGACCGTACTCACACTGCTCCCCATCACAGTGGTATTTGCGTTCCTACAACGGTTCATCACAACGGGAATAGCCACAACGGGTATGAAGTAAATTAACTACCCCGTACTGCCTCAAATTCCTGCAAGGCGGCCTGCGTGCTTTCGTAACCGCGTTCACGCAGTGCGTCGAACTGGTCAAAATCGAACAAACCATATCCTGCAACTGGCTGACGGATAACCAAGTCTGCCGGGCGCATCTGGCGTTCAGTTGTGTTGATGCTGGCCAGCGCATTCGCCCGCATCATAATCGACATAATGTTGGGCACTTGTAACGACCGCAAAAACGGGTTCAGCCGGTGCCACAGCACCCGCTCCCCAGATAGTGAATCACCGTAACTGTAGTAGATTTTCTCTCGGACGGTGAACCCCAAGTCACTCGCAAAAATGATTCCTGGCCCGATAATCTCACGCATCACATCAGCAGGTGTGTTGTTGATAACCCCACCGTCAATGTGGATGTCCCCGTTAATGTCTGGCGCTGGGGGATAGACCCCGGCAATCGACGTACTAAAGCGCACCGCGTCCCGTAGCAGGCCAAACTGATTCATAGACTGCCTGGTTTGCGTCATGTTCGCACTAATCGTAAAACATGTCGTCCACAAATCTTCTGTCAGCACATCGCCAAAAATGCGTCTATAGGCGCGGCTCAACCGAAAGCCCGTACTCATCGACACAATGGGTATTGTGGGATTGACCAGCACATCGCGCCGCAGCAGCGTATCACGCATAATCGCTAACATATCATCGAGTTCAAGCTCAAGCGCGTACATCGCAGCGACAATTGCGCCAGAACTGGTGCCGCCCACAGCATCAGCATGATAGCCTGCTTCTTGCAGTGCCTGGATTGCCCCCACATGGGCCGCAGCCCTTACACCGCCCCCACCGAACACAACCCCAACCGCTTTACCGCGCAAAAACCGGATAAAGCGGCCCATGCTCTTATCGTCACCCAACGCCACATGATGATGGCGTGCCGCACTGCGGGGTTGAAGCCAATTCAACGTACCCGCAGTCACCAGCGACCGTTGTTCGTGAAGCAGCACAAACTCTAGTGGCGGCATCAACTCAGGATGCGATACCGTATCCAGGATGTTTTCGATTGGCGAACGAGTTGGGTCATCGCCCAAGCGCCCCACTACAACCACTCTATCGGACTGCTCAATAGCCCGACGTGTCCAGTTGGGGTAATCCGCTCGCCCTTCGTACAGGATGAATGCATAGCGATCTTCCTGCGCCTGCAACCAATCTACAAAGTCATAATTATCGACACTATCCTCAATATCCGCTGCGAGATGCTCTGGCATCAACTCACCCAGGCGGTTCGCTTGTAAGTGGAGTGTTGGTGCCAACTGCCCCAGTCTATGCGCGAGTTCGCCTGTGAACGCTCTTACCCCGTCACTTGCCGCCAAAATCACGACGGACTGGCACGTTTGTGGTGAGGAAGCCACCCCCGCAATACGCTGCATACGCTGGACCATCTGCAAACCCAGCCGCACCATCCCACGCGGATACTTCATCACGAGTTGCTCGTAGCGCTCATGACGCAGATAAACCAGGTCGGTATCCCGCAGTGCCCGCACAGTTGCCGACCGCAAACTGCCAGAAACAATCGCTTCTTCACCAATGCTCTCACCTGGATGAATCGTCATCTCGATTTCATCGCCGTCTCGCTCGATAATGACGCTCCGCAGGCGTCCATCCACAACAAGATATACCGCATCACTCGGTTCACCCTGCCTGTAAAGAACCTCACCCCGTTCAAGGTAGCGCCACTCCAAACGCTCCAGCAGGTCATCGGCAGGCTGAACAGTGGACACAGACGGTTCAGGAAACTCGCCCGAAGCATCATCCGTAATTACAGCCAATGCTGACCCCCCCATTGCTTCATAAGCCAGCTCTACGGCCTCAGAATCCGCTACAAGCACGTTGTGTACGGCTTGCCATGCGGTTTTATCCCATATGTAGCGTTCACCAAGCAACTTGAGGAGTCCCACACGATGTTCTGATTCATCTGGTATTAGAAAATGCCAATGGTCTATATGACGCGCAAGCGTTGCAGGCGTGACCCGTTCACTGAAATCATCCAGTGAACGCACCGGTCGCGCCAGCAGAATGTCAACGGCCTGCATCAGTTTTTGCTGGATGTGGGCTACTCGGTTGACAATTTGGTTAAACACCAACTCAGGCGTGGTGGTGGGTGAGTCTTGCATATTGATCTTCAATTATGAACAGTCTGTCTATTTTGCCTACTACAGGGCAATTTCACAACAAAAAAGCACCTCGCCTTTGGTGAAGTGCTTTTACATTAGGATATTGCAGGTGATTGTGCCTACAGCGTACTCATAGCATCGTCGGCACGATCCAACGTCGCATTGATAACGCCCTCATCGTGCATCGCACTAACGAAGCCAGCTTCAAATTGGCTGGGCGCAAAGTATACACCATTTGCCAACATTGCATGGAAGAACCTGGCGTACCGCTCAGTGTGTGCATACTGTTTCGCGCTCGCGTAATCATCAATCACGACGCCAGCCTCTTTCAGGAAGTAAAAACCAAACATCGTACCCGCGTAACCCGCTTGCAGCGGGAGATCATACTTTCCTGCCAAAGCCGCCATGCCATCGGCAAGTTTTGCAGTATTAGCTGCAATATCATCAAAGACGCTATCTTCCAACAGCAGTTGGATCGTCGTCAGCCCGGCGGTCATCGCCAACGGATTGCCCGACAGCGTCCCGGCCTGATACATGTTACCAACCGGGGCAACTGTTTCCATGATGTCTCGCTTGCCAGCATACGCGCCAACTGGCAGTCCACCGCCAATCACTTTGCCCAGGCACGTAATGTCAGGATCAAGCCCAAAAGCGCCCTGTGCCCCACCGGGCGATACACGAAAGCCTGTCATCACTTCATCAAGGATAAACAGCGCCCCGTACTCGCGGCACAGCTCTTGCAGTCCTTGCAAATAACCTTCTTTGGGCATCACAAAGCCCATGTTTGCGGCAATAGGCTCAGTAATTACGGCGGCAATATCGTTGGGATACTGCTCAAATAGATTCCGCACAGCGTCAAGATCGTTAAACGGCGCGGTAAGCGTCTGCGCTGCCGATGACTTCGGTACGCCAGGTGAATCTGGCAGGCCGAGTGTAGCCACCCCGCTGCCCGCTTGCACAAGCAGCATATCCGCATGGCCGTGATAACAACCCGCAAACTTCATGATCTTTTCACGGCCAGTGTAAGCCCTTGCCAGCCTTAAAGCACTCATGGTCGCCTCCGTGCCGCTGTTGACGAAGCGAATCATCTCAATGGACGGCATCAAATCAACTACGAGTTGGGCCAATTCATTTTCAACGGGCGTTGGCGCACCGTAGCTTGTCCCCCGGCTTAGCGCAGTCGTCAGCGCATCCACAATGCGGGGGTGTGCATGCCCCATCGCCAGCGGCCCCCAGGACAGCAAATAATCAATGTACTGGTTGCCGTCAACATCATAGGTGTAGGCACCCTCACCCCGGTCAATAAAGCGAGGCGTGCCGCCAACACTGCCGAATGCCCGCACCGGGCTGTTTACCCCGCCCGGCATAAGCCGCTGGGCGGTTTCAAAAAGCTGTTCGGAAGCCGATGTTTTCGTCTCAATCACACTGTTTCTCCCTCTAACAATAAGATGTTCTCAATCGCAGTCTTGGCGCTGTTGACTGTGTCTGGAATACCCACACCAAAATAGGACAGTCCGGCAATCTGCATACCGTCAGGTAGCGCTGCTTGAGCTGTTGCAACCCGTTCCATGTGCCCTACGTCATACTGCGGATAAGCTGCCTGCCAGCGTGCTATGCGGTAAAAAAGCGGTTCCGCCATGATACCAAGAATGTCACGTAGTTCTTCTCGCACGATAGCCGCAACGGCTTCGTCCGGTAGATTGAGGAGGTGGCGGGTGTTTGGGCCACCAAAAAACACACGGAACAGATGATGGCCAGCCGGGGCACGATTAGCCCACTTGGACGACGCAAACGTGATACCGTCAATCCGACGCCCTTCATTGCTAGGAATCACGATGCCATAGGCATCTAACGGGTGAGGCACATCCACTGCACGATAGGCAATCCCCACCGACCCTACACCCTCTGTGCGAATCTCAGACAATGTTGTCGCAGCCTGCGGGGCCACATGACCAATTAAACTGGCTGTGATGGTTGCTGGCGTTGCCAAAACCGTTGCACGCGCAGCGATTGACGTGTCTTCAACAGCGAGTATATAGTTACGGCCATCGCGCACAACGGAATTGACGGGCGCACCGGTGCGAACATCGCCTATAAGTTGGTCAGCAATCGCCGTTGCGAAGCCCTCCATACCATCACGTAGGGCAGCGAGTGGCGGCAGTTTCGCATGGCCATTACCATTAGCAGGCTGCCTACGTGCTACCATGCCGCGAATGACGCTGCCATACTGTGCTTCCAGCGCAGGGAACTGTTTGAATGTTGCGTGCATACTCATCTGTTCGGCATTGGCGTTGTAAACGCCTGCCAACACTGGCTCTCCCAACTTATCGAGTGCCTCCGCCCCAAAGCGCCGCCGGATAAAGTCAGCAACGGATTCGTCATCGGTGGCTTCACGCACAGGGACGTAACGTTCTGCTAACACACGCAACTTACCCGGCCAAGAGAACAAATCCGACTGTAAAAACGGCTTCAGCTTGGTCGGCACCAGCAAGTGCAGTCCATCTGGCAGGGGGCGCAGCTTGCCGCCAGTGAGTACATAAATGCGCTCTGGCGTCTCATTAATTGGAACAACCTCAGCGCCTAACTCCCTCATTAAATCCCAGGCCCAGGGCTTGCGTGTAATAAACCCATCCGGCCCGTATTCTACGACGAACGGTGTCTCACCGTACCCGGTTACATGTTCAGACTGCGCCTTGCCCCCCAGACGTTCAGAGGCTTCTAGCAAGACATAGCGCAGCCCTTGCTTTTGGGCGTAGTAGGCAGCGGCCAACCCGGCGATGCCGCCACCGACAATTGCGACATCAACCGTCATCGCTACGCGCTCGTGTACTCATGCACAAACTCACACAACCGCTTAACATTATCAACCGGCGTATTCGGCAAAATCCCGTGCCCCAGGTTAAAAATGTGCCCGGTGCGCCCCGCCATGCGGTCAAGAATGTCCTTTGTGCGGGCTTCCAGTTCATTCCAGGGCGCAAAGAGCGCTACCGGGTCCAGGTTACCCTGAACGGCAACACCCTCACCCAGTCGAGCCGCCGCCTTATCAATATCAATACGCCAATCCACACCGATGACGTTGCCACCCGCGTCGCGGATCTCTTCCAGCATCCCATTGGTATTCGTGCCAAAATGGATGATCGGTACTCCCGACGCGCTGGCAATTTCCAAAGCACGCTTGCTGTATGGCATCACGCGCTCACGGTAGTCGCCCGGTGCAAGCTGGCCCACCCAGCTATCAAACAGTTGCAGCACCTGTGCCCCCGCTTCGGCCTGTGCCAGCAGATACTGCCCGACCACTTCAGCCAGTTTGGTCATGAAGGCATCCCAAACTTGTGGTTCACTCATCATCATGGCCTTCACATGCTCGTGATTCTTGCTGCCGCCGCCCTCAACGGCATACGCCGCCAGCGTGAACGGTGCCCCACTAAACCCAATAATCGGAATGCCCATCGGGTCAAGTGTTTCACGGGTCAACTTAATCGCATCTAACGTGAACCACAGCGACTCACGCGGGTCAGGGGTAGCCAGCTTTTCAACATCGCTTGCCGTCCGCACCGGATTGTGCAGCACTGGTCCTTCACCCTTGACAAACTCCAGATTCAAGCCCATACCTTCCAGCGGCGGCAGAATATCTGCAAAGATGATTGCAGAGTCCAAATCAAAGGCATTAATCGGTTGCATTGTGACCTCACGGGCCAGTTCTGGCGTTTTGATAATATCCAGAATGCCGTAGGTCTTCCGCAGTTCACGGTATTCCACCATGTAACGTCCAGCCTGCCGCATCAGCCAGATTGGCGTGGCATCAACGTCCTCGCGGCGGCACGCTTTCATAAAGCGGCTGTTTTCCAGAATAGACTCAGCGGTATGTTGTTTTTGATTTTCCGTCATAGTGTAAATTTCCGTTGATAATGGTTATGCGCCCAACCAGCGAGACGCATCTTTGGCGAAATAGGTAATGATAGTGTCAGCCCCAGCCCGTTTGATGCCAACGAGGCTTTCGAGGGCTGCTTTTTCTAAATCAAGCCAGCCGTTAGCCGCCGCCGCGTGAATCATCGAGAACTCACCACTCACTTGATAGGCAGAAATCGGCAGGTTATGATTCCGGCGCATATCGCTCAACACATCCAAATAGGCCATCGCAGGCTTGACCATGAGCATATCTGCGCCCTGCTCAACATCCAGGGCCACCTCATGGGCAGCTTCGCGGCGATTGCCGGGGTCCATCTGATACTGATGACGATTGCCAAACTGGGGTGGGCTTTCAGCCGCATCACGGAAGGGGCCATAAAACGCGCTGGCGAACTTAGCCGCATAGCTCATAATGGACACATGCTCATAGCCACTGCTATCCAGCACCGTGCGGATGCCCCCTACCATTCCGTCAATCATGCCAGACGGTGCGATAATGTCTGCCCCGGCTTGTGCATGAACAACCGACGAGCGCCCCAACAGCTCAAGCGTCGGGTCGTTCAGCAAATAGCCATAAGGCAGTTTCGGATCATAGTTTTCTTCATCGTCTGGCAGGTTTATCACCCCACAGTGCCCGTGATCGGTATATTCGCACAGGCACATGTCACTGATAACCACCAACTCAGGGACAGCGTTTTTGATTTCACGAATGGCTGTTGCGATGATACCTTGAGGATCATAGTTATCTGTGCCGCAAGCGTCTTTTCGTTCCGGGATGCCAAACAGCACCACACCTGGCACACCCAACCGCTCAATCTCTTTAACTTCCGCAGCCAGCTTGTCCACCGTCATCTGAAACTGCCCAGGCATAGACCCAATTGCTTTCTTTTCGTCTTTGCCGTGCCGCACAAACAGCGGGTAAATAAAATCAGCAGGGGTAAGTGCGGTCTCACGTACCATTCGCCGCAGGTTTTCTGTACGACGGTTGCGGCGCGGACGCACAATAGGCTTTTCAATCTGAATGGTTAGCTTGTCATCTTGTATCGTCAACTTGTCTTCTCCAATAAGCTCTGTTCCAATACATCCAACATAGCCGTCAGGTTGTAGTTATACGTCGGGGTCACAACCTGCGTAAAACCCGCTTCAACGGCGGCTTTCTCCGTAATGGGGCCGATGCACGCAGCGGGTAAATCAACCACGCCACCCATGCGCTCAACAAAACCATACACCGTTGATGGGCTGGTAAATGTCAGGGCATCGGCGCTATGAACCGCTGCTGCATCTACCCCCCCCAGGCCGGTCACCGTCTGGTAAGCCACGACCTGCGTTACATCTGCCCCGGCCTTAACCAATAATTGCCCCAGCACATCCCTTGCAATATCACTTTGCGGCAGCAGCACCCGCTGACCAATCACATCTGGCATGGCAGCAGCTAAACCCTCCGCCGTCTGATCTTCCGGCACAATCTCAACAGTAACGCCAAGCTGCTTGCGTGCATGACTCGCCGTCTTGATACCAACCGCCGCTACCTGCACCAACGCCAGCACATCAAACGAAAGGCCCAGGTCATCAAAACGACGACGTAAGGCCGCAACCGTGTTTGTGCTGGTCACCAACAGCCAATCGAATGCAGAAACTGTCTGTATCGCGTTATCCAGCGGTGTGGGGTCATCCGGTGGGGCGATGTCGATACACGGGAACAAAAGCGGCTCTGCACCGCGCCCCCGCAGCAAGTCAGCCAGCCTACCTGCCTGATGCGGCGCACGTGTCACGACAATTCGCCGCCCCTGCAAACTCACCGAATCGTCCCCAAAATAGAAGCAGCCCCCTGCTCAAATGCCATCTGAGCCAGCTTTACGCCTAATTCATCGGCTTGCTTGGGCGCATCCGCATCATAATCAACCAGGGGTGAAGCCTGCTGCACCTCAATCACCGATGTGCCATCAATCTGAAGCAACCGCCCTGTTAATGTAAGCGTGCCATCTGCCCAAACGGCATAGGCAGCTACCGGAGCAGAGCAACCTGCTTCGAGCGTCCGTAAGAAAGACCGCTCGGCGGCTGTCGTAACCTGCGCCTCACTGTCGTTTATCGCTTGTAGCCTGTCTAATGATGCAGCCTCATTGCGACACTGCACACCCATCGCCCCCTGCCCCGGTGCTGGCAGCATAATCCCCGTCAGAATGACCTGGCTGATGGACTCTGTCAATCCCAGGCGTGTGACACCGGCATTGGCCAGCAAAATTGCATCGTAAGGCCCGTCAGGGGCGTGTGCTTTTTCGATGCGCGTGGGCACATTACCACGAATATCAATTGTTTTCAGGTCAGGGCGATAAGCCAATAACTGCGACGACCGCCGCAGGCTACTCGTACCGATCACCGCGCCCTGTGGCAGTGTCTCTAAAGTGTGGTCCTCACGCGAGATCAGCACGTCGCGCACATCAGCGCGTTTTGGTACTGCCCCAACAACCAGCCCCTCTGGATTGATCGTCGGCAGGTCTTTCAGGCTGTGGACGGCGATGTCAATAGCTTTGTCACGGAGCGCTGCCTCTAGCGCCTCTGTAAACACGCCTTTGCCGCCAATGGTCGGCAGCGACCTATCCAGGATTTCGTCACCCCGTGTGCTGATAATTTTGACTTCTGTCGTCACATCAAGATAGGCCCGTTCAAGCAAACCAATCACATGATGCGTTTGCCACAGCGCCAGCTTGCTGCGCCGTGACCCAATGATGATATGCTGCTTATCCATGCGCTTCAGCTTCTTCAAAGTTCAGCGCGAATAAGTCCTGCACCGCCTGCACATAGACCTCGCCCCCGCCGAGTGCGGCCTGCTGGCGCAACTGTACTGTTGGCTCATGCAGTACCTTGTTCACGATGCGATGCACCATCTTTGTCACAAGGGCGCGGTCTTCCTCAGATAGCTGATTGAGTGCCGCGTCAAGTTCAGAGGTAGCAATCGCCTGCACCTTTTGCCGCAACCCCTTAATCACCGGCACAACCGTGCGGCTGTGATACCACTCCATGAACTGCGTCACTTCCTGGTTGATGATACATTCAACGTCAGGCACGCAAGAAGCACGTTTCGCGTGATTTTCGTCAACCACCTGATGCAGGTCATCAATGTTATAGAAATACACATCAGGCACCGTATTCACACCATCGCCCACATCACGCGGAACCGCTGTGTCAATCAGCACCATTGGGCGGTTACGGCGCTCACGCATTGCGATCTCGACATCTGGCTCATGAATAACCGTATGGGGTGCGCCCGTGGCACTAATCACTATATCAGCGTTGGCCAACGCATCCTGTAATTCATGCCACCCATAAGCGCGGCCACCACCCGCCTCTGCGAGCGCCCTGGCATTAACCTCCGTGCGGTTGGCCACATCCACGCGCTCAATACCGGCTGAGTGCAGCGCGTCTATCGCCAAAGACGACATTTTTCCTGCGCCAACAACACATGCCCGCACATCACTAATTTCAAGGTGATCCAGAACAGACACGGCCAGCGTTACAGCAGCATGGCTGATTGAAACGGTATGTTCACCAATAGCCGTTTCGGTATGAGCACGCTTGCCCGCCCGCACCGCCATCTCAAACAGGCGCTGTAAAACCGGCCCGTTACTTTCCATCTCCTGGGCAGACCGATTTGCCTGCCCTACCTGGCCAAGAATCTGCGCTTCACCCAACATCATCGAGTCCAGGCTCGCCGCAACACGCATCAAATGCACAGCAGCGGGTTGCCCAATGTGGTGGTACAAGTGAGGCCAAAGTGTACCAACGGGCAACGTGTTGCCCTTGCGAATGAGGTCTGCCACACGCTGTATAGCGGCCTCAGGATCAACCGCCGAACCGTATATCTCGAAGCGGTTACAAGTGGAAAGCACCACACACCCTTGCAAACCTCCTTCGCGCCTGAACTGCTCCATTGCCAGCTTACGGCCTTCTTCCGACAGGTGTAAGCATTCTCGAAGTTCAATCGGTGCAGTACGATGGTTCAGTCCAAGTACGAAGAGTGACATAGATGATTTAGCTTTCTGCCGTTTTAATTTGTGTGCTGGTCGGGCGTGGGCGCGTCCCCGGCATACAGCAGTTGATGGGGCAAACATCGTGAACTGGACCACGATCCCCCAAATAACGCCGTACCGGATTGTCTGTCATGCGCTCTTGAATAAGTTCGCGGATCATGCTGATGAACTTCGGATGGGTGCCTGCGGATGCAGCTCGCACCATCTTCATCCCAACTTCATCTGCCTTATCCTTTGCTTCTACGTCCAGGTCGAACATCACTTCCATGTGATCTGATATGAAGCCAATCGGTGAAATAATCAGCTTATCAACGCCTTGCTCATGCAAAGCCTCAACGTGATCGACGATGTCAGGTTCTAGCCAGGGCACCTGCGGCGGGCCGCTGCGGCTCTGATACACAAGCTGCCAGTTTTCGCTGCCGACGGCTTCCGCAACCAGACGCGCTGTTTCCTGCAACTGTGCTTCGTACTGGCTACCCTTCGCCATCCCCATTGGAACGCTGTGCGCCGTAAAGGCAATGTGTACCTGATCGCGTTCATCTTCAGGAAATTCCGCCAGCGCGTTCTGTATCGCCTCCGCATTGACTTCGATGAAGCTGGGGTGGTTGTGGAACATGCGGATTCGGTCAAAACGCGGCGCACCCTCACCGATAAGGCCCTGGGCTTCAACGATATTTTCGCGGTACTGGCGGCACCCGGAGTAAGAACTATAGGCAGATGTAAAGAAGGCTATCGCCCGCTCAACGCCATCATCCTTCATCTGCTGCATCGCATCTTGAAGGAACGGCTTCCAGTTGCGGTTACCGAAATAAATTGGCAGGTCAATACCATGTTCGTCCAACTCGGCCCGAAGTCCGTCAATCAGCGCACGGTTTTGTGCGTTCAATGGGCTTACGCCGTCAAACATGTAGTAGTGTTCACCCACCTCTTCCAGGCGCTCACGCGGGATGTTGCGCCCGCGTGTCACGTTTTCCAGGAAGGGCACAACTTCCTCAACACCTTCAGGCCCCCCAAAAGACACAACGAGAATGGCATCGTACTGACGCCCTTCTTCCTGAAAGCGATCCACATCCCAATTTTCCACGTTCATGATAGTCCGTGGCTGACTTGCCATGTTCCTGTATTCCTCAATTCCAGTAAGTGAATTTCACAACCAAAATAAACTGCACGCCTATTTGGCGGCTGGTGTTCCAACGTAAATCACGCCGTCCCGCACCTCAATCTGGTACGTTTGAACCGGCGCACTTGCAACACCATCAACCACCTGCCCCGTTTTCAAGCTGAATTTGGCGTAGTGCCATGGGCAAGTGACCGTACACCCATGTTCATCTTCCGTGACGCTGCCCTCACTCAAGGGGCCGCGTGCGTGGGAGCAGCGGTTGTTAATTGCGTATAGCTGGCCATCAATGTTAAACAGGGCGACCTGCTGCCCGGCAACATAAACAGTGCGACTTTCACCCGGGCCAAAATCATCCAGCGGGCATACATCCACCCATTCGTCTTTGACCTCGGCTTCACCAATGGGCTGTGCAATTGCGGGGCCACCCAGCGCGTCCAGTGCTTCTTCGAGGCGCAGGTTAATGCACGTAAACAGCGGCGTATCTTGCAGAGTAAAGCGGCTGGATTCCGTCTCGCGTAGTTCCTGCACAAGATCAAGGAAGTCGGATGGTTCATCGGTCTCGAAGGCTACGATGAACTCATAATCATCAATGCCGAAGCTGTAAGTGGTGTTCAGCTTGATGGAGGGGTACTTGCGACCCACTTTGATATGCTCATCCATGATGCCCTGGCGAGCCATGTGCGACATCAAATACCAGTCTCGCGTTTTGATAAACGGATAGATAAACAGGTACTTTGCCTCAGACGGCTGGATAATCAATTGGTCGTGCTTCTCACCCAGGTCGTCCCGAATTTCATAAATGCTGCGCTTCGTTTGCGACAGGTACGAGTAGGCGAACGTCATGTAACTGCCCATGCGCGTTCGCATGATAGCGCTCGCTAACTCCTGGAATGGAATTGGAGACTCTGCGATTTGCCACAGCAGCAGTTCTGCGTCAGCGCGGGTGCCCATCGTGCTGTACGGACGCAGCAGCATCCGGCGGTTGAACCCTTCGATGGTTTCAAGCAGCTCTTGTTTTTGGTCGGCCTGTTCTTCGGGGTCTAAACGACGCCAGGCAGGGTCTACTTTATAAAATGCAAAACGGACATATTGCCGCTTTGTAAGTTGTTCACTACGCTTTCTGAAAGCCTCTTGATTTGTGGTACTTGGTGCTTCTGAAAGAAACTTCGGACGGCCCATCTGTGTCAATTCCTACAAAAACCTACTAAGACTTGTACAGATATTAGCAGATTTTGCGGGTAGTTACCAAGCAAATTGCGAAAATCCGAGGAATTTGTGACATTTGTCATACTTTAACCCAATACACATGGCCATTTCACCTGCTTTTAATTCACCATGAAATACGCACACTTTAAGTATTCACCTTCGGGAAAACAAACAGGATGATCTAGTGCATGACGGGTTTGCGTGTGTGCTTGCAACGAACGGGTTGATGCCTGCTGAACTGTGCTGTAAAACACATCGGCTGCTACCCGGCTCGAACACGACGCCATCACAAACCATCCCCCAGGTGCAACGAGTGACGTACCCAACGCCGCCAGTTGAGCATAAGCCCCCAGTGCCCGCTCAACTTCTGCCTGACGCTTAGCAAAAGATGGTGGGTCAATGATTACGGTACCGAAACGTCGCCCCTGCGACTGTAACTTTTCTAAAGTATCGAATGCATCCGCGATCATAATGGTGTGCTTTGCGCGTGCAACGTCGGCGTTATCTTGATTAAGTTCAAAATTCCGCTGTGCCGCAAGCAAAGCGGGTTCACTTACATCAACACTCATGACAGAAGATGCGCCACCACTGGCCGCGTACACCGAAAAGCCCCCAGAGTAAGCAAACACATCCAGCACATCCCCCCCAGTGGTTAGCTCGCGCACCATTTGCCGATTATCCCGTTGATCGAAGAAGAAGCCCGTCTTGTGCCCGTTTACTACGTCTGCCTCAAACTTCAAACCGTTCTCGCGGAATTGAACTGGCCCCAGAACCGGTTCACCGTGCAAGGTCATGCCATCGCTTAGCTGTGTCACCTCAGCCTGCACATTGCGGCTCAATCGCACCACCAACTGCCGGGCTGGCTGCACCTCAAGCAGCGCAGGCAGCACATCCTGCAAATGAGGCAGCCACGCAGTCGTGTACAACTTGATGACCAATACATCCGCATAACGGTCTACGATGAGGCCGGGCAATCGGTCGTTTTCCCCATAAACGAGGCGGTAACCAGTCGTATGACCAGATGAACGCAGCGGCTCACGGATGGCAGCAGCCATTTGCAGCGTGTGCCGGAACCACTCCGGGCCAATTTTCGCAGGTTGGTGATGTTGCAGCACCTTCACACGAATTTCCGAGCGGGGGTCGTACAGCCCTACTGCCAAAAAGCGATCCTTGCGATCAAAGATCACGGCTAGATCGCCCGGCTCTCCCGCATGGCTTTGCTTACGAATTGCACCCTCAAACAACCAGGGATGGCCGCCTTTCAAGGCCCGCTCTGCGGCGGGCTTTACATGGACAGCAATTCGCTTGTTGGTAGGTAAGGGCAGTGGCGCAAGCGCGTCTACTAAATCAACAAAGACCATCGTAAAATTGACCTAAACAACTTTTTGCAATCAGAGATAGCATCATGGAAAAAACAATCAAGTTATTTGCAACCCTGCGAGACATCACCGGCAAAAAAACGCTCACGGTTCCATTCGAGGAAGGGCAAACCGTCCGCAAGCTGATTGATGACCTCAACACATTGGAGCCAAGCCTCTACCATGAGATTATCACAGCAGAGGGAGAGTTAACTGGCCTGGTGCATGTCCTGGTTCACGGACGCAACATTGACTGGCTGCAAGGACTGGACACGACCATCAAAGGCACAGACATCGTCACCCTGCTGCCCCCCTCTGCCGGAGGTTAACATGGCCCGCATTGAGATGGAAATGCGAAATCTCCCCCTGAATCGCCTACAGGAATATCTGGTGGAAGCAGGGGCCAAGCAGCACGGCGAGCGCTCCTTCATAGGCGCAGGTTGGCATGCAGCTATCGAGCCAATGGAACCCGCCCAAATTGTCACAATGACTGTCCGCCGAGATAGGGTCGTGATCGAGGGGGACGAGGCCGAAGTGAACCGCGTTCATGCTCACATGCGCCTTAAAACGATGCGTGGCGGCGGGTAAGGCTACTCATCGTCTAATTCGCCTTCGATGATCGCATAAACCTGATCCAGCAGGTCTTCAGCTTTGTCCATTGCATCGAAGGCGGCTTCGTCTGCCTTTTCCATCAGCAGTTTGGCGCACGTCAGCATCTCGACCGCGGCTTGCGCCACTAACTGCGCCACATCCTGATAGTCATGCTCCGCGATCAAGTTCTCAATCGTGTCTTTTGCTTGCCGCGCAGATGCTAAACTGGCTTCCAACTGCTTGACCGCCTCAGATGATGTGTTCATCTTCGCTCCACATTTTGTTTAGATAACAGCAAAAGCGGGTGCAGCTACGCGCCACACCCGCCTAAACTTTACCGCTAAGTGGCAAAGATGGAAACTAGATGATTTCCAGTTCCTTCAGCTTGCTTTCCGGCACCACGCCACCAGCTTCCCAGCCGCGCTTCTCGTAATACTCGTTGAGCATGTCATCCAGTTCACAAACGTGCCCTTCAGACCCAGGCATGGTGCTGGCTTCGGTTGTGAAGCGTGCGGGGAGCGTATCAGCGCCGGGCTGCTCACCAGCCTGCATGTTGTAATAACGCTCCAGGTTGTAAATGCGCTCACCAGCCTTCAACACGTCGTCAGCCGTGAAGTCTACACCCACAATAGATGCGTACTGCTCAGCGTATTCTTCAGCACCGATAGCGAACGCACCGAACTTACACAGGTCCAGGCTGTCAGAGAATGCGTGAATGTCCTGTAAAATCTTGAGCAGTTCGCCCTTGCCTTCCCAGTCAAGCGGGTCGGTCTTCAGGCCGATAACACCAAGCTCAGAAGCAGGAGAATAACCACGCAGGTGGCACGCACCGCGATTGCTGGTAGCGTATCCCAGGCCCATACCCTTTAAGCCACGCGGGTCGTATGCCGGGATGGACTGGCCACGTACTGCCATAGCCACTTCGGGGTGACCGTACTTCTCGCTGATGCGGGCAACGCCCTCAGCCAGCTTATCACCAACGCCTTCACGTAGGGCCGTCTGGCGTGTCAATTCAACCATATGCTTATGGTCGCCCCATACCAGGCTTTCCGTACCGTTCCAGCCACGATCACAAATTTCCATGTACGTTGCCAGGCAGTTACCCATCTCGATGGTGTCCATGCCGTAGTCATTACACTGGTAAATCATGTACGCGATGGACTCTTTGTTGTCGTTCAGGCAGTGTGCGCCGAATGCCCAGGCCGTCTCGTACTCGAAGCTCTCTGTGCGAATCGTTTCGCCGTTGTACTCGACTTCAACTTCCTTCTTACAAGCCACCGGGCAGGCGTGGCAGGTCGGCTCTTCGACCAGGATGGTGTCGCGGATGTGCTCACCGCTGATGAGTTCAGCGCCATCGTAGGATGTTGTCTGGCTGTTCTTCGTCGGCAATGCACCGATGCTGGCCGTTACGTTCATGAGCATGTTGGTACCGTACAGGCTCAAGCCACCTTTGCGCGGTGACGTGATGTTACCCTCGTCCATAATCATGCTCAGGCCCTTGCTAAACGCCGCTTTGAAGTCATCTGGGCGGGCAGCCTGCGGCATAGCTTTCTTCGCTTTGACGACGATTGCCTTCAGGTTCTTGGCCCCACCCACAGCGCCGGTACCCCCACGGCCCGCAGCACGATCATTTTCGTTGATCCAGGAAGCAAACTTGACCTTGTTTTCGCCAGCCTGACCAATGGCAATGACGGTCAGGTCTTTTTCGCCATAGCGATCTTGGAAGTGTTTGATCGTTGCCTTTGTGCCTTTACCCCAGATGTCGCTGGCATCGCGCAGTTCTACGGTGCCATCTTCGACGTAGGCATAGGTCGGCTTGTCAGCAATACCCTCGAAAACCAGCCCGTCAAAACCAGACCAGCGCAAGCGTGCTGCGGACCAGCCACCCTGATGACTATCTGTGACGGTACCTGTCAGTGGAGACTTCGTCACAACGGCCAGACGACCACTCATGCTGGCACGGCTGCCCGTCAACGGCCCATTCATAAAACAAAGAAGGTTTTCTTCACTGTAAGGGTCAACCTGTGCCCCGGCTTCCAGGCAATAGCGAACGCCTAAGCCACGAGCGCCAATATACTTGCGTGCCCAATCTTCGGGGATACCCTCGTAGCGAACTTCACCGCTGCTCAGGTTGATGTGAGCAACATGATTTGCGTATCCGCCAAGTTCCATAATGATAATCCTCACACTCTAATTTTATGCTTGACTTAAATAGGATATAAACCCACTGTAAGTATAGCATAAGACGCTACGCAAGTAATTGTTTAACAGCAAGTGGGTGTAATTTCACCCAAAAAGGGGATGCACAAACGGCATTACTCAGCGCGATCCTCCGCCGATGGCAGATAACTTCCCTCAACCCAACTGGCACCATCTTTTCCGACCTCTTTCTTCCAGACGGGCACAATCTCTTTCAAACGATCAATACCGTATTTTGCAGCCTCAAAACAACCGTCATTACGATGCCCCGCAGAACACGCAATCAAAATCGTATTCTGCCCCACTTCCAAACGACCTATCCGCTGGATAATGGCGACACCCTGTACCAGCGGCCATGTCTGCCGGATTTCATTCACAACCTGCCGCATTTTGGTAACAGCCATCGCCTCATATGTTTCATATTCAAGATGCTGGGTATGGAGCGTATGCCCATCGTCTTTGCGCGTTTCGCCGCGTACCATCCCGCTAAACAACACAACCGCGCCCGTCGCTGGCGTCGTAATGGATGCGACAACCGCATCATGGTCAATGGGGCCGTCAGCCAATCGTGCAATGGTGGGGAATTCATTACTGCTGCCACCGCTCACAGGCGGGAAGAACGCCACATCATCGCCATCACTAACGGCGTCTTCCGCAAAGGCATATTCTTCATTGATCGCCGCGATGGCCGCATCTACATTGTCTGCCATTGCGGGGAACAAATCGGTGAGTGCCGCTTTGACATCGGCAATTTGGGCCGTGTTGCCCGGCAATTCGAGCGTCAGTCGGTTTTTCCCCGCCATCTCTTTGAGGGTTGCAAACAACAGCACGTTAACTTTCATCGGCATCCACCTCCCCTGCTACATAATCGCCATGCACCCCACCCCGCTTTTCCAGCAGCTTCACATCTGTAATCGTCATGGAGCGGTCTACCGCTTTTGCCATGTCGTAGATCGTCAGTGCTGCTACATTGACCGCCGTTAGTGCTTCCATTTCGACGCCTGTCTTACCGTGCGTTTTTGCTGTTGCTCGGATCAAAACAGCATGGTTCTCATCATCAAGTTGCAAAACCACGTCAACTTTTGACAACGGAATCGGGTGGCATAATGGAATCAGTTCTGACGTGCGCTTGGCTGCCATAATGCCCGCAACACGAGCGACGGTTAGCACATCGCCCTTTTTTAGCGCACCCTCACGAATGAGCCGCAGCGTCTCCGGCTGCATAATTACACGCCCCTCGGCCACGGCAACTCGATCCGTGTCGGGTTTTGTACCAACATCGACCATCCGGGCACTGCCGTCTTGGTCGATGTGAGTGAGTTGGTCACCCATTGTTAAATCCTTTATATTGAATCTTGTGAAAACTCTGGACAGTGGAATAGAGTAAACCCCATAATACATGGCGTAAATACCAACCAAATTTATGGGCTACCCTCCTTAAATCGTTAGATGCTTCATACACTATGAATTTAAAACCCTCAGCGTTTTTCAGCGTCAAACCCGTTCACGATGTATTGACAGCCCTGTTTGATGCTATCGACAAGACACCCAAAACGGAAACGATACCCGCAGCACGAGCAGCGGGGCGCGTCATCGCACAGGCACCCTTAGCCCCCACCAACCTACCGGAGTTCATCCGCAGCACAATGGACGGCTACGCAGTGCGTGCCGAAGACACATTTGGTGCCTCGCAGTCACTCCCAGCTTACCTGGCATTGACCCTGGCGGTACAGATGGGGACTGAACCCACACACACCCTGCAAACCGGGCAGGCGTCCGCCATTCACACTGGCGGGATGCTCCCGGACGGCGCAAATGCTGTTGTGATGATTGAGCGCACCCAATCCGTCGATGACGACGAAATTGAGGTGCTCGCTCCCGTCGCGCCCGGTGAAAACCTTGTACAGGTTGGTGAGGATGTGCAACAGGGCGCACCAATCCTGCCAACAGGGCACCGCATTCGCCCGCAAGACTTAGGGGGCCTGCTGGCCGTGGGCATCACTGAAGTTGAAGTTGTTACAGCACCGCGCATCGCCATCATGGGCAGCGGTGACGAGATCATCCCGCCAGAGCAGACCCCACAGTACGGCCAAATTCGAGACATCAACAGTCACACGCTCGCTGCCTTGTTTGAGTCGGTGGGCGCACAAGTCGAAATCCTCGGCATTGCGAAAGACAGCTACGACGCGATTTACAACATGGCACAGCAGGGCCACATAGATGCTGACATGCTCATTATGACCGCCGGGAGTTCCGTCAGCACCCGTGACTACACCCGCGAAGCCATCAATGCGCTCGGCAGCCCCGGCGTGATTCAGCATGGGCTGGCCGTCAAACCGGGTAAACCTGCCATCGTTGCGGCTTGCGACAACAAGCCTGTGATTGGGCTGCCCGGCAATCCAGTGTCCGCATATTTAGTCGCACGACAGCTCGTCGTCCCCATTATTCACTACCTGATGGGCGAAGCTCCACAACGTCGTGGGACTATCAAGGCCATGTTAACGGCCAACATTGCCTCAACTACAGGCCGCGAAGACACCATCCCCGTGCGTCTAATAGACCACGATGGCAGCATCCAGGCTGAGCCAATCTTTGGCAAGTCCAACCTGATTTTCACATTAATTCACGCTGACGGCCTCATAACGGTTCCCCTCAACAGCAACGGCCTTAAAGCGGGCGAGACTGTGCAGGTGACACCGTTTTAAGGACGATGATGACAACGACCAATCGCAACACCTATCTGACCGACATCCCGCTAGATGAAGCACAACATCAGCTACAAAATGCCCTGCGCGATGTACGTAGGCACGGCCCGGTGGCCAGCGAATCAACCCCACTGCGTAAAGCCACCGGGCGTGTGACCGCCACGCCAGTATGGGCCAAACGGAGCGCTCCGCACTACCATGCCTCCGCTATGGATGGGTATGCAGTCCGTGCGGCAGATACACGAAATGCTACCGAAACGCGCCCCGTGCAGCTAGAGCTTGGCACGCAGGCTGAACCCGTCAACACAGGTGCCCCGCTGCCACCAGACGCCAACGCTGTCATCATGATTGAGCATGTGCAGCACATTGACGACGCGACTATCGAAATCACCGCCCCTGTCGCACCCTGGCACCACGTCCGCATGATGGGCGAGGACATGGTGGCCACTGAACTCATTTTACCCGCCAATCACACCATTCGCCCGGTAGACCTGGGCGCGATGGCAGGCTGCGGCCATCACACTGTTGAGGTGCGCCGCAAACCGTTTGTGATCCTTATTCCAACCGGCAGCGAACTCGTCACCGCAGACGCGCAGCCCGAACCGGGCCAAGTCATTGAGTACAACAGCCTTGTGCTGAGCGCTCAAATTGAAAGTTGGGGCGGCAGAACCCATATCGCTGAAATCGTCCCGGATGAGCGCGAAAAGCTGGTTGCTGCCGTCGAATGGGCACTCGACCAGCAGCCCGACCTCGTACTGATGCTGTCTGGGTCATCCGCAGGCAGCAAAGACTTTACCGCTGGCGTCGTCCGTGACGTAGGCAGCTTGCTGGTACACGGGGTTGCCGTGCGCCCCGGCCATCCCGTCATTATCGGCATGGCCCAACAAACGCCAGTCATCGGTGTACCGGGCTATCCGGTCAGTGCCGCGTTGACTGGCGAAATCTTCATTCAACCGCTCATCGCTCAGTGGCTCGGCCAGCGAACCCCACCGCTACAGTCAATCCTGGCAAAGATGACCCGCAAGCACCTGTCACCCACGGGTGACGATGATTATGTGCGCGTCACTGTTGCCAGAGTGGGCGAAAACTACCTCGCCACACCCATCGGCAAAGGCGCGGGCGTCATTACGTCCCTGGTACGCGCAGACGGCATCGCCCACATCCCGCGCTTTAGCGAAGGTGTTGACAGCGGCGACGAAATCAAGGTGCAGCTTTACCGCCACCACAGCGACATTGAACGGGCTGTGCTCACGATGGGCAGCCATGACCCCATGCTAGACCTGCTCAACCAGCGCCTGATGGATACCTACGACATCCGCCTCACGTCAGCGAGTGTGGGCAGCATGGGTGGGCTGGTTGCATTACGTCGTGGAGAGGCTCATATGGCGGGCAGCCACCTTCTGGACGAAACGACAGGTGACTACAACATCAGCTATGTGCAGCACTACCTGAAAAAGCACCCCGCCCGCGTGATAACGTTCGCCCACCGTGAGCAGGGCCTTATCGTAAGGAAAGGCAACCCCGTTGGCATCCAATCTTTAGGCGATTTACGCCGCGTCAGCTACATCAACCGCCAGCGTGGTGCCGGGACGCGGGTGCTGCTGGACTATGAACTCAAGCAGCGTGGCATTGACCCCGACGAGGTGACCGGTTACGCCCACGAAGAGTACACACACATGGCTGTCGCTGCCGCTGTGGCCACAGGCATTGCCGACTGCGGGATGGGGGTACGCAGTGGAGCTATCGCCCTTGATCTGGATTTTGTTCCCGTTGGCTGGGAGCGCTACGATCTTATCATTCCTGAACAGCATCTTCAGCACCCCGGTGTGCAGGCAATTATCGAACTGCTTAACAATAACGACTTCAGACAGGAACTCGCCAGCCATCCCGGCTATGACGCCAAAGAGACAGGCGTAATTCAATACGAACACAAACCCTAGTTTACTGTTGACGACGAAAGCGCGACTGTTATGACCCAAGACACCCTACACGATCAATTCAACCGCCCCCTGCGTGACCTACGAATTTCAGTCACAGATCGCTGCAACTTCCGCTGCACGTACTGTATGCCTGCGGAAATTTTCGGTGAGCGCTACGAGTTCCTCAAAAAAGAGCAAATCCTGACGTTTGAAGAAATCACGCGGCTGGTGCAGATCATCGTGCGGCTGGGCGCGGTCAAGCTGCGCTTGACAGGCGGCGAACCCCTCGTAAGACGCCAGCTTGAAAAACTGGTTGAGCAGCTTAACCCGATTGGCGGCGTTGATGACATCGCCATGACCACCAACGCCAAGCTGCTCACCCCAGAAAAAGCCCACGCCCTCAAAGCCGCCGGCCTCCAGCGGGTAACCATCAGCCTGGACTCTATCAACCCGGATGTCTTCCGGCAGATGAACGGTAACCGCGCCACTGTTGACGATGTGCTCAAGGGCATCCAGGCTGCCGAGGATGCGGGTATTGGCCCGATTAAGATCAACTGTGTGGTGCAAAAAGGAGTCAACGACCACACCCTCGTCGATTTAGCCGCTTTCTGCCGGGAACGGGGCTACATCCCGCGCTTTATTGAATACATGGACGTGGGCACCCGCAACGGCTGGGACATGCAGCACGTCGTTTCGGCAAAAGACATCATCGAACGCATTAACGCCGCCTTCCCGCTCGAACCAACAGACCAGAACTACTTCGGTGAGGTTGCACTGCGCTATCGCTACAAAGACGGCCAGGGCGAAATGGGCGTGATCGCCTCTGTAACACAGCCCTTCTGCGGGAGTTGCACCCGAATGCGGATGTCGCCAGAAGGCCAGATTTACACCTGCCTGTTCGCGTCAAAGGGCACCGATCTGAAAACCCCTATGCGCGACGGTGCCAGTGACGACGAAATTGAGCAGATTATTCGCAGCACCTGGGGCAGCCGCATTGATCGCTACAGTGAAGACCGGGCAGCAGGCATCCCGCCCAAGGGTGACAAAATCGAAATGTACTACATCGGGGGCTAACACGCCCCCACTTGTCACCGTCGCTAACCTCTGGCAAAATCGAACAAGTATTCTAAGCTATATAGACTGAAGGATTCTCATGCGCCGTTACGATGAGAAGATCGCCGCCCGCCTGCGACTTAAACCCCAACAGGTTGCGGCAGCTATTTCACTGTTCGATGAGGGCAATACAATTCCATTTGTGGCCCGCTACCGCAAAGAAGTCACGGGCAGCCTGGATGAACTCAAGCTGCGTGAAGTCCAAACCGAACTCGTTCAACTCCGTAAAGTGGATGACCGCCGCGACACCATCACCGCAGCAATTCAAGAGCAGGGCAAGCTCACCAATGACCTCAAAATGCAAATCGAACAGGTCGAAACGCTCACCGAACTTGAGGACATCTACCAGCCCTACAAACAAAAGCGCCGTACTCGCGCTGCCATCGCCCAGGAAAGGGGCTTAACCCCACTGGCAGACTTAATCCAGGAACAACCCACACACGGCCAACCACCAGAGCAGGCAGCCCAAACCTATCTGAGCAAAGATGTTCCGTCCGTGGAAGATGCGCTAGCAGGTGCGCGAGACATTATCGCTGAGCGCATTAGCGACCATCCAGACATCCGGCGGCAGGTGCGCGAGAAGGCGATGCGCTACGCCAAGCTCATCGCCCAAAAAATCAAGGATGCTGACGACCCGCGTGAGGTCTACGAAACGTACTACAACTTTAGCCTGAACGTTGCTAGCCTGCGCCCTCATCAGGTATTGGCAATCAATCGAGGCGAGGGCGAAAAGGTGCTGCGCGTCAAGGTAGACATTGACGAACGCGATTGGCGTCGCGCCATCGAATTCGAATTCCGACCCAACAGCCGATCACCGTTCGCATTACAGCTTGAACTCGCTATTGCCGACGCAGCCAAGCGCCTGCTGCTGCCCGCTATCCAGCGAGATGTGCGGCGCACCCTCACTGAACAGGCCGAAAGCCATGCGATACACGTCTTTGCAGATAACCTGCGCGGATTACTGAGCCAGCCGCCGCTCAAGGGGCAAACGATCATCGGCCTTGACCCCGGCTACCGCACGGGCTGTAAAGTCGCTGTGATTGACGTGACAGGCAAGGTCATTGATACGGGCGTCATCTATTTGCACCGCGAGGACGACGCGCTCCGTAAGTTACGCCAGTGGGTCAAACAGCACACAGCAACGTTGATCGCCATTGGTAACGGCACTGCCTCCCGCGAAAGTGAACAGCTTGTGGCCAACCTCACCAGCCAACTAGACGACGTACATTACCTGATGGTCAATGAGGCTGGAGCCAGCGTGTACAGTGCCAGCGAACTCGCCCGTGCCGAACTTCCTGACATGGATGTGACGCTGCGCGGAGCGGTGTCCATTGCCCGCCGTGTGCAAGACCCACTCGCCGAACTGGTCAAAATCGACCCAAAATCCGTCGGGGTTGGGCTGTATCAGCATGATGTGAACCAGACGACGCTGTCCGAAGCAGCGCAGATTGTGGTTGAAAGCGTCGTGAACCAGGTCGGTGTAGAACTCAACACGGCTTCGCCAGCACTGTTGGCCTATGTTTCGGGCATCGGGCCAAAACTCGCAGAAAAGATATTTACTCACCGCGAGGAAAATGGTGCCTTTCCGAGTCGTAAAGCGCTCAAGAAAGTAAGCGGACTCGGCCCGAAAGCGTTTGAGCAGTGCGCGGGCTTTGTTCGAGTGCGCGAAAGCCGTGACCGCCTTGACGCCAGCGCTATCCACCCGGAAAGCTACACCACCGCCAAACAAATCATGAACATGGCGAACATCTCCATGAGCGAACCAACGGCGAACCGTGAAGCCAAACTGAAAGTGTTGCGCCAATCGGTTGACGTTAGCGAATTAGCCACGCAGTTAAGCACAGGCATTCCAACCCTGCTGGACATCTTCGAGCAGCTCACCCGCCCCGGTCGTGATCCCCGTGAAGACCTGCCCACACCCATCCTTCGCAGCGATGTGCTAACGATGGACGATCTTACCCAGGGGATGCGCTTGAGCGGCACCATCCGTAACATGGTAGACTTTGGCGCATTCGTTGACATCGGTGTCAAGCAGGACGGTCTGCTGCACATCAGCCAGATACCGCGTGGTGAACAGCTACAAGTTGGAGACGTGATCGAAATCAGCATCCGCAGCGTTGATAAAGACCGAGGGCGTATCGGCCTGGGGTGGGTGTTGGCGAAGGGATAACACATGACCACAAGACTCACCCCACCGAGGGCGCTCAAATGGCTCGTGTAATTTTGCATCTCGACCTGGATGCGTTCTACTGCGCTGTCGAAGAACAGCACAACCCGTCGCTGGCGGGTGTGCCATTTGCCGTCGGCGGAGATGCAGACAAGCGCGGCGTGGTCGCCTCATGTTCATATCCAGCGCGGGTATACGGCGTGCGCTCCGCTATGCCAATGGCCGCTGCTATACGCAAGTGCCCTGACCTTGTCATCGTGCGGCCCAACTTCGACCGCTACCGCAAACACTCAAAGCAGGTCATGGCTGTCCTGCACGACCTCACCCCACTCGTAGAACAGCTATCCATTGATGAGGCCTTTCTGGATGTAACGGGAATTCAGCGCACGCCTGCACAAATCGCTGCTGATTTGCAAGGCCGCATCAACAGTGACCTGCATCTGCCCTGTTCCATCGGTGTGGCGACCAACAAACTTGTAGCGAAAACGGCAACGACTATCGGCAAGGCCAATGCCACCCCCGGTGACTATCCGAATGCGATCAACGTGGTGCCTGTAGGTGGTGAGGCGGCTTTCCTTACACCCTTACCCATTGAGGAACTGTGGGGTGTTGGCCCAAAAACAGCACAATCGCTGCGGGCAATGGGCGTTAATACCATTGGTGAGTTAGCGGCATTCCCAGCAACTGAACTCAAGCGGCAGTTTGGCAAACACGGCACCGATTTGGCGCAGCGGGCCATCGGCAATGATACGCGCCGCGTGGAACCCGAACACGAAGCCAAAAGCATCAGCAAGGAAACAACCTTTAACCGCGATGTCAGCGATGCCGATGCCCTCAAACGCACGCTGCGCCAGCTATCTGATGAGGTTGGCTTCCGGCTGCGTAAAGCCGATCTGAGCGGTACAACAGTCAAAATCAAGCTGCGCTGGTCGGACTTTACCACGATTACCCGGCAGGTTAGCGTGTCCAGCCCCATCCAACAGGACGACGCGATCTACGGCGCTGCCCTGGAGTTGTTCAACGCCCATTGGCCTTACAACAAACCGGTGCGGCTTATCGGCGTGGGCGTGAGCGGCTTTGAACAGCCCGTGCGTCAGCTTGGCCTGTGGGATGCACCCGAAGCCGAGGACGCATCCCACCTGCAATCCACGCTGGACGACATCCGTACCCGCTTTGGCGAAGGTGTTATCAAGCGCGGCACATCGCTCAAACCACGCCACAAAAAGCGCTAGCTACGGCACCCAGCGCGGGAAGAAACCATTCTCCGTAACTTGCGTGAGCGTATCTGTTTCAACGGTGTAGGTCCACACTTCGGGCCGCCCGCCTGTATTGACCTCGCCCGTCTCCGTCAACTGTGGGAAGCGCTGCATAACAAGCTGCGTGCCATTCGGCGTCCACTCGAAAAAACCGTGCGCGTAGCGTTCATCGGTGACGAGTGGCTCGGCTTCACCAGTGTCTGCGTCCATCAGGTAAATTTGCAGCCCGCGTGTGTAGCGCTCATCCCAGTAACGCCGCCCAATAGCCAGTTGATCGCCTTCGGGATGCCACACTGCCACGTCATCATCCAGCGGTACACTGCGGTTGCTCAGGGATACCAGTTGCAGCGTGTCAACCTCTGCCAGCACCAACCGCGACCGCGCCCGGTCACCATCTAAAACCAACTCCGGAAAGACGATGCGGTTGCCATCCGGTGAAAGGGCACCTGACGTACCATGTTCACTCGGAATTGCCTCAACCTCGTCGCGTTCAAAGTCATACACCATAATGCCCGGCAGACTATTGTTGAACAGGCTAATCGTCTGTCCATCGCGTGACCACTGTGGCCCGTACCCCAGGACTTGCGTGTCTTCAAACAGCGGTTGAGTTGCCGCCGGTGTCGTGGTCATATCAGCCAGCCACACACGCGGCGGACTCACACCGACATTCGCCATGGCAGCGTTAAGGTCAACACGGGTATAGGCCAGCATATCACCGTCCGGTCGCCACACAGGGCTGTTGCAATCGCTGTCATCGCACTGCACCCCCATCCTGACGATACCCGTTTCGATGTCCAGCAGCTTGATGTCCGTCGCCGGGCGATCTGTGCGCCGCTCAGAGAAGGCAATCGTGCGCCCGTCCGGGCTAACAGCAAAGTCAAAGATTCCCACCACGCTGTCCGTGATCTGCCGGGTATCTGCCGGGTTGGCCGGGTCAGCCAGCCAGATGTTCTGCGGCGAGCTGTCCGCCGGTGCGAGGTAAGCCACAAGCGGCTGACGCACCTCAAATGAATAAACGTAGGTATCCAGCAGCTCACGTCCCCCACTGCTAAGCGCCCCTGATTCCAGCGATACGGTGTAGCTCTCACCCGGTGTAAGCGGTGCCCCTGGCTGGAAGATTAGCGCCCGCCCGCTCCAACTGAAGTCCCCCACTACATCTGGCTCCACCTGCAAACGGGACATCACACTTTCGCGGTTCATTTCGTCGCTGAAGCGAATCAGAATGCTATCTGTACTGTGTGCTTCTCCCAGCGGGAAAACCTGCTCCAGTTGCACGCCAACACGATCGCCAATCAAAACGGTAAGCCCAATGGCTCCCACCAATCCAAAGCACGCAACCAGGATTACACGGTCAAATCGTGTCATGAGTCCATCTTATTTACGGATAAAGATAGGGGTGGTCAGGTGTTTCAACGGTTTCAATGGCATCCGCGTAGACCACAGGCAGCGTCTCACCGTTGAATTCATCGACATTTACCGTGCCTGTAACCTGAACCCACTGCCCGGTCTCAAATGTGTCGGCATCGGCATTTGTCACAGGCAACCCAATCGCAGACGCATCCGCCACACAGCAGCTCACTGTGAAACGCGCTATCATAAACGTGTCCGATGCATAGTCCGGCTCCCGGTAAACAAATCCGGTGACATTGGCAGGTTGGCCGTTCATCGTGTTGTGATCGGTACTCGTATTGAACTCGCGCAGCCAATCCAGAATGTTACGGTTCTCCGGCGCGATGGTGAAATCAGTGCCACTGCTGTTGGAAACCGCATTGGTACTCAGGCTGCCATTGACCGCATCTGCCCCCAACGGCTGCGACGGGATCATAATCCCAAACACCAGCGGCAGTGCTGCTGTTATCAACACCGACCATGTAATCACCTGCGCGTTAGAGAATGTGTAGGCCGTTTGTGGGGTGCTGCGTATAGCGCGATAGGCTGAAAACACCGCCAACAGGTAAAACAGCGACGCCGCCACGTAAGACAGCCACCCAAACCGCTCGTTGATGTAATTCGCCAAATTCCCTGATACGATTATATAGGTGAAGTAGCCGCCGAAAATCGCCAGCACCGCCACCTGCATCCACTGCCGGAGGACGCCGGTTGCCACCGGCACCGCCCGTTTGATTGTCATGTCCATATCAACACCCTGTTAAAAGACAACATTCAAGTTCAGCCAGATGCTAATCCAAGCTGTGAGCAGCAGCGGCAATATCACCAAGTACGCCACAATCCGCTGCCGGAAAACGCCCGTGAACATCAACATGCTTTTGATGTCCACCATCGGCCCAAAGGACAAGAACGCCAGAATTGAGCCGGTCGTAAACGTACCCGCGAACGCCAGCGCCAGGAAGGAATCTACTGTGGAGCAAACACTCAGCACAAATGCGAGGAGTTGCATCACCAACACAGACTGCACCGGCCCTTGCCCCAGCGATAGCAAAACATCCTGTGAGAGCGTGGTTTGCATGGCCGCCGCCAACATCGACCCAATGACCAGATAGCGCCCCATCTCAAAGAACTCGTTAGACGCTACACTCATTGCGTTGACGAAGCCGTTCCAGGTTAACCCGCGCTGCTGCACACCACCCTGCGAGCCGCCGCGCACAGGTGCAAGGGATTGTGGCTGCAACACTTCAACCGGCTTGGCCGCATACGAGAAGATCAGGCCGATGGTTAGCGCTACAGCCGCCGTGATGACAAATCGGCCAATCAACACAGCCCCCCATCCAAACGCGATGTACGTACTCACAAACACAATGGGGTTCATCACCGGGGCAGCCAGCAAGAAAGCGACACCGACGCCCATCGGCAGGCCCTTGTTGTACAAACGCCGTACCACTGGCACAATGCCACACTCACAGACCGGGAACGTGAACCCCAGGAACGTACCCACGACAGTCGCAGGCAGGGCACGTTTGGGAATCCAACGGGTGATGTCGCTCGTTGTAACAAACGCCTCAATTAAACCGGAGGCAACACTGCCCAACAACAGGAACGGTGCGGCCTCAATAAAGATGCCGAGAAAGCGCGTTGAGAAGATGTTTAACACAGTTGCAGCATTGCCATTGGTGGCAAGCACAGCGTTAAACAGCGCATACAACGCCAACAGCACCGCCGGAATCATCACGGCAATGGTTAGCGGCTGCCGGAGAATGCGAACAGGATCAGTTTGAGCTTGCGGTGATACCATGCATAAACCCACCTGACGATCATTGGTGTGAAAGTCTAATTGAAATCCGCCAGCAGGTGAATGCCCTTTGCTTAGTTCGTGAACAATTCCCGCACGCCGCCCCGTTGCACTTTACCGGAAGCAGTCTGTGGCAGGCCATTCACAAACAGGACGCGGCGCGGCTGTTTATACCCTGCCAGATGCTCCCGGCTGTAGGCAATGAGGTCATCTTCTGTGAGTTCAGCGCCGCCCATCAGCACAACTGCCGCCGCCACCTGCTGCCCCCACTCCGGGTGATCCACGCCGACGACGGCTACATCGCTCACTGCCGGATGCTCACGTAATACCTGCTCAACCTCCGCCGGATACACGTTCTCACCACCGCTCACAATCAAATCGCTGCGGCGCTGCACCAGCCACAGGTCACCGTCCCCATCCAGGTAGCCAATGTCGCCCGTGTACAGCTCGCCATCACGGATTGCTTTAGCAGTGGCGTCCGGGTTGTTGTGATAGCCCTTCATCACCGTTGGCCCACTGACCACGACCTCACCGTATTCACCCACAGGCACGGACTGTCCGCTCTCGTCCGCGATCCGCACAGAGGTGAACAGCAGCGGTTTGCCCACGCTGCCGGGCTTCTTGCGTGCATCTTCAGGGCGCATTGTTGCCACCTGCGATGACGCTTCCGTGAGACCGTATGTCGGCGCAACCGGGAGGTTCATCTCAAAAGCGCGTTGTAACAGTTCCGGGGAGGCCGCCGCCCCACCCAGCAATATCAACCGGAGCGAATCCGGCCAGCGCACGCCAACTTCTAACATGCGATAGAGCATCGTCGGCACTAGCGAGATCATCGTAATGCCGTGATGGTCGAAGCTGTACTGGATTTTGTCGATGTCGAAGCGGTCATGCAGCACCGTCGTGATACCGTACAGCGTGCTGCGGAAGATCACCGCCAGCCCGCCCACATGATAGAGCGGCAATACGCTCAGCCAGCGGTCATTCGGGTTGAGTCCCAGCCGGTAAGCGGACGCCATCGCACTGTAGAAGTGATTGCCGAACGTGATTTCCGCTCCCTTTGGCTGCCCCGACGTGCCAGAGGTGAAGACGATGGCTTGAGCCGCGTTCAGGTCAATGTTTGCCGGGTTAAGATATGTAGCTTCATCTGCAAAAGACCGTCCGCCCAACGTATACCTAGTTAATTCGATGTTCTCGGTTCCCGCTATCGCATTCTGCGTGTGCCACCGGAACAGTAGCTGGCAATCTGTTGCGTGAATTTGATAACTGATCTCGTCCTCGCGCAAACGGGTATTTATAGGGACGATTGGCGCTCCCATGCGAGCTAGTGCGTGAACAAGGGTCACGTATGCGGGGGTATTGGGTAGCAGGCAGGCAGCCCTGCGAATGGAGTCAGAATCTCGTAATTTACTCAGGGATCGCTCAAGCTCTCCAACCCTGGAAAACAACTGTTTGTAGGTTATCTGCTGGTCATCAAAGATGATTGCAACTTGATCTGGTGTCGCCGCCGCCCGCGCTGATAACCAATCTTGCATGTCCGCCTCCCAGATAGAGTTGGCGGCCCATTACACGGTAGGGGCGCAACGTGCTGCGCCCTTAACCGACCGCCACGTCAATTAAACCTATGGACGCCAGGGGTACTTGCGGAAGTTCGGCTCACGCTTCTCCAAGAAAGCATTCTTGCCCTCGGTGCCCTCTTCCGTCATGTAGAACAGCATCGTGGCGTCACCCGCCAGCACCTGCAACCCCGTCTGACCGTCCAAATTCGCGTTGAAGCCCGCCTTCAGGAAGCGAATCGCAATCGGCGACTTTTCGAGAATCTCACTGGCCCACTGCACGCCCTCTTCTTCGAGCTTCTCCAGCGGCACCACCGTGTTGACCAGCCCCATCTCCAGCGCGTCGGCAGCGGTGTACTGGCGGCACAGATACCAGATTTCACGCGCCTTCTTCTGCCCGACAATGCTTGCCAGATAGCTAGCACCGTAGCCGCCGTCAAAACTGCCTACAATTGGCCCCGTCTGCCCGAAGATCGCGTTTTCGCTGGCAATCGACAGGTCACAGATGACGTGCAGCACATGACCGCCGCCAATTGCGTACCCGTTGACCAGTGCAATCACGGGCTTGGGCATCGTGCGGATAATGCGCTGAAGTTGCAACACGTTCAGGCGCGGCACGCCGTCATTGCCCACGTAACCCGCCTCACCGCGCACCTTCTGGTCGCCGCCCGCGCAGAAGGCGTGTACACCGTCCTTCGGTGACGGCCCCTCACCCGTGAGCAGAACCACGCCCACTTCCTGATCTTCCCAGACGTGGTGGAAGGCGTCGATCATTTCGGTGATCGTCTGCGGACGGAAGGCATTCCGCACTTCCGGACGATTGAATGCAATGCGGGCGATCCCGTCATACTTCTTATAGGTAATGTCCTCGTATTCCTTAACCGTTTCCCATTGGACGGACTGTGTAGGTGCTACCATGTCTTTGCTCCTTGCTTAATCATATTACTCACTATCAGATAGGCGTTGCCGTATCTGCTCGTTCACAGTTCTGATGATTTCCTGACGGCGGGCCTCGTCCGTCTTGATGTCCGTCTTCACTTCAATGATGCTGCTCACATCCGCGTTGATGTACTTCTCCAATGCCGCGTCCAAAGAAGTGAAGTCATCGGCGTAAGCGTATTCCAGGCCATAGAGCGCCGCCGCGTGTTCAAACGTGAGGCCGTGCGGCGTAAGGAAGTAGTCGGTATGGTA
>DAOTTY010000080.1:0-4793 GCA_034437575.1 Anaerolineae bacterium | reverse complement strand
GCCCCGAATAGCTGATCGAGACTGAGGTATTCGTCGGTGATGTGGGCGTGATGCTCGAACCCTGGCCCATAGCCAATCGTCGGCCTATTGAGGCGGCCCCGGGTGTAGCTGCCATTGGTGCAAAAGCTGTAATGGCCCAACTCAACGTCGCCCAGGGCGTGCCGCGCCTTCTGCACGTAGGGGCTGTCTGTGGGCATCTGCCACGCTGGGGCGAATGTCTCTTGTTCCAGCACATAGCCGGTGTAGCAGGTGAATTTGCCGTCTACAATGTGAGCCTCGGCGCTGAAGTCCGGGTCAGTGGCGGCAAGCTGCTCAATCACACCGTTGATGGGAGTTAACACGTCGTCGGCGGTTTCCCCGATAAGCAAGCGCCGGTCATAGTTGACAGTACACAGGTACGGGATCACGCTCACATTAGGATAGGGGGCTGTGATGGCTGTCGTTGGCTCCAGAATGCCTTTACCCAGCAGCGGGTCTGTTGGTGGGGTGAGCTTGTCCAGTTCGACGGCCAGCCGTGCCATATGGCGAAAGGCGTTGATGCCCACCTGCGGGCTGCTGGCGTGCGCGATTTTGCCATGCGTTTTGATGGCGACTTCCGCTCTGCCCCGCTGGGCCGTGATGAGCTTGAGCGCACTGGGTTCGCAAATCACGACGAGGTCGGGCGCGTAGAAGTTCATCACAGGCTTTAGTGCCACACCCTCTAAGTGTTCCTCGCCTACCGACGCGCATACAAACGCCGTGCCGCGCAGGGTGCCATCTCGTTTGGCCGCTGCTAGCCCCACCAACGCCGCAGCCAACGGTCCTTTCATGTCTGTACTGCCACGCCCGTAAATGCGATCATCGACAATATCGCCGCTGAATGGGTCATGCGTCCACTGGCTGGCGTCACCTTCGGGGACGGTATCTACGTGGGCGTCATACAGCACAACGGGGCCAAGTTTGCCCGATGACAGCTTCCCAACCACATTGCCGCACTCGTCCACGCGGATGTCTTCGTAACCAAGCTGGTTCATCCACATGGTCACGACTTCGATTATGCCGTTTTCCTGCCCGGAGTGGCTTTTGACCCGGATCATGGACTGGCAAATGGATAGAACCTGGTCTTGCAGGTCAGCAGTGAGGTTTAGAGGTGTCATTGTCAAGTCGCCCCTTCTGTGCCGGATAATGTTGGAGCGTAGTCTACTTCGCGTTAGAATTTTCTGCGACAAGTCCGTTTCATGCGTATAGCGTAATCCTATGACCCGTTACAAAACCCTGTTGACCACCCGCCGCAGCGAGTTCCACCAGCAGCAAGCATTACGGGCGGCCCCGCCCGAACTGGCCATGACCGTGCTGCGCGACCCGGACAGCCCAACGCTGCAAGCCGCCCTGCTGGACGCCGACTATTGGATCAGTGAACGCGAAGGCATGATTGACGCGCATCTTATGTTGGCGGCACCGCGCCTCAAGCTGATCCAGCGGTTGGGCCGCCTGACCGAAGACATCGACTTGAACACGGCCAGGGCACGGGGAATACCTGTGTGTTATATGCCCGTCCCCGGTGTGATACGGGTGGCAGAACACATTATCATGCAGGCGTTGGTGCTGCTAAAACGCGCCAGGCAGGTCGAACGGGTCGCAGTTGAAGCGTCTGGCGAGTGGGGGGCCGCAGAGCGCACCACTGAAAACGTGTTTCGCTTCAACTGGTCACAGCAGGACGACATCGGGACGCTGTGGGAGACGAAAGTGGGCATCCTGGGTATGGGCGAGATTGGCATTGAAGTTGCTACGCGGCTTGTTGGCTGGGATTGTGTGCTGTTCTATTACAAGCGCAGCCGCTATAGTGAAGCCGTTGAAGACAAGTTCAAGCTGCTGTACGCCCCCAAGAAGAAAATTTTGCAAACGTGTGATGTGGTCATCAACCTGCTGCCGTATTCACGCTATACGGATAAAAGCCTGGATGCGGAGTCGTTCGCCACAATGAAACCGGGTGCGGTGTTCGTCAGTGCAGGCAGCGGCAGCGTGATTGACGAAGCTGCACTGGCCGAAGCGGTCAAAACTGGCAAGCTGGCCGGGGCCGCGCTAGATACCTACGAATACGAACCCATCCAGCCGGATAACCCGCTGATCCCGCTGGTGCGTGACGGGAAAAATGTGCTGCTCACGCCACATACGGCAGCAGCCGGTGGTGAAAAGGGCCGCAAACGCGACTATGAGAACATCCTGCGGCACATCAAGGGTGAGCCGCTGAGGTATCGGATGATTTAATGACCTCATTATAGATTGGAATGATTGACTATGTACGATCTGGTCATCAAGAACGGCCACGTCATCAACGCGGAGGCCAGCTTTGATGCGGACGTGGCCATCAACGGCGAAACCATCGCCGCAATAGGCAAAGACCTCGCCGGAACGCGAGAAATCGACGCGACAGGAATGCTGGTCACGCCGGGGGCGATTGACGGCCACGTCCATCTGCAAATGACGCTGCCCGATGGCCCCACCTCCACCGATACGTTTTTCACCGGGACGCGCTCAGCCGCGTTTGGTGGTACGACGACAATTATCGACTTTGTGGAGTGCAAGCGGCGCGAGTCAATGGCCGATGCGCTCACGCGCCGCTGTGCCGAAGCCGCCCCGCAGGTGGTGGTCGATTACGGGCTGCACATGACCGTCAGTCCCACAGAAATGACCAAGCTCAGCCAGATCGCAGCTATGGTGAGTGACGGTTGTGTAAGCTTCAAGCTGTACATGGCCTACGGGTTCTACCTGGATGACGGGCAACTGCTGCGGGCCATGCAAAAAATCGCTGAGGGGGGTGGCATGGCCGTTATCCACGCGGAAAACTGGCCCGTGATACAGGCCCTGGTTGCGGATAACCTCGCGGTTGGAAACACGTCACCCGCCTATCATGCACAAAGCCGCCCCGTCGCGCTGGAAGCGGAAGCCGCTGCTCGTGCTATTGAACTGGCCACCTTCGCCGGGATGCCGTTACATGTTTTCCATGTGGGCAATGATGATGTCGTCAATCATATTGCGGCGGCGCGGGCGAAGGGCCTACCCGTCACAGCAGAGACGTGCCCGCAGTACCTCATGCTGACGGACGACCTGTACAGGCGTGACGGCGTGGACGGCGCACTGCCTGTGTGTGCGCCGCCGCTGCGCTCGGAGCATCACCGGAAGAAGATGTGGGAGGCGCTGGCTAAAGGTCGCCTGCAAATTGTTGCGACGGATCACTGCCCGTTCACGGTTGCGGAAAAGAAGCACGGCATTGACGCCAACGACTTCAGCAAGATACCTGGTGGTATTCCGTCAATCGAACTGCGCTACCCGCTGCTGTACAGCTTTGGCGTGGATGATGACCTGTTCACCGAAAATCAGTGGGTGCAGATGTGCTGTACCCGGCCCGCGCAGTTATTCGGACTCAAAAACAAGGGCGTGATTGCCCCCGGCTACGACGCCGACGTGGTCATTTTTGATCCCGATAACGAGTGGATGATTGAGCCGTCTACGCTGAACGATGCCTGCGACTGGACGCCCTACAATGGCACACGCATGGGCGGGCGCGTGATTTCGACGTTTGTGCGCGGCAAAGCCGTTGTGGAAAATAATGAGTTCGTCGCCCAGCAGGGGAGTGGGCGCTACATCAGGCGGGCGTTGTGATGCGGTTGCCGGTAACGCTCAGCTTTCATCTTCAAAGGTCACTTTGCGGTACACGTCTGCTAGGGCAAGCGTGCATTTGATCGAGGGGAGTTCGAGGATAGCTTCTAGGCCAACAGCCTCAGTGAGTTCCCACTTGCCGCTTGCACCGGGCATAAAACGCTCAATAGTCGGTCGGTCTTGGGTGATGAGGATGTATTCTTTGAGAGTGGAAATAGAACGATATTGCTGAAATTTGCGTCCCCGGTCGTAGCCTTCGGTTGATGGTGACAGGACTTCGATGATTACATCTGGATTAAGTAACGTGTCCAGTTGATCGTCTTCCAGTTCAACGTCACCGCAAACTGCCGCTACGTCGGGGTAAGTGTACAGTCCTGTTGCCGCAATGTGAACGCGCATCTCCGCCACGTAGACTTCGCAGGGTCGATCTACAGTTTGGTTGTATAAGCTAGCATACACGCTGCCTGCAATTAAGTTATGGCGGCGCGTTGCCCCGGTCATTGCCACGATTTGACCATTCCAAAACTCATGCTTGATGTCGCTGTCGCGCTCAAATGCGAGATAGTCGGCGGCTGTCCACCTATCTTTTGGAATGGCTGACATGTTGACTCCGTGTGAATTACAAGCACAAGGATTGTATCATACGCAGCGGGGAGCGTGGGGCCGACGCGAGCCAGCCCCATGCGTTACGCCTAAACGAAGCCCATCGGCACGCGGCGGCGCTTCGGACCGGGACGACTACCCGACCGTGACCCCAACGCATCCTTGAGGAAGCCCTTGGCAATGTGTGATGGCACCGCAATGCCGACCTCTGGCCCGGCCATGATGGTATTCACGCCGACGAGTTCGCCGTCGATGTTAATCACCGGGCCGCCACTGTGGCCCGGACGCAGATGCAGGCTCATGGCCAGCCAGTCGCGCCCGTGTGCGGGGCGCTCTGGCAGGTGGTCACCTGTGCCGATGACAACGCCCTGCGTCACGGCCCCGCGCACCCCCCACGGATGGCCGACAGCCATCACCCATTCACCGGGCTGTAGCGCTTTGCTGTTGCCGATCTCAATCGTGGGCAGGCCGTTGGCCTCCACGACGATAGCGGCTAAGTCCAGGTCGCGGTTTTCAGCGATTACACGGGCAGGCAGGCGGTTGCCGTCATG
>DAOTTY010000079.1:0-12685 GCA_034437575.1 Anaerolineae bacterium | reverse complement strand
CGTGGTGACGCTACATTTCTCGTAATACACTTTGCATCCCGGCCCATTTTGGACTAGGATAGGCACGACAACGTAGGGGAACACCACATGCCCAAACCCATCCTGCGCCTGAATATTTTTATTTCGTCGCCCGGCGATGTTTCGCCGGAGCGTGAAGCCGTGCTGCGTGTGATCGAGCGGCTCAATCGGCTGGCCGGCACCCGCGAGGTCCCCGGTCATAGCGGCGTCTGTAAGGTGGTGTGGCGCGATCATGTTGCTGAGGCCGAAGCGGTTAGGGCGAACACACCATGACGCACCCCCCCATTCACCTCATTCCATGCAACGGTGACACTATCGGGGTGGGGCATCATACCCTGCTGTGGTTGACCTTTGGCGATGATAAACCACCTGGGAGGGTTGAAGATGGCCTCATCGACCGCGCCTGACGGGCACGTGTGCCCAAAGTGTGGTTACGAAAACCGCCCACAGATGCTCATCTGTACCGCCTGTGGTACCCTGTTGGTGGAAAACAACAAAACGCGCATTCACTCGCGCCCACTGGTGTTAGATGAGGTTGAGCAGGAGCCGCGTTGGGGCACCGCCCGGTTTCAATCAGAGATGCAGTTGGTCGTCACGCTGCACGAAACAGATACAACGTTCACGTTCACCTATGACGAGATTGACCAGATCATCATTGGTCGCCACGATACCGACACGGGTGTGATCCCGCACATCGACTTGCAACCCTTTGGCGGCGCACAGGCGGGCGTCAGCCGCCAGCACGCCCTGATTGCCCGCGACGAGGGCCAACTCAGCCTGATCGACAAAGCCAGCGTTAACGGCACCTATCTGAACGCCCAACGACTGGCCCCTGGGCAGCCGCGCATCCTGCGTGACGGTGACGACGTGCGCGTGGGGGAGTTGCTCATGCGGGTTCAGTTTCACCGCAGCATCAGTGCATCGTCCCGGCCAGACCATACTTAACCGGAGTCCTCACCTATGACAAACAACAAGCGCGATAGCAAATCCAAATCCAAGACGGGTTGGGATCCCAACTTTGACGAGCATCTTGGTATCGCTCCCCGTCAAACCGACAACAAACCAGACAAGCGCAGCACCATAGAAATTGAATCGCCGTCCGTTGATGCTGACACCGCCGACAACACTCCCATAGGTGAAGACACCGCTGCCACCGGTGGGGACCTGCTGATCGTCCATGATAAGGCGCAAGACGACACCCCCACAGCGTTTACTGAGGGGCAACCAGACGGCGAAGACGACGCGGATGCCGCGAATGAGATCGTCACCAAGCACCTGCGGCGCGAAGGCGACCCCGACGACCCCATGCACGGGTTGGGGGCGGCCCGCTTCGATGGTTTGCTGGAAATTGAGGTGCAAGAAACCGGCGTGCGCTTCGCCTTCCCCTACGATGAATTTACAGCGATTGCGTTGGGGCGGCGCGACAATAGAACGGGCATCATACCAGAAGTAGACCTGACGCCCCACGGCGGCGGCGAGAAGGGGGTTAGCCGCCAGCACGCCCGCATTGTGCGGGAGAAAGCGTCTTTGTATCTGGTTGACCAGAAAAGCGTGAATGGCACCTTCCTCAATGGGCAAGAGCTAATGCCCGAAAACCCGCGTATGCTGCGCGACGGCGACGACATCCGGTTGGGGGACCTGACGCTGCGCGTTCACTTTTACAGCAAGCAAGCAATAGCCCGGTTGCGGCGCATGTAGGCCAGGTAAAACGAGACCGTGACCCACCAGCGCCCACGCCAATTCAAGTGGCAGCACGCCCTATCGCTCATAGGTACGCTGATTGCCGTCATCCAGATTGTGACGACGCTGGTGATGTGGCTGTATGATGACACCCCCACCGCCACCAACAAGATGCAAGCGACATTGACGGCACTTGTAGAGCGCAACCAACCGCTGGTGGGCACGGCGACCGTCTTCGCGCTCACTGACGCTGCCGATCAACCGCTGGTGGCGACCGTCTTCGCGCTCACTGACGCTGCCGATGGCCCCCCGCCGCTGCTATCGAAACTGACCGCCACCGCCGAAGCACCGACGCCCACCCCTTAACGTTAAGAAAAATTTACGCCGCATAAATTGTAAATTGTCGTCACCAACCGTAAACTAGAAAAACCCCAACCTGTTCGTAAGTAACGGAGCTACCCCCATGAGCCTTTCCCGACGCCTACAAAACCAGAATAACCCGCCCCGCAAGCAAGCTGACGGCCTGGGCAGCCTGCTGGACGACCTGGGCGGCGATACCCCCGCCGCGCCCCCGCAGAAAAAGGCCGCTGCTAAGCCCAACGGGAAACCGAAAAAAGGTGATGATGAGGTTGCGGGCCAGGTGCAAGACGCCCTGTCTGACCTGGTTCAACTGACGCCACAAGACCCCACCGACGCGGGCTACACGCCGCCGCCCAAGCGCATTATCCCTAAGCACATCGCCAAGCTGCGCCGTTCGCTGCGCCCCAAGCTGCTGGCTGACCCCACCGAAGCCGACTTCTGGAATCGCAAAGACCCGGCCAAGCAGGCCATGTTAGAAAAGCGCCTGCAAACCGTCCTCGATAAGATGAACGTAGACATCAACGAAACCGACTACGTCATCCTCAAAGAGTGCCTGTTTAACGACATCATGGGCTTCGGTGCCATTGAGCCGCTGATTCAAGACCGTCGCTACAGCGAAATTATGGTCAACGGGCCAGAAGTGATCTTCGCGGAGTTCAAAGGTAAGCTGGCCGAAACTGAAATCACGTTTGACGACGAAGACCACGTTCAGTGGACGGCGCAGCGCATTGTGCGCCCGCTGATGCGTGCCCTCAACCGGGAAAGCCCGATGGTGGACGCCCGCCTGCCCGATGGCTCGCGTGTGCATATCGTCACGCAGCCGTCCGCCCTCAACGGCACCGTCATCACGATTCGTAAATTCCCAGAAGAGCGCCTAACGTGGGAAGACCTTGTAAGGTTCGGCTCGTTCACCCGTGAAGTGAAAGACTTCATGGAGGCGTGCGTGGTTAGCCGGTTGAATATCGTCATCAGCGGTGGCACTGGCTCCGGTAAAACAACCCTGCTCAACGTGATGAGCAGCTTCATCCCAGACGATGAGCGCATCGTGACCATTGAAGACGCGGCAGAACTCAACCTGGCACAGCGGCACGTCGTCAGCCTGGAAACCGCCCCGCCCGTACCCGCTGTGGACGGCGGCGACGGCATCAAAGGCACGCTGTCGATTCGTGACCTGGTAAAGGGGTCGCTGCGTATGCGCCCGGACCGGCTGGTGATTGGTGAGTGTCGTGGTGGCGAAGCGCTGGACATGCTCCAGGCCATGAACACCGGCCACGACGGGTCGCTGACGACGGTTCACTCCAACAGCAGCCGTGACGCGGTTAGCCGTTTGGAAACGCTGTGCATGATGGCCGGGATGGACTTGCCGGTGGATGTCATCCGCTCTCAGATTGCCGGAGCGGTAGACTTGTTCGTACAGCAGATGCGCCTCAAGGACGGCAGCCGTAAGGTGGTGCAAATCACCGAATTGCAGGGCATGGAAGGTGACAACGTGACGCTGCAAGACATCTTCCTGTACAAGACGGAAAATCACAGCGGGCAGGGTTTTAGCCACGAGGGCGGCGGCAACCTGGAACCCACCGGCTTTCGGCCTAAGTTCGTGCATCGCCTGGAAGAAAGCGGCTTCAAGCTGAGCGGCGCGGTCTTCGGGGCAGGTCGCGCCCGCTAACCCAGGCAGCACGCCACAGGTAAATAGATAAAAGGGCAGGTAAGTTAAGCCTGCCCTTGCTCAGCGGGGCCAATTCAACGGGCTGTGTCTGGTGTGATGCGCGTGAGGGCATCCTCTAACCGGGCGGCAAAATCCGGCTGCGTGGGGATGTGCGTTTGCCAGTCGTCGCTGCGGGTGATGGCCGCTGCTTCGCGCAGGTCGAGCGCCCACTGCTGGAACACCGCGTTCTGGCGGGCGTTGGCTTCGATTTGGGTTAGCCCGGTAATGTCCACGTTAGCGGTTACCTGGTCAAAGAACATACGGCGCAGCGCCCGCCCCCGGAACAGCTCGCGCACGGTGGCCCGGTCGGTGTTGGCAAAGGCCGCTGCTGCCTCGTAAAACGCCTCAACGGCAGCAGCGAATGCAGCCGTTTCCTCATCGGATAGGGTCGCATCGTCCCCTAGCACAAAGCTGTCTGTCAGTGCGACCTGATACACTACCAGCACATCCACCTGCTCATCCATCACTGACAGGCCCATATCATCCGCCCGTTGGCGCAGCAGTATATCGGCTTCCATGCTGTTCAGGACGGTTTCACCCAGTCGGGCCGGGTCGCGCAGGGCAGCAGCCTGGGCAGGGTAGGCCAGGTTCAGCACCTCACGAACGGGCGTGCTGCTGGGGTCGTCTTGCGTGACGTAACTTTGAGCGAAGGCGGTTAGCTGTTGCAGCAGCAGGTGGCCTTCCAGCAGGTAGCGCGTCTGGAATTCCGCTGCGGTGATAGGGGTGCCGGTCACCGTTGAGAGGATGACGGGCGCTTCGTCGGTTGCGGTCGGGGTCGGTTCTTGGGCACGCACGGGGGCCACGACCAGGGTTATTAGCAAAATGAGGGCGAGGGGTCGCCACATAGGGTGGGTTCTCCAAACGGATTGCGATGCAAGGTATGCTATTATTGTGCCAGACGCCGGTAGACTATGGGGATTTCATCTGCCAATGTTAAAGTCACGCTCCGCAGAGGATTTCATCAAAGCCGTATACGTGCTTCAGCAGCAGTCTGAGCGCGTTTCAACCAATGCCCTTGCGGACGCCCTGAGCATCACAGCGCCGTCTGTGACAGATATGGCCCGCCGCCTGGAAGAGACGGGCCTGCTGGACTATCAGAAATATAAGGGCGTCAAGCTGCTCGATGAGGGGCACGCGCTCGCGCTCAAGCTGCTGCGCCGCCACCGCCTGATTGAACTGTATCTGGTGCAGGAGTTGAGCTACGCGCTGCATGAGGTTCATGATGAGGCGGAGGTACTGGAGCATAATGTGTCGGATCGGTTTGTGGAGGCGGTGGCGGCCAAGCTGGGCCACCCCAAAGTGGACCCGCACGGCGACCCCATCCCCACTGTAGACGGCGTGATCGTTAAGCGCGACCTGACGCCGCTATCGGAAATTGCGCTCAACACCCCCGCAACGGTGGCTCGGCTCAACAGCGAACAGGGCGATATGCTGGAACACATGATTGAGCGCGGGGTGTGCCTGAACGCGGAAATTGAAGTGATTGAGCGCGACCCGTTCGAGGGGCCGGTGACAGTGATACTGGACGGCGAAAAGCGCATCCTGGGGTACACGGTTGCGGCGTCTATCTGGGTGGAGGCGCGGGAGTAGCGTATCTGTTCACGGCAAGGTGAATAGATACCTGGTTAACCACTCCGCCCTTATCCCAACCCCCCGAAAGCGGTTTGCCCCCACCGTACCCCACCCGTAGGCCAAGCGCCACTCGCGCCGTCTGACCGCTCTGCTAGAATACACGTATTCAGCTAATGTTAACCTGGAGCGTTGATCCGTGCCGGACGAGAACAGCCGTATTCCGAATGATGAGACCAACGGGCCTGATAACGACATCCCGTTTGACCTGCCCAAAGCCGATGACATGGACGACTACGCCGACCCCAACGACGAAACCGACGACCTACCTGCCTACACGGCCCCCAGCCAGGGCATTTTAGATGAGGTGCCCCGCCGGGACGCGCACAACATGCCCACCATGCCCATCCCGCGTGAGCCGGGTATGCCCGACCCCAGGCAAACGGTCAACAACCCTAACGTGCCGCGCCCGGAAGACTTCACCTACAGCCACATGCAGCAAACCATGCCGTCCCCAGCAGCAAAACCGCAAGACCAGCGCTACCAACGCTCACAGGGAAATAGGGTGCCGCCGCCCGCGCCGCAGCAGCGCCCGCAGCAGCAGCAGCGCCCGCAGCAGCAGATGCGCTCGTTAGCGCCGCCGCCGGGCGTACCGGGGCCACAACAACAGCATCCGGCGCAGCCGGGCAACGGTAAAAAGCGCCGTCCGGCGAAAGCGGCCAAACGCCGCCGGATGCCCGGTGGCTGCCTGATGGTGTTTGGCGGCGTGGTGCTGACGTTTTGTGGTGGCCTGACGATTATCACGCTGGCACTGCTGGGCATTGCTCAGGCCCGCCTGACGCCCATTATTCAGAGCGGTATTGCCTCCATTGACGAGTACGAGGCGTTCCAGAGTACGTTTTACTATGACCGTAATGGCCGCCTGTTGTTCGAGGACTTCAACGAGGGCCGCCGCGAGTTTGTGGAACTGAGCGCAATACCGCAAAATCTTATCGACGCGACGATTGCCCTTGAAGATGAAACGTTTTACAGCAACCCCGGCATCGACGTAACCTCAACCACCCGCGCCACCCTACAATTTATGGGTTTGATGGAAGGCAGTACGGGCGGCAGTACGATTACGCAGCAGTTGGTGCGGAACATCGCTTTTGACTACGAATATCGCACCACGCGCAGCGTCCAGCGCAAAGCAGAGGAAATTCTGCTGGCGGTGGCCATCACCCAACGCCTGGGCAAAGACGAAATTTTGGAACTGTACCTGAATGAAGTCTACTACGGCAACCTGGCCTATGGTGCCCAGGCCGCCTCGCAGACGATCTTCGGCAAGGACGTGGGCGAACTCACGCTGGGTGAGGCCGCGCTGCTGGCCGGGCTGCCCCAGGCACCAGCAAACCTGAACCCGCTCAACCCCGACCCCGCCGTGCAGCAGGCCGTACTCAACCGCTGGCGCATCACACTTAACGCGATGGTCAATGAGGGCTACATCACCCGCGACCAGATGAACGCTACCCTGAGCGAAGGGCTGGAAGTGTACACGCCGGATGTGCCGCTGCTGGCCCCGCACGCCACCGTCTATGCCCAGGACGAGCTAGAAACCATCCTCACCCTGACGGGCATCAGCCCGGAATCCATTGCGTCGGGCGGCTATGAAGTGTACACCACCATTGACCTGCCGCTGACCAACGATGTGCAGGCCGCTGTGGTCGGCCAGGTGAGCCGCCTGCAAGCCAACAACGTGAGCAACGGCGCAGTGGTGGTCATCAAGCCGCTGACGGGCGAAATTTTGGCGATGGTGGGCAGTGCCGACTACGACAACGAAGCGATTGACGGGCGCGTGAACGTTACAACGGCCCCGCGCCAGCCGGGGAGTACGGTCAAGGCGTTTACGTATGCGGCGGCGCTTGAAAACGGCTTCAGCCCGGCAGACGTGATCTGGGATACGCCTGTGAAAAGCATCCCCGTGCCGGGGCAAACGACGTGGCCGGTCAACTATGACCGCGCTTATCACGGCCCGGTGAACATGCGGGCGGCCCTGGCCAACAGCTACAACGTCCCGGCAGTGAAGACATTTCAACGCGCCGTCGGTGTGGATTACTTCCTTAGCTTTATGAATCGCTTCGGCGTGGAATCGCTCGGCACCGATGCCAGCCGGTACGGCCCATCGCTGACGTTGGGCGGGGGTGAGGTCACGCTGTTGGAACTGAGCCGCGCTTATGCCGTGTTCGCCAATCAGGGGGTGCTGGTGCCCACTACGTCGATTTTGTGTGTGGTGGACGACCGCGACAACATCATCTATCAGTATGAGGGAAGCTGCCCCGCCGGTGAGATTACACCGAACACCATCGCCCGCACGGGCCTGGGCACGCAAGTGCTGGACCCACGCATTTCCTACACCGTCTCTGATATGCTGGCCGATAACGCCGCCCGCACCCCGGCAATGGGCAGCAACAGCCCGCTCCGCACCGATGGCATTGCCACCTCTGTGAAGACGGGCACGACCAACGACGTGAAGGACAACTGGACGGTTGGCTACACGCGCAATGTGGTGGTTGGGGTGTGGGTGGGCAACAGCAACGGCGACCCAATGGTGAACTCATCCGGGTTGACGGGTGCGGCCCCCATCTGGAACGCGGTCATGACACAGGTGTATAACAACAGCAGCTATTTCAACATGCTGGCCGTAGACGGCACGCATCAGGCCGACCAGCCCAACCCGCCCCAGGGCATTTCGCTGCGCGAGGTGTGTGATGTGCGCCGCATCCGGGATGGGCTGACCGAGTGCCCCACCGTTAGCGAGTGGATATTGGACGGGCCAGCCGGGGTGCCCAACGAAAACGGCGAGTTCGTCTATCGCAACCCGCAACCGCCGTCACAAGCGCAGCCGCAGCCGGGGCAGCCGTTCCAGCAGGAAATTTCGCCCGGTGTCATTCGGGTGCGGGCGCATCCCATCCCGCCAAACGTCGCGTCCAGTTTGGTGCTCAATAGTGACCCGTCTGTAGGTGTGCCGCCGCCACCGCGTTACTGCCAGGTGCCGTTCGACTTAGCCGAACAGGCCCCCGCCGCCCGTGACCTGCTGTTTTTGGAGCCGCCGCCCCAGCCAGTAGACGCCATCGAGGCGGAGAAGTACGCCCAGTCCACCGGGATTGCCTTCCTGCCCACCATCGCCTGCTCCCTGGATTTGCTGAACGCGACAGGTGGCCCCACTGTGCTAACGGCGGTTATCACGCAGCCCGCACAGGGGCAGGTCATCACTGACGGCCTGCCGATTTTGGGCACGGTGCAGTTTTCGCCCGATCAAGCCGATTATTACAAGCTGGAAATCATCGGTGAGCAGTTCCCCGGCTGGACGACCATCGGCACCACCCACAGCGACAGCGTCGTAAACGGTCAGTTAGAATTCCTGCCCGGCTTCCCCGGCCTGCGCCCTGGCAACTACCAACTGCGATTGGCGGTTGTGGGCAACGGCAATTATGTACAAGAGCCGTATACTGTCGGCTTTACAGTTCAAGGACAATAACCTTAATGGGGCGGGGCCTCAGTCGGCACGCGCCCCGATTTGGGTATAATGCACAAATCGGGGCGCGTCTCATTCTATACTCATCTTCTAAGTCTATACTCACGATCAGTACTGGTATGCAGGAATTTAACCGTTATGGATCCGAGATTGTGGGAATTACTCAATCTCCCGCCTGGATCGGTATACATTCAACATGTTTACCTGTCACACGTCGGGAGTACCCTGACGCTGGACTGCAAAGCCTTTGGGGATGCCTACCCAAAAGGCAAAACCTTTCAGATTCAGTTTTGCAATTGCAAAGATATTCACTGGGAAGCGGTAGACCCGAACGCGGGTGAGGAAGCAGCCGAGGCCCTTGGGGTCTACCTGGGTGAACATGCTCATCACAGGCCAGCCGTGGTGTACACAGGTGCCACTGAGATGACTGTGCTGTACAACGAGATCAACGTTCGCGCCTGATGATTGGAGCGTGGATAACCGTTGTTCTGTAGCGGGTGGCCACGGCCTGATTTATTTTTGAGCAAAATAGGCTTTTCGGTTGCTATGCCACATGAAGTAGGGCGGTGAAAGCCTGTGCTAACCGGGGTCGGAGCCGCCGCTTTAGAAGCCCCCTGTTGATTCGGGTGCCTGGGGTCGTGCCCTTTTTGCCCACCCAGCGATAGTGGACGATTCTATAAAAACTATAGGGGCAGGGCTTTGGCAGATTCGTGATAACGAGTATCATTTTTACTGAGTTCTTGCGAATCATCGAATAAGGGCATGTAATGACAAAGCAAACCGCCGTGCGCTCAACAGCGATTATGCTGACGCTGGTTATCTTGGCGGGTATCGCTCTCGCCCAGGACGCCACCCCGCCGCCACCGCCGACAAACACCCTGGCACCCATCCTGGCACCGACGGACACGGCCACCCCGGCCCCACCAACGGCCACCCCGACTGTTACCCCACCCCCGGATATTTCCTCGGTGCTGCCAGACGCCGACCGCACCTCACAGATTTTGCTCATCGCCCGCAACGACATCGAAATCCTGGCCAACAGCCAGCTTGGTGCGGCCACCCGCCCCGTCGGTTGGAGCGGCTCGTTTAACATCAGCGACCCACAAATGGCGCTGCTGGCCCGCCTGGACTTAGAAGCCCTGGCTGACGCCACCCTGTTCGACGGACGCCCGCCGGGTTGGTTCGGGGTGCAGGGCACATCCGCTTATGCCACGGCCCGTGACATCCGGCATGATTTGGAACTGCTGGCCGATGTGCTGGTGGCCCCCAACGTGCGCCCGCCCAACTGGATGGGGGACGCCCCCATTATGCGGTGCAGCCGCTCCACGCAGGCGCTCACACAACTGCTCGAAAGCCGGGGCTTGTTCACGCCGTCGGCGGTTCCCGGCAGTCCAACTTACTGCCGCGACCTGGAAGCGGAAATCAGCGTGTACACGGAAGCGAACTTGCTGGATGGCACGACGGGCGGCGGGGCACAGGCTGCCGCTGATGCCGAGGCCGACAGCGCCGACGGTGAGGCCGCCAACCCCAACGCGCCTGTGACGATTATCGACCCGGTTGCGCTGGGCTATTATGACCGGGGCGCGTCTCAGATTGCAGGCACCATCCCGGAGGGCACGACCATGACCCCGGTTGCCCGCAGCTACGCGCAGTTTTCCCGGATGACGCTGGTACGCGGCGAGGGCTTTCAACTGTTTGTAGACTATCAGGTGACGACGCTTGACCTGACAGCGTTTGAGGCGTTGGGCAGCATCGACGTGATTGATGCCAGTACAAACTGCGCCCCGGTGTGGTGTGTTCCGCAGGGTGCGGCACCAAGTACCGCCCCCAGCACCCTACCGGATGTGCCCGTTGTTACACCCGTTACGCCCACGCCCGGCCCCTAACGCACGCCGTTGGCCAACTGGCGCACCTGCTCTTCGACCTGTTTTTCGGCCTCAGCGATGGTGCGTTCGCCCACACCAATTTCCTTGTCAATGGCTTCCAGGCGATCCTGCGTTTCCTCCAACTGCTTCAGCACCCGGTCACGCAGCGGGGCCTCTTTGCCCGTCGGATTCAACGCGCTCAGGTTCGCCCGCAGTTGTTCCTGGCGTTCATAGATGTCGCCGCGCTCGGCCTTTGTTTTTTCGACCTGCTTTTGCGTCTTCTCAATGAACTGCTTCGTCTTGAGCAGCTCAGACAGGTCTTCAAACAGGTCTTGATCGAGGTAGCGCTTTTCTGCCCAGTGCTGCACCTGCTGAAAGCTCAGGTTGCGGACGCGGTGGCGGTTGGCCACGATGTAGCGCCAACTTACCGGGAATTCGACCGTGCGCCGGGACTCGACAGGAACGTGCCAGCGCTTTTCGTGGAGCGTCACCGCGTCTGGGTCGCGGGTTTCATACAGGTCTACCGTGTTATCCAGCACGCGCTCCACGGTGACGGTTTGGGCTTTGTCGGTTGTGTTTTCGAGGGTGTACGTCACGGTGATGACGACGTACTGCTGCTCAATCAGGAACTCGTCTTCGATTTCCAGCCTGTGATGCTCGTAGCGCGTGCCGGATTCTTCTTTGACGTTGACGCCCAATTCCACCGCATACGGCAAGTAGACGATGTTATCTGCTTTGGTAAACGGCACGATGGCCTCGCCCCGGTAGTCGCTGTCTTCCACCAGCGTGACCGGGCCGCGTTCCAGCGTGAGGCCGGTTGTATTGGTGAAGCGCAGCGCCGCCACAGGATGGTCAGGGAGCTTGTCCCGGTTGTAGAGCAGTTCGCGCTCGTATTCGACTTCCGCGCCGATAATGGGCACCATCGCGCTTTCGCCGCGCTTGACGGAAACAGGCGTCGTCACCACATACTGGAACGTTTCACCTGTGGCCTTGCCCTCGGCGGCAGGCTGTGTGGTGCTTGCTGCGCTTGCTTTTTCGATTCGCCGCAACAAACTACCACTTTGAGAGGCTTCTGAAGCAGCGCTGCGTGCGAATTTCCTGGAAGGCGATGGGGGACGCGCATACGATTCAGTCGGGGCCTGTGGCGCGGCTTCCATCGCATCCATAACTACCGCCTCAGCCGCAAACGCCACCGGGCCAGTCACTCGCGCTTCATCCCGGATGGTTTTGCGCTGCGGGATGCGCGAGGCGTACAGGTCATAGATAAACGAGATGGGCTGGCCTGCCACTAGCGTCACGCGCACGTCGTTCAGGTCTTCTTCCAGGCGGTTATCGAACAGGCCCCAGCCTTGCAGCAGCGCCTTGCCCGTGTTGCCGTCCGCGTTCGTCTCTGCCACCACGCGATAGCTCACGCGCCACGTCGGGGACGGCGCGACATACGTCACGAGCAGGTCGTGGTTCGCGTCGTTAAGGCGCACATTGACCACGCGGCGGTCATCTTCCGTCATGGACGTATCCAGGAAGTAGCCCAGGTCATGCCCGGACTGATTGTCCTCGATGGCGAAGTGGCGCAGCGTATACAGCGGGAACACCCGCACCTGCCCGTCGTTTGCCAGCAGCGTGATGTGGCGCTGCTCGGCATCTTCCTCAACACCGATCACCCGCCCGCTGACGGGTTCCAGCCTGCCGGGATGGGTTTCAAAGTGCATGGTCACCTGCCGCCCACGCAAATCACGCACCAAATCGGTCAGCGTGCCCTGATGCGACAGTTTAATCGAACTGGTGGCGAGGCGGGCGTGTTTGTCCATCGGTGTTTGGTAGTGAACACCCAACACTTGCCCGCCCTCGGCCTGATCGAACACGGCCAGGCTTTTCAGCACGTCGTTGATTTCATCACTGCGGAAGGTGAGCGCGACAGTGGTTTCATCGGTGGTGCCGCCGCGCACAAAATAGCCGACACCGTGTTTGTACAGC
>DAOTTY010000078.1:0-9068 GCA_034437575.1 Anaerolineae bacterium | reverse complement strand
GTCGCCACCCATCAGGCGACGGGCAAACCACATATCACCTACTTTCCAGCAGGCGTGAGGACGACCCCATGAGTGACGATACGGGTGTAATTTTGCTCGGACGCGGTGGCTGTGGCAGTGCGGCGTACCGAATCTGTGGCAGCTTGACGAAGACAAAATCATCATTGAATCAGCAAAGGCATTTTGAGTGAATCATCATATAAAAACAGGCAAAGTCTATCTGGTGGGCGCGGGTCCTGGGGACGCTGACCTGATTACCGTCAAGGGACTGAGGCTGCTGCAATGTGCCGATGTGGTGCTGTACGACCGCCTGGCACCTGCCAAGCTGCTGGAACAAATGCGCCCGGATGCGGAGGCTATTTATGTGGGTAAGGTTCCCAAGAAGGCAAATGGCAATCGCCAGGAACATATCAACGCCCTGCTTGTCGAAAAGGCGCTGGCAGGTCACAGCGTGGTGCGTTTAAAGGGCGGCGACCCGTTTGTATTTGGTCGTGGGGGCGAAGAGGCTCAGGCGTGTGCAATAGCAGGCATTGCATTTGAGTTGGTTCCGGGCGTTAGCAGTGTGACAGCCGTACCCGCCTACGCGGGCGTTTCCGTGACGCACCGTGACTACAACAACATGTTTGCGGTGTTTTCCGGTCATAATGACCCCGCAATTCATGCTCATCTGGTGGACTACCTTGCCCTGGCGCGGATTGGCACCCAGGGGACACTGGTGGTGTTGATGGGGATGATGTACCTGAAAGGCATCTTAGGTCAACTTATGGCAAACGGCTTGCCCGGCCATACCCCTGCCATGATTATTGAGTGGGGCACCACACATCAGCAGCGCGTGACCGAAGCCACTGTAGATCAACTGGCGCAGGTTGCCGCAGAAACCAATGTAGAAGCCCCTGCGACCGTTGTCATCGGTGGCGTGACGGAGCTGCGCCACAAAGGGATGCGATGGTTTGAGGAGAACAGGCTGATTCACAAGGAGGAACCCCATGCCTGATGCAAAGCAAGCGCTGTTGCTCGTGGGGCACGGCAGCCGTGATCGCGGTTCGGTCGCGGAGTATTACACGTTCGCCCACGCGCTTGAGTCATATTTAGACGTGCGCGTGCAGCCCTGCTTCCTGGAATTTGCTGACCCGCCCATTGCCGAGGGCATTCGGGTAGTTGTTGAGGACGGCGGTGCGGAAGATGTTGTGGCCGTGCCGTTATTCCTGGGGCCAGCCGGTCACCAAAAAAACGACGTCCCCACAATCATCAACTGGGCAAAGCAGCACTACCCCGGCGTGACCTTCCGGTACGGTGCGCCCATCGGCGCGCACTATGGGATCGTCAATACGCTGGCACTGCGTGCTGAAGATGCAATCACGCAGTGCCAGTCATCGGTCAGTCGTCAAGATACGGCTGTGCTGATTGTGGGGCGTGGCAGCCGTGACCCGGACAGCAACTCTGAAGTACACAAGATTGCTCGGCTGCTGTGGGAAGGGCGTGATTATGGCTGGGTGGAAACGTGCTTTTACGCGCTCACCAAGCCAGATATTGCCGCTGGCATGGCCCGCTGCCGCCAATTGGGGGCCAAACGGATTGTTGTTCTGCCGTATTTACTGTTTACCGGGCGCATCCTCCACCGGACGCACCAACAGGTGGAAGCGGCCAGCGCACATTATCCAGATGTGCAGGTCATCATCGGTGAGCACCTCGGCTCACACTCAGACGTGATCGCGGCGGTCGCTCAGCGTTACCATGAAGCGCGAACAGGTGTGGCGGCGATGACCTGCGATGTATGCAAGTACCGCCACAGAACTGCTGGCTTCGAAGGTGAGTTTGGCCTGTCACAGATGTCGGATCACCATCACGGGATGCGCGGCGTGCCGCATCACGGCTTTCAATTGGAGGAGCAGCTTGGGGCCATCCTGCCGCCCCGCTATCAAAACGATGCGGTCAGTTACGCGCCCATGCCCGGTGCGGCGGGCCTCGTGTACGACGCGGACGGGAACGTTGCATGGAACCAGATTTGGGAGGACTTTTGTGACCTCGCCCTGGCAGGTGGGCCACCCCACCGCGCTGACCTACTGGAACCCGTCACGGCAGACGCGGCTAACGCCCAGCCCAAAGCCTACGAACAAGTGCTAGCCGAACTCGAACGCGGCATCGGGTTGGTCACAAATCTACCTGTGGTTCAAAGCACTGTGCCCGGTTGGATTGGAATGCAGTGCGATACAGAAGACATGGCGGTGTGGCTTCTGCGTGCCATCATCGTTGAAAACGTCATGGTGCGCCGTGAAGAGACCACGTTATTTCTACCCGCCGGGCCTGCCTTCCGCATCCACGAAGAAATCAAGAACGTGATCACCGTGGTCGCCAAAACCCACCACTACTGGCTTGAACACATCGCTGCGCAGGTGGTGGCAAATGGATAATCGAACCCTCTCCGCCGATGGCATTGCGGCGGCATCCTTCACGGTGATTCGTGAGGAAATGCAACAGCGCGGTTACACATTTGCACATCCGATGCAGGCCGTGATTGAGCGCGTGATTCACAGCACGGCGGATTTTGAGTTTGCCGAGCTTTTGCAAACAAGTGAAGGCGCGGTCAAAGCAGGCATTGCTGCACTGCGGCACGGCTGCCCCATCGTCACGGACGTGAATATGGTCAGGGTTGGTATCAATCAGCGGCGGGCGCGCAGCCTGGGGAGTGGTGTTCACTGTTTTGTGGGCGATGTTGCCCCCAATGATGCTGGCTTAGCTGGTTTAACGCGGTCGGCAGCAGGCATCCACATGGCACATGAGGCGGGATTGCTCGCGGATGCGGTTGTGGTTATTGGGAATGCACCCACTGCACTGTACGCCGTTATTGATTGCATTGAGGGGCAGGGAGCAGCCCCCGCACTCGTCGTGGGCGTGCCAGTTGGCTTTATCAACACTGCTGAAAGTAAACAAGCACTCAATTTGATTGATGCCGCTCCGTGGATCATTACGAGCGGGCGTAAGGGCGGCTCGCCCGTCGCGGCTGCCATCGTCAATGCGCTGCTGCGGCTTGCTCTTGATGAGACCCCGGATGCAGTCTAGAGATGGGTAAGTACACCGTCCCCCCGCGCGACCGCACGGGCACACGCACCGGGTTCACAACCGGCACCAATGCCGCCGCCGCCGCCAAAGCCGCCACAACGGCACTGCTCACGGGCACATGGCCAAACGTGGTCACGGTTATGCTGCCAGATGGTGAAACAACGACCATGGCTCCGGTGGAAACGGAGCTAGGCGGCGACTACGCCTTTTGTTGTATGGTCAAGGACGCGGGGGATGATCCAGATGTGACGCACGGTGCGTTGATCTGTGCCCGCGTCAGCCATATGAGCGCGGCGGGAATTTACCTGGACGGGGGGAAAGGTGTTGGGCGCGTCACCCTACCGGGATTGGGGCTGGCCGTGAGCGGGCCAGCGATCAACCCGGTGCCGCGCCAGCAGATTACGGCAAACGTCACGCAGGCTGTGTGTGATGGTCATCCCGAAGGCGCTGATTACCTGGAACAGCATGGGTTGAATGTCGTCATCAGCGTGCCGGACGGCGAAGCGCTGGCCCAGAAGACGCTAAATCCCCGGTTAGGGATTGTAGGCGGCATCAGCATTTTAGGCACAACGGGAAAGGTCTATCCGTACAGCACAGCAGCGTGGCGCGCCAGCGTGATCCAGGCGGTGGAGGTGGCTGCGTCAAACAACACCGATCAGGTCGTGATGGCAACGGGTGGGCGTTCAGAGCGGTTTGCTATGTCGATCTTCCCCGACCTGCCGTCTGTCGCTTTTGTGGAATGCAGTGTGTTCACAGGGGCTGCCCTCCAGACGTGCGTCGAACACGGGGTGCGGTCGGCTGTTTTTGTGGGCATGATCGGAAAAATGACGAAAACCGCCCAGGGCCACATGCAAACGCACGTCGCGGGCAATCAAGTGGACTTCACTTTCTTGGCAGATGTTTGCCGGGAGGTTAATGCACCCGATGCCCTCACATCTGCGGTGCGGGAAGCGAACACGGCGCGGCACTTTTTGGAGCTGTGTCAGGAATACAATAATCTCGCGCCGGTTCAGAGATTAACCGCGTTAGCGCTGGCAGGCTGTGAGGCGTTTGTGGCCGAGCAGGGCGGCAGCCTGACCCTGGAAACTGTGTTGGTGGATTTTGACGGGGCCGTGTTGGCGCGGGCCAAAGGCACCCCTCATGCTACAAATCGGCCTCAGACGCAGCCCAAACCCCTGGCCCAACGCCTGGCTGACGATCCGTCGTGGCATGAGGATAGTTAGATCATGAGCGCAAAAATCGCCGTAATCGGATTGACGGCAGGTGGGGCTGCCAGCGTGCCGCCCCATCTTGTTGATCGCATCCTGGGGTGTGATTTGCTGGTGGGCGGGGCACGCCATTTAAGCTACTTTCCGCAGTTCACCGGGGAAACGCTGACTGTCGCAAACAACATCCCCGTTGTGCTGGCACAGGTGGGGCAAGCTCATCAAAATGGGGATCAGGTTGTGGTGTTGGCGTCGGGTGACCCGCTGTGTTACGGCATTGGGTCCACGCTGCGCCGTCAATTCGACCCCAACCAACTTGACGTGATTCCCGCGCCGAGCGCGTTTCAATTGGCATTTGCTGCGCTGGCTGAACCCTGGTCAGACGCTCTGTTACTCAGTGCGCACGGACGCGCCCTGCCGGATGTTATCAGCCGCCTGTGTACCACCGAAAAAGCCGCCGTCTTGACGGATTCGGTTCATAGGCCGCAGGTCATCGCGCAAGCGCTGTTAGAAAGTGGGGTGCTACCTGAGTCGGTGTGTGCGGTGTGTGAAAACCTGGGAAGTGAACAACAGCGTGTGGTGCGTTTATCCGTCGCGGAGGCAGCATGTCATGCTGAGTTTGCTGCCCTGAATGTGTTTGTCGTCTGGAATGCCCAACCGCGTTTACCGTTAGCGCCAGGGCTGCCGGATGACGCCTTTACCACCGCCGCCGGGCAAATCACCAAGCGTGAGGTACGCTTACTGACGCTCGCAGAGTTGGGACTCAGCACACATCAAGTGATGTGGGATGTGGGGGCAGGCAGTGGTGCTGTAAGCATCGAAGCGGCCCGCGCCCAACCGACGGCACAGGTGTTTGCCATCGAAAAGCGAGACATGTTCTGCGATTATATCCAGGAAAACAGGCAAAAACTGCGGGCACCCAACGTCTGCGTCATCGCTGGCACTGCCCCTGCTGCCCTGTACGACCTACCTGACCCGCACGCGGTGTTCATCGGGGGCAGCGGCGGCTACATGCAGGCCATCCTTGAGCATACCCTGCCGCGCCTGCATCCCGGCGGCAGCGTCGTGCTCAACCTCGTTACGTTAGAAAGTTTAGCCAATGTGCGGCAGAACCTACCCACAGCGCGGGTCAATCAGGTGCAGATTCAACGGGGCAAGCCCATTGCAGACGCCTTGCGTTTTGAGGCGCTGAACCCGGTCTTTGTTGTCACGTGGCAAAAGGAAACCGAATGACACAACTCAAACTAACCGCTGTCGGCCTCGGCCCCGGCGACCCCGACCTGATTACGGTCAAGGGAATGCAAGCGGTGCAGGCGGCGGACGTGGTGTTTGCCCCTCTCAATGAAAAAACGGGGGAAAGCACCGCCATCACGATTGCTAAGCCGTGGCTGAACCGGGAACAACAGCTTGTGGTGCCGCTTGCGCTGGAGATGGTGCGCTATGCCGGGACGCTGACCGATGTGTGGGCCGCAACCGCCAACCAGATGCACGATGCGATGCAAACCCATGCGACTGGTCATGATCTAGAAGCCGTAAGCGCGGTTTACCTTATCCTGGGCGATCCGTCGCTGTACGGTACGTTTACATATATCGCTGCCCAAATGACGGTCATTCACCCGGATGTTGCCCTCACTGTGATTCCCGGCGTGACTTCGTTTGCAGCGGGGGCCGCTGCCGCCGGGCATCCGCTGGCCGTCATGGACGAGCGCCTTGCGATTTTACCCGCCAGCTACGAAGTTGAAGGTAACAAGCTCCAGCAAACGCTGACCGAGTTTGACGTGGTCATTCTCATGAAGGTGGGCCGTGTGCTGCCACAAGTGCTTGACGCGCTGGAAAGCCTTAACCTGTTGGCAAGCAGCACTTACGTCGAAAAAGTTGGCATGACGGGTGAGCGTATCATCCACGATTTGCGGCAATTGCCACGCGAAAGCGCCCCCTATTTTTCACTCATCATCGTCAGGAAGAACGCATGAGCCAAGATATGTTGTTTCAAGCCACACCGGGCACGGTCTATTTCGTGGGGGCGGGGCCGGGCGCACCCGACCTGCTCACCATCCGGGGGCGTGACTTGATTGCGCAGGCAGATTTAGTCATCTACGCCGACAGCCTGGTACAGGACGCCCTCACCGAGCAATTTGGGCGGCCCGACGCCCGCGTTGCAACGTCGTCGGGGCTGCATCTGGATGAAATCATGGCGATGATGGTGGCAGCCGCCCGCGGCGGGCAGGTGGTCATACGCCTGCACAGCGGCGACCCTGCCATTTATGGTGCCATTCACGAGCAAATGGCGCGTCTGGACGCAGCGGGCATCCCCTACGAGATTGTGCCAGGTATTCCGGCAGCGCTGGCGGCGGCGGCGGCCCTCAAGGCCGAACTGACGGTGCCTGAGGTGGTGCAGACGATTATTTTGACGCGCCGCGCTGGACGCACCCCCATGCCCACAGGCGAAGACCTCACCTCACTGGCGCAGCACGGCGCATCGCTGGCCATTCATCTGAGTGTTACGCGCATCAAGCAGGTAGTTGATGAACTGCTGGACGGTGGCTATTCGCCGGAAACACCCGCTGCGGTGTTTTACAAGCTCAGTTGGCCAGATGAAAGCTATGTGACGGGCACGCTGGCCGACATTGCTGCAAAGGTCAAAGCGGCAGGTTACACCCGCCATGCGATTGTTATGGTGAGTGCAGCCTTCGACCCAGACCGCCAATCCGCACGGAGCAATTTATATGACGAGCATTACACCCACCGCTTTCGCCGTGCCACAAAACCCGCCAAGTTGGCAGAAGCGCACCCGGCTGTAACACGTTCAGGCAAGGTTGTCATTGCTATAACGAAGCAGGGCAGTAACTTGGCCCGGCAGCTTGCGCAGTCGCTTCAAGGAGATTGTGTCGTACCGTCCAAGTTTGCGGAACCATATTCTATCGACGGGTATCAAGGGGCTGTGCTGGATGCGGTTGCCCGGCACTGGCACAACCACGAGGCTCTCGTCCTGGTGATGCCCACAGGCGTCGCAGTCCGCGCCATTGCCCCGCTGCTGGACAGCAAAGCGAAAGACCCGGCGGTGGTTTGCCTGGATGAACGCGGACAATCGGTAATTCCACTTATTGGCGGTCATCAGGCGGGCGCGAATGCCCTGGCGCAGCAAATTGCTCAAGTGACGGACGGGTATGCGGCCATTACGACAGCCAGTGATGTTCAGGGCTTGCCCGCACTGGATTTGTTGGGTGAACAGTACAACTGGCACACAGATAACAAACCCGCGCTGACCCATGTGAGTGCCGCTTTGGTCAACGGTGACAGTGTTGGCATTTATGTTGATCCTTTGCTCACCGTTGCCAAAGACCGCGTGATGGCTCGGTTCGACCCGATTCCACATGCCGCTTTTGTGGATACCTTGCCAGAGTTGATGTCCTTTTCAGCAGGCATTATCATAACGCATCACCAGATTTCAGTTGATGCGTACCTGACCGACCGGACGATTATCTACCACCCGCGTGTATTAGTGGCGGGGTTAGGCTGCAAACGTGGGACGAGCATTGACGCTTTGCACCATGCCCTGACTACCACACTTCAAGAGCATGATCTTTCTGCATTCAGCCTGAGCGCCCTGGCTACCGTTGACCTGAAGGCAAATGAACCGGGCTTGGTCGCGCTGGCCTCCAGGATAGGGTTGCCACTCAAGATCATTAGCCAGGATGACCTGCGCCAGCTTGAACACATGGCTTTTAGCACCAGTGCAGCATTAGAGAAGTTCGCTATACCCGGTGTCGCGGAGCCGTGTGCGGTCGCAGTATCGGGCGGGACAATCATCGTGGGGAAGCGTGTCTTTGATGCTTGCACAGTTGCTGTTGCAATCCATGGTGACTGCTGATGAATGGACGCCTCACGCTCGTCAGTATGGGTCCTGGCGCACTGGATCAGATGACAATCGCCGCAAGGCACGCGCTTGAGAGGGCAACGCATGTGCTGGGCTACCGTTATTATATGACTTTGATAGCACCGCTGCTCAAACCGCATCAGGTCTGCATCCCGATGAACATGGGAACGGAAGTGGAACGGGCACAGCAGTCTATTGACCTGGCTCGTGCAGGAAACCGGGTTGCCCTCATCAGCAGCGGTGACGTTGGCATTTATGCGATGGCGTCCCCTGTGTTTGAACTGTTGGCTGCTAACAATTGGGGTGGAACCGCGCCGGAGGTCGAGGTGCTGCCGGGGGTAAGTGCCTTTCAAGCCGCAGCGGCACGGTTGGGGGCTGCTGTGGGCCATGACTTCTGCGTCATTAGCCTGAGTGACCTGCTCACCCCCTGGCATGTCATCGAAAAACGAGTATGCGCTGCTGGAATGGGGGACTTTGTGGTGGCGCTGTACAATCCACGCAGCCAAAAGCGGGATTGGCAGCTAGACGAGGCCATTGGCATCTTGAAGGGATTCCGCAGCTTGGAAACGCCCGCCGCTGTGTGCCGTCACATCACACGGCAGGACGAACAGGTAAGCCTGATGACCCTGGCCGAGTTGACACCCGCAGCAGTCGATATGTTTGCCATCGTACTTATTGGCAACTCGCAATCGAGATTGGTATCAGACGCATCTATGCTTACACCCCGTGGCTATCGCGTGGGGTGAGCCGCGTAGGGAGAGTCTGAAAGCAATGTGTTACCAATACACAGGTCAGGTGGCGCGACAACCCCACAACAAGGCCCTGGTTTAACAAACGTGCAACGAGCGCCCACTCGATTAACATAAGATGAGTTGCACCGGATCATCAATTCATCCAAGCTACTCTCAAAAGTGATCGAAGGAGTA
>DAOTTY010000077.1:0-1776 GCA_034437575.1 Anaerolineae bacterium | reverse complement strand
AGGCAGGCGCATCAGCGCAAAGCCGGGCAGTGCCAGCGGCAGCAGCGCCAAAAACTGCCAGTGAGTCGCATCCAGGGTAGCGGCTTTCCAGCCATGACCGGGCACGCCTTGGCGTAGGGCAGGCGTAGGGCAGGCATTGTGTTAGCCGCGTGGCCCCTGCTCTACACTGAGGCTATTGCAACACACGCGGAGGATTCTCTATGCTGTGGTATTGGCATCGGCGCTGGCTGACGACGACTGTGGTGGTGTGGGCGCTGTGCGGGTTGGCGATTGTCACCGTGCGGGGGCAGTCCGCGCCTGCCGGTGAGTTCGACTCACAGATTGTGTTCGTGGCGAATGCCAGCGGCCCAGAAAACATCTACATCATGAACCCGGATGGTAGCCATGTTCGCAAACTTCAGAATTGGTCTGAGCATAACGGCAACCCCGCTTGTTCACCAGGTGGCACGCGGATTGCGTTTGGCTCCCTGTATTTGTTTCGCGGCACAACAACCATCGAAATCATTAACGCTGATGGATCAGGGCGTCAGATTGTCACTGCTGAAGATTACAGCAGCAATTATCCGTCTTGGTCACCAGATGGTAACCAGATAGCCTACGCAAGCAACCCATCAGGCGAATATGGCGGGCAAGACATTTTCATCATGGAGGCCGATGGCTCCAACAAGGCACTGATTATCGAAACCGATGATAGCGAAGGGTATTTGGCCTGGTCACCGGATGGTCAACAGCTTGCGTTCACAGTGTGGTGGAGTGACATCTACACGATCCGCCCGGATGGTACAGATAGCGTCCAACTCACAAGCCATCCCGCGATTGATCGTGACCCGGCTTGGTCGCCGGACGGCACCAAAATCGCGTTTTCTTCGGAACGTGACGGTGATACCGACATCTACGTGATGGATGTCGCCCGTGGCCGAATTGTGCAGTTAACCCGAACTGGCCCTGACGTTCACGATTCACACCCAGCATGGTCACCGGACGGCAGCCAGATTGCCTTCGCGTCCAACCGTCACAGCGACGGCGAACACTATGCCATTTACGCGATGGATGCGAACGGCGGCAATCAGCGCCTCGTGACAGATGCGTTCATGCTGGACGCAGATAGCTTTTCCCCGTGCTGGCTGAATGCGCCGCCTATGCCCTGGCTTACCGTCGAAAACGCTGAGGCCGCCGAGGGCGATGCAATCCGCTTCACCGTTGCGTTGGACATGGCCGCACCGGATTCATTCACAGTGGACTACACGATTGCCATAACTGGCAGCGCTTCTGAAGCCGATTTGCAGCCGGACGCGCCGCTGACGGGCACGCTAACGTTTGCCGGGGATGCCGGGGAGCAGCAGGTTATTGAAATACCGACTGCTGACGACACAGAAGCCGAAAACGAAGAGTTCTTCTTTATCAGGTTGACAGATATTGCAGCAAGTGGTGATTTTCAGGTGGGGTTGAACCCGGAAGCAGCCCATGCGAACGGCTACATCATGGATAACGACTAACCTTGCTCAATCGTCACTGACCCCACCGTGAGCGTCTGGACGGCGGGCACATCCACCAGGCCCCAGCCAAAGTGCCCCTGCGGCGTAACCACCGCGTACTGGTTATCTACCCACGCGATGAACCCCACCCGCCCGCGCAGGCTAAATGGCGACACCAGCACCGTCTCGTCATTGACGGCGAAGCGCATGTGGTCATAGGCCCATGTAAGGCGGTAGGTGTGCGGCTCGGTCATGATGGCCGGGTCTAGCAGGTGTTCACGCGCCCGAATCGCATCCTGGC
>DAOTTY010000076.1:0-27141 GCA_034437575.1 Anaerolineae bacterium | reverse complement strand
GGGAGGGGTTTGTGCCGCCTTCGGCGGTGTTCCCCTTCCCTCATTTTGGGGGTAAGGGGCCAGGGGATGGGGGAATTCAGCCGAGTACCTGAGCAGTTACATCGAACGCCACTTCGCCAAACACGAGTTCAGTGCGCCGCATTGGCTCGTGAAAGCTGTGCCAGATGCCCTCATGCAGTTTGAAAGCTATAATGCTATCTGGAGGCCACATCTTGAGATCACGCAGCAAAGCCCGTATCACTGCGCTGGTGCTGGTGAACCTGTTCCTGGTAGGGCGGGTGGTGGTGCTGTGGGCCAACCGGGACGCAAACGTTCAGGTGGCCCCACTGCCCGCAGAGCGCATTATCGTGACGCAAGACGCCAGCACCAGCACCTGTCATGAGGCTGTGTTGGCTGCGATTGACCCCGACGCCGGGGAAGTCCGCGCAGATACGATGGTCGGCTACGATGTCGCACGCATCCAGGCGATAAGCGATGCCATACTAGAAAATCAATTGCGACCCGAAGACCCCGCCGCTGTTATCAAAACGGCCCCTGTGCTGGCCACGCTGCCCATCTACGAGGGGGAGCATCACATCTACGGGACGCTGTGGCTGCCCCCGGCCCCCAACGGCACCTATGACAACAGCGCGGGGGCAGTGGTCTACGTTGATGCGGAAACCGCGCTGCCGCTGTTCATCTTTACGGGCATCAGCGTAGATGACCCGCTCACGGGGGAGGGGTGTTTGGTCACACCGCCCGTCGATTGGGTGGGGCGCTATCGGGCAGCGGTGCCTTATGCGTTGGCAGCGGTGGTGGTGCTGCTTGGCATGGGCCTGCTGCTAGACTACCGCGAGCGCGTCAACAATTTCAAGTTGCACAAACCGGGCTGAGTTTGTAATATCCCTGAACAACCGCAGCATTCACCGACCCGCAACCGAAAAGCAAGCCCGTGAACGACGCTAACATCATCATCGCGCCCTCTATCCTATCGGCAGATTTCACGCGCCTGGGCGACCAGGTGCAGGAAGCAGAAGCCGCTGGTGCCGGGTGGATTCACATTGATGTCATGGACGGGCGGTTTGTTCCGAATATCACGATGGGGCCGCTTGTCGTGGGGGCGGTGCGCCGCGTGACGAATTTGCCGCTGGACGTGCATTTAATGGTGGTGGAACCCGATCACCTGATCCCGGCGTTTGCCAGTGCCGGGGCCGATCATATCACGGTGCATATAGAAGCCTGCCGCGACCTGTTCCGCACGCTAAGCCTCATCAAAGCGCAGGGATGCCAGGCAGGTGTGGCGCTTAACCCACACTCGCGGGCGGCTGAACTGTACGAGGTCATGACCATTATTGACCTCGTTACCGTAATGACCGTCAGCCCTGGGTTTGGTGGGCAAAGCCTTATCGAAGCAACGCTGCCCAAAATCGCCCGGCTGCGGGCTATGGCCGGGGACAAACACAACCCCATGCCCATCCTTGCCGATGGCGGCGTCAATGTGAACACAGTGGCGTCAACCGTGCAGGCGGGGTCAAATGTGTTGGTGGTGGGGTCGGCGGTATTCAACGACAAGCCCATCAAAGCCAATATCGACGCGCTGTGGGCTTCTTTACGTGATGGCGAAAGCGCAGGATAACTCACTTTTTTATGCGTTTTCGATGCTTGGGCCAATACCTCACCTACAGATGCGTGTTATTGCCTATAGATGATTAAACAACATAACGGCGGGGCACGCCCTTCGCCGGGTAAAGGTAAATTTATGGTACAAGAACAGCAGTACACCGATGCGAACACCCACATGCACCGTCAGGTGTGTGATGGCTATCTGCTCAAGTGGTTGTTTGCCGCCGGGCAAGCGTGGCTAGAACGCAACATGGATCGCGTCAACCAGTTGAACGTCTTCCCCGTGCCAGACGGCGACACGGGCACCAACATGCACCTTACCATGCGGAAGGCGTTTGAAGAGGTAGATAAGCTGAGCGACGAGCCAAAGGTCGGCCCTGTGGCTGATGCCGTGTCTCGTGGGGCGCTGATGGGCGCACGCGGCAACTCCGGGGTGATTCTGTCGCAGTTGCTGGCGGGCTTCGCGGTTAACCTGAGCGATAAGCACACCTTCAACGCGCAGGAATTTGCCGATGCGTGCGAAGTTGCGGTGAAGTACGCTTATAACGCCGTTGTAGACCCCGTTGAAGGCACGATTCTCACCGTATCCCGCGAGGGCATCGAGGCCGTTGTCGCGCTCGTCAAGGAAAACCCGAACATCCCGCTGCGGGATGTGCTGGAAACGCTGGTCGAATCGTCCAAGCAATCGCTCCAGCGCACGCCAGACCTGCTGCCCGTACTCAAGGATGCGGGCGTGGTGGACTCTGGCGGGGCGGGCTTTGTCTACATTATTGAGGGGATGCTGCGCTTTTTAGAAGGCGAACTGGTTCGTGAGCAAGACGCGACGGATACCCAGCAGACGCAGGCCGCCAACTGGGAAGACGCACTGGTGCCCGAAGACGAAGCGGGCTACGGCTACGATGTGCAGTTTCTCATTCATGGCGACGGCATGGACGTGGCACAGGTTCGCGCTGCTATTGACGCGATGGGCTGGTCTACGCTGGTAGTGGGCGACCCCAAGCTGATTAAGGTCCATGTGCATGTTCACAACCCGGCAGAGCCGCTCAACTATGCGATTGCCACCCTGGGCGCGGAAATTGACGACATCGTGGTGGAAAACATGCAGCTTCAGTATAAGGACTACGTTGCCGCCCGGCAGCAGCGCGAATCCGGGGTGGTGAACGAGGTAGACGGCACGGCTGTGGTTACAGTGGTGGTGGGTGACGGCCTGCACGACCTGTTTAAGGGGGACTTCCGCGCAGCCTACATCATTCACGGCGGCCAGACGATGAACCCCAGCACTGAGGACTTTGTGGCGGCTATCAACGCGGTGCCCAACAAAGACGTGATTTTGCTGCCCAACAATAAGAACATCGTGATGGCGGCGAATCAGGCGGCGAAGATCACATCTGTGAATAAGAACGTGGTCGTTGTGCCCACCCGCACGATTCCGCAGGGCATTGCTGCCATGATTAGCTACCTTAACGCCACGCCGGATGCCGACCCGGAAGACATCGCCGAAGAAATGCGCGAAGCGGCCAACGAGGTTGTCACGGTGGAAATCACCACGGCCACACGCTCTGTCAACATTGACGAGGTGGCTGTGGCTGAGGGGCAGTACATCGGGCTGGTAGATGGCAAGATGAAAGCCGCTGGCGACGATACCACCGACGTGATTATCGCGGCGCTGCAAAAGGCGGTGCGCCCCAGCAGCGAACTGGTAACCCTCTATTATGGTGAAGGCGAAACGGCAGAAGGCGCTACCGCCCTGGCTGCTGACCTGGAAGACCACTTCCCCGAATTGGAATTCGAGGCCGTTGACGGCGGGCAGGTCCTCTATCCCTATCTGATTAGCATCGAGTAGAGGCTGCGTTGCGCTTCCATATCGTTACAGACAGCAGCGTGCAGTTTGCTCACCCGCAGCTTGCCGCCCAATACCCGCTGACCATCGTCCCGAACACGGTGGTGGTCGGCGGGCGGCGCTACCGCACAGGGGTAGACATCGCACCGGACAGGCTGCTGGAAGCGATCTACATGCACGCCCGGCCACCGCAAACCGTCGCCCCCGCCGTTGATGACTTCGTGGCGATCTATACCCAACTGGCCCACCACACCGATGTGATTCTGTCGCTGCACCCGTCGCGCTTGCTGTCAGATAGTTACGCGCACGCGCAGGCCGCCGCCAAGCAGCTTGAAGGGCACGCGGCGGTGTACGTGATGGACACGCGCACAACCGATGTGGCACTGGGGATGGTGATACGCGCTGCGGTGCGGGCCATTGAAACGCACAACGACGCCGAAGCCGTTGTCAACCGGGTGCGGGGCAGTGTCGATCACATCTATGCGGCGTTCTACACGGAAACGACGGGTTTCCTGGTGGCCAATGGGCTGCTGGCACCGTCACACGCGGTGCTAAGCGCGATCACCGGGACGATGCCCGTGCTGGCCATTGAAGACGGTGAAGTGGTCATCATCGAGAAGGTTCGCAATCGCACGCAGGCCGTTGATAAACTGGTCGAGTTTGCGGTGGAGTTCGAGGATATAGCTGATGCGCTCATTGTGCAGTCCGGCGCATACATGAGCGAACAGTCCCGCGCCCTGCAAGACCGCCTCTCGCTGGAGTTCCCGCAGCAGCACTTCCCGCACGCGCCCTATGGGGCCGCGTTGGCCAGCATCATTGGCCCTAACGCCACTGGCATCACCTTGATGGAGCGCGACCCCGATTTTGACGACGACCAGGACGACGCATGAACATTCGCTTTGTGGTTGATAGTGCCTGTGACGTGCCTGACGATAGTGTCGCCCGGTACGGCATCACGGTGCTGCCGACATACGTCAACCATAACAACGAAAGCTATGCCGACGACGGGGTGACGCTTGACCGGGTAGATTACTACACCCGCCTTGCGGACATGGAACCGCTGCCAACCACTGCCGCGCCGTCACCGGGCGAGGCCAGTGCCATGATTCATCAGGCGTTTGAGCAGGCCGATCATCTGGTGTTGTTGAGCATCGCGGCCAGTGTGAGCGGGGTGAACAACACGATGCGCCTGGGCACGGCTGACCTGCCCGCTGATCGCTATACGCTGCTGGACAGCGGCCAACTGAGCCTTGCGGCGGGCTTTCAGGCCCTCATCGGGGCGGAGGTTGCAGCAGAAACGGGCGACCTGAACGCCGTGCTAACCGCCATGCGCCGCGCCCGCGATAACGTTGCCCTGTACGCTGGCCTGCCCAATATTGACTATGTGCGGCGCGGCGGGCGCGTGAACTGGGCTGTGGGCACCGTCGGGAGCCTGTTACGCATTCGGCCTGTGGTGAGCGTGATGGACGGGTCGGTTGCGTCGGTGGCGCGGGTACGCAAGCGCACCGCCTGGTTAGAAACGCTTGCGGAACAGGTGCGTGCCCATGCGCCACTTGACCGGGCGGCCCTGCTGCACACCCACAACCTGGATGACCTGCAAGCGCTGCGTGAGCAGTTGGGCGATGTGCTGCCGCCGGATGCTATCACAGCGCTGGCCACGCCCACCATCGGCACGCATACCGGGCCGCACGCCGTTGGGGTGGCCTTGCTCAGCAAAGCGTGGCAGCAGTAACCACGCCGCACAATCCACGTTAGAATCTTTGTTCGCCATATGATAGAATGTCAGCATCAGGGGCATAAGCGTCATGCGGCCATTCAGGACTACGCGGACGAGGCGGGCCTCGTCTCTACGGATCGTGCAGTCGTAAACCTGTAGGGACAACGCAAGCGTTGTCTGCGCCTGACCGAGAGATGGATTTCGACAAGCACCTGCCCCCGGTATCAGTCTTACAACAGCGAAAAAACAACAGAGGCGCACCATGCCATCCGCGTTAGAAAAACTCGTTAAAGTACTCAAGCTCGAACAAGATCAGGGTTATGAAGACACCGCCGTGATTGGCGGCCTGAAGGCGTTCGCTAAAAACTGGACGCCCAACGCTCATAAGCAGGCCCGGATTGAAATACATCATGTGCTGGTGGATGAGCTGTCACAAATTATGGAAGACTACGAAAACCTGGCCAGCGCCACTGAACGGCTAGAAACCGTTTCCTACATGCTGGATCGCATCACGATGCGGCTTAAAGAGCCGCGCAAGGGGTACCAACCCCGCGAAGACTGGTCACAGTATGTGGAGGACGACAACCAGCCGGAAAAACCACCGGATCAAACAAGCCGCCGTGACAAGCGCCAGGTCAACACCCCTAAAAAGCGCGAATCCAAAGCGCGAATTCAAAAGCAGCCGCGCAAGGCCACCCAGCGCGAGGCCGTGAAGTCCCGACGGCAGGACAATAACACCACCAGTAACGGTCAGTCCTGGGACGATACCGCCATCGACACGGACGACGAGTTCAACACGCCGACGCCGGGCCACGTTGAACTCGATTTGCCGCCAGAACTGCGCCTGGAACGCCCGCCGCGCCGCCCGCGCCGGGAGATGGCCCCCGAAGAAGCGGCAGACGTGATGCGCGGGCTGGAATCGCCCGTGACGGTGGTGAAGGGGGTGGGCAAAAAGCTGGCAGAAACGCTGGAAAACATCGCCATCCACACGCTGGAAGACCTGTTGTTTTACCTGCCGCGCCGTTACGACGACTACACGCGCCTGCTGCCGCTGCACAAGCTGGTACCCGAAAGCGTCGTCACGGTGATTGGGGCCGTGCGGGGGCCGCATGTGCGGGCCGGGCGCGGGGGCCGCAAGGACTTCGCCTTTACGCTGGACGACGGTACCGGGTCATTGCTGGTGGTGTGCTTCGGCCAGGAGTGGCTGCGGAACAAAATCCGTGAGGGGCACCAGCTTGTCCTCAGCGGCAAAGTGACGATCTATCGCAACACGCTGCAAATAACCAACCCTGAGTGGGAGCCGCTGGAAAGCGATAACCTGCGGGCGCGGGGCATCGTGCCCGTTTATGGGCTGACGAAGGGCCTGAATGCGCGGCGCTTCCGCAATTTGGCAGAGGGGGCGGTGACCTTCTGGGCGGGTAAGCTGCCGGATTACATCCCCGAAGCGGTGCTAGACCGGGCTGACCTGGCTGACCTGGGCTGGACGCTGAAAAACCTGCACTTCCCCGAAGGCTGGGATCACCTGCACCACGCGCAGCGCCGCTTCGTCTTCGATGAACTACTGCTGATGCAGCTTGCCATCCTGGGCAACCGCCGCGAGTGGCAGGCCCAACCCGCTGACCCCATCCACGCGGATGAAGACTGGCTGGAGGCATTCATGGCGTCAGTCTTCCCATACGAGTTGACCCACGCACAGCGCCGCAGCGTCAATGAGGTTATGCGCGACGTGGCCCAAAACGTGCCTATGAACCGGCTTGTGCAGGGGGATGTGGGCAGCGGTAAAACAGCGGTTGCTATCATCGCGCTGGCGCTGGCCTACCAGGGCGGCAAGCAGGCCGCGTTGATGGCCCCCACCAGCATCCTTGCGGAGCAGCACTATCAAAGTGTGACGGAAGCACTGGCCAACATGCCGGGGGACGACAAGCCCGAAGTGGCGCTGCTCATCGGCGCGATGAGCAAAAAAGAACGCGACGTGGTTTACAAACGCCTGGAAGAAGGCAGCATCGACGTGGTGGTGGGCACACACGCGCTTATTCAGCAGGCCGTGGAGTTCCAGCGGCTTGGTTTGGCGATCATTGACGAGCAGCACCGCTTCGGCGTGGAGCAGCGCGGGGCACTGCGCGGCAAGGGCACTAACCCGCACATCCTGGTGATGACCGCCACCCCGATTCCGCGCACGCTGGCCCTTACCCTGTACGCCGACCTGGACCTGAGCGTGATTGACGAGATGCCCCCCGGCAGAACACCCGTCAAAACGGCGGTGCGCCCGCCCGCCATGCGTGAACACATCTACGACTTCATCAAAGCCCAGCTAGACGAAGGACGGCAGGCGTTCGTCGTGCATCCGCTGGTAGAAGCGTCCGAATCTGAAGCGCTGGCGGAAACGCGCTCCGCAGTCGAAGCGTTTGAGGAACTCAAGACGGTGTTCCACGAGTACCGGGTGGGGCTGCTGCACGGCAAGATGAAGCCCGACGAAAAAGACGCGAACATGCGTGCCTTTGCCGATCACGAGTTTGATGTGCTGGTGACAACATCCGTTGCCGAGGTGGGCGTGAACATCCCTAATGCCAGCGTGATGATGATCGAAGGCGCGAACCGCTTCGGTTTGTCGCAGTTGCATCAGTTCCGGGGGCGTGTGGGGCGCGGCCAGCATCCGGGGTACTGCCTGCTTATCCCGGATAGGATGACGCCCGAAGCAGAACAGCGGCTGGCAGCGATGGTCGAAACAACGGACGGCTTCCGGCTGGCAGAAATGGACTGGGAGATGCGCGGCGCAGGTGATTTGCTTAGCGTCCGCCAGAGTGGGGCCAATCGCTTGCAACTGGAAGAGCAAATGAACCCTGACCTGGTTAACCTGGCGTCACAGGAAGCGCGGACGCTGTACGCCGAAGACCCTGACCTGGCCTTGCCGGAACATGCCCTGCTCCGGCAGCGGGTGGAGCAGTTGCAAGACCGCCGCAGCGACGTGAGCTAACCTTACAGCGGGCACGGTGGGGGGGCCTGCCCGCATTGGCACAATTCTGACTTCGCGTTACACTCTGCGGCATGATTTCATCCCTGGAGCTTACATCATGGCACACCGGATTGCCGTCTATCCCGCTTCGCTTGATCCCATTCACAACGGCCACATTGATGTCGCGGCACGAGCGGCTAAACTGTTTGACACGCTGATTGTGGCGGTTTACAACATGCCGAAGAAGCAGCTCCTGTTTAGCGTAGAGCAGCGGGTTGCGTTGGCGGAAACTGCCTTCAAGGACTATAGTAACATCCAAGTTGCACAGTATTCCGGTTTGACGGTAGAATACGTGCGTCAAGCTGGGGCAATCGCCCTGGTGCGCGGCCTGCGCGTGTTCTCGGACTTTGAGTACGAGTTCCGGCTGGGGCTGGCCAACAAAACCCAGGCACCCGAAATCGAGACAGTCGCTATTCTGTCCGACATTCGCCATATTCACATCAGTTCCAGCACAGTGCGGGAAATTGCAGAACTGGGGGGGGATGTATCAAGCATGGTGCCGCCGCATGTGGAAACCGCACTGCGCGAACGGTTTGCGGCCTTAAACGCGAATCACAGCAGCCCGCAAGGCTGATGGACATGAATGCAGAATCAACAAGGATAGGGTTATGGATATTCAGCACCTCGTAGACCGGCTAGAAGACCTCATCGACGAGGGACGCCACATGCCAATGAGCAAGTACACGCTCATTGATGAAGAACGCGCCCTGGAACTCATCGACCAGATGCGAATTTCCATCCCTGAAGAAATCGAAAAGGCGGCCCGCATCCTGGCCCAACGTGACCGTATTCTATCGCAGGCGCACGAAGAATCTGCCCGGATTGTGCAAAACGCCCGCGAAAAGAGCGAGCATATGATTGAGAACGAGGTGGGGGTGCAGGCTGCCCGCAGCCATGCCGCCAACATCGTAGAGCAGGCCAAGCAAGACGCCGAAGCCATCACCCAGGAGGCGGACGAGTACGCGCTGAAGGTGTTTAATGCGCTGCGGCTGCGCCTGAATAAAATGGTGGGGGATGTTAACCAGGGCATTGCCGTTATGCAGGCCACAGAGCCAACCCCCGGCCAGCCGCAAGCGTTCGCACCGCCCGCACAAGGTCAGGTGGAAGTGCCGCTTGAACGTGACGACGACGAACAGCAGCAAAACGGCAACCGCCAAACCTACCAGCCGTTTTAGCCCGGCAGCGCAACCAGGCGGTGTGCGCCCATGCGCCTTGTTTACCTCACGCTGGGCTGGGCGGCTGGCATCGCCCTTGTAGAAAGCAGCGGCGGCACGCCCGCGTTGCTGTGGGCCGCGCTGACCCCGATAGCGGGGCTGGCGGCGTGGCTCAGTGCGCCGTCACGCTGGCGCTGGCTGGCGTTCGCAGTGGTTGCGTTCACGCTGGGCGGGTTAAGAGCTTCATTTTTGCCACAAACCAGCCCGCTTGCCGCCTACAACGACAGCGGTGGCCTCACTATCACCGGGCGCGTGATTGCCGAACCTGACATCCGTGACGAGATAACGCTGCTGCGCGTGCGTGCGAAAACCGTTGAGCAGGCCGGGCAGGTCAACCCCACTCGCGGCGATGTGCTGGTGCGGGCACCGTCCACCACCCCCGCAGGTTACGGCGATACTGTGCGGGCAACGGGGCAGCTTACCACCCCCGGCGTGTACGACACCTTCAGCTATGCAGACTACCTGGCGCAGCGCGGCGTGTTTAGTGTATTGCGTGATACCGCCGTCGAAGTGGTACAGCCGGGGCGCGGCAATCCGGTTTATGCGTGGCTGCTGCAACAAAAGGCCCGTGCTGCGGATAGCATCAACCGGGCCATGCCAGAGCCGATGGCCGGGCTGATGGTGGGCATTTTGTTGGGCAATGAACGCGGCCTCTCCCCGGAACTGCAAGCCGACTTTGCCGCGACGGGGGCGGCGCACATTGTTGCCATCAGCGGCTTTAACATGGTGATTCTGGCGGGCGTGGTGGAGTCGCTGTTGAGCCAGTCGCCATTGCGGGGCCGGGCGGCGGCGTTTATCGCGCTGGCCGTGATTGGCGTTTACACGGTGTTTGTGGGCGCGAATGCAGCGGTTGTTCGGGCGGCAGTGATGACAGCGGTGCTGGTGGTGGGGCGGGCGCTCAACCGCAAAACGTATGTGCCCGCATCATTGGCGTTGGTGGCCCTGCTGATGAGTGCTGCCAACCCGCGTGTGCTGTGGGATGTGAGCTTCCAGTTGAGCTTTTTTGCCACGCTGGGGCTGGCCCTGTTTTCAGACCCGCTGGCCCGCACCTTTGACACGCTGCTAGAGCGCGTGCTGCCCCCCAATGCCGCAGCGGGCGTGAGCGGCTTTCTATCGGAGCCGGTGATTGTCACGCTGGCGGCACTGGTGCCCACCCTGCCCCTGACGGCGCTCTACTTCAACCGCGTGTCACTCGTGCAAATTCCCGTGAACCTGCTGATTGTGCCGGTGCAGGCGGTTGTGCTGGTCAGTGGGATTGCCGCTACGTTAGTGAACAGGGTTGCGCCGCCCGTCGCGCAGGTGATCTACTGGTTTGATATGGTGCTGCTGTGGTGGTCGGTGACGGTGGTGCGCGTCTTTGCGGATTTGCCGTTTGCGGAGGTCGAATTTTACACCGGGAGTGCGCCTATCGTGGTGTTTTTTGTGGCGATGACCGCCGGGGCTGTGGGCTACGCCACGCAGCCGGAATGGGTGCTGGCGGTGGCGCGGTTTGCCCGCACGCGGGCCGTATTCAATACGACGATGCTGGTTGGTGTGGTGATGGTGGGCCTCAACATCGCCAGTTTACGCAGCCGCCCAGACGGTGACCTGCATGTGTGGCTGCTGGATGTGGGTCACAGTAACGGCGTGTTGGTGCAAACGCCCGCTGGTGCCCAACTGCTCATTGACGGGGGGCGCTTTCCGTCGCGGTTGCTCACCCAAATCGGTGACCGGATGCCCTTCCATGACCGTCACATTGAGGTGCTGGCCGTCACCCAGCCGGACGAGTTCCAGTATGGGGCGCTGCCCGCGCTGCTGCGCCGCTATGATGTGGGTGCCGTCCTCACCAACGGGCAGCCGAATCTATCGGCGGCGTATGCTGAATTGCAAACCGCGCTGGCACCGTTCGATGGGGTCACAGTGACGGCGGGTTACACCGTTCAGTTCGGGGATGGGGTGCGGTTGGAGGTGCTGGGGCCGCAGCACCCGCCGGAACTCACCGACAGCCTGGATCGTTATGCGCTGGTGCTGCGCCTGACCTATGGCGAGGCGGCGTTTTTGTTTACGTCGGATTTGAGTGTGGAGGGGCAGGCAGATTTGCTCGGTGCGGGTTATGACCCGGTGGCACAGGTGATGCAGCTCCCGCAGCACGGTACCACCCGCTCGCTGGATGCGGTGTTTTTGGGGCGGGTACAGCCGCAGGTGGTGCTGCTCCAGGCAGATGCGACCAACCGCCGGGGCGACCCCGACCCGGACGTTATCACCCGCCTGCAAGACTACCGCGCCGGTATACCCCTGTTCCGCACGGATGCAAGCGGGGTGGTTCACATCCGCACGGACGGGCAAACGCTGTGGGTGGCAGAGTGACTCAGCCGCCGGGGGCCTGCAAGAAGAACCAGTACATGAAGAAGTAGAAGCCGCCGATGACCCCGGCGATGATCGCCAGGGGCTGTGATTTTTTCGCTTTCGTCATCCCGGCTACAATCAACGGGATGGTGAAAATGCCGGAGTTGATAATGAGCATGATCAGGTTTTGCGGGTCAATGACGTTGAGCTTCGCAATGGCCAAAAAGGCCATCGTCAGGCCCAGCATGAGGGTGGTAATCAGTTGCTTGTCGCTTTGCATGAAGAAGGCGATCATGTTCAAGATGAACATCAGGTACAGCAGAATATTGTAGATAAAGCCAGGTTCAGACGTGAGACTGATGAGATTTCCGAGGGTTTCCACATCGACATCAGGCACGATAGACTCCTTGTTGGGTAATGACGAGCATCTAATATGCCCACATGCTACCATAGAAGTGCCGCCCCCGGCCTACTCAGGGTGCGGGCAGGTCATCAACATCAACAGTCTTTAACAATCCCGGCAACGACCCAGGCTAGCACTCCACAACAGCGTGGTCGTGCGTTTTTCTTGGCAGACGCGCTTCTGCGCGTCCCGACAGGACGACCCTGAAGGGGCGCGTTTGCCCACCACAAATCCATTAAATCCCCAGGGCTTTTGCAAAGTTGCATGGCTAATCATTGGGCGCTGCCCAAACCCGTCGCTTTTTGAAAAAAGTGAACAAAAACTTGCCTTTTCGGACGCTTTGCGTCCGAAAACACGGGTTCAAAGGGTGCCAACCCTTTGCAGGGGACAGCGTCCCCGCGATGTGAAACTTTGACTTTACAATCACCCTGTTAAATCCCTACCCGCCGTACACGCCCCTCCCCATCTACGCTACAATACCCTACCGACTGAACACCCAAACTTAACCAGAAAGCAAAGCACACGATGTCCCTTACGATTTACAACGTTCTCGGGCGCGAAAAGCAGCCGTTCAAGCCGATCACGGAAGGGGTCGTTGGCATCTATGTGTGCGGCCCCACCGTTTACGATCACTCGCACCTGGGCCACGCCAAAACCTACGTCAACTTTGATATGGTCGTGCGCTGGTTGCGGAAATCGTATGACGGCGTGCTGTACGTGCAAAACCTGACCGACGTTGGCCACCTGTTAGAAACCGACGAAGACCGCATCTTACGGAAGGCCCGGCAGATTGGTGCCAAGCCCATGCAAATTGCCGACCACTACGCCCGCAGCTTTAACGACGATATGGCCAGCCTCAACGTGCTGCCGCCAGACATCCAGCCGCGTGCCACCGGCCATGTGCCCGAACAGATCGAAATGACGGAAGAACTCATCCGCAAGGGCTTCGCGTATGAGGCCAATGGCAGCGTCTACTTTGATGTGACCGCCGACAAAGACTACGGCAAGCTGTCTAACCGGCGGGTAGACGAGCAGGAAGAAAACACACGCGGCACCGTCGGCGTGGGCGAAAAGCGCCACCCTGCCGATTTCGCCCTGTGGAAAAAAGCCAACCCCGAACACATCATGCGCTGGAACTCGCCCTGGGGCGTGGGCTTTCCGGGGTGGCACATCGAATGCAGCGCGATGGCCCGTAAGTACCTGGGGGCCAACTTCGATATTCACGGCGGCGGCATTGACAACATCTTCCCGCACAACGAATGCGAAATCGCGCAGAGTGAAAGTGCCAACGACGCGCCCTTCGCTAACTACTGGATGCTGGTGGGCAGCCTGACAGTGGACGGCGTGAAGATGAGCAAAAGCCTGGGCAACTTCATCACGATTAAAGACGCGCTGCAACAAAACCGCGCCGAGGTCATCCGCACGTTTATCCTTACCGCGCAGTACAGCAACCCCGTAGACTACAGCGACGAGGCGATGGACGCCGCCCGTGCGGGCTGGGAGCGCATGTACAACGCGGTGCAGCTCACCCGCCGCCAGATGAACCACGCGCCCGAATCAGACGACGGGGGCCGCTTTAACGAGCGCCTGGAACAGGCGAAAGCCGACTTTGCCGACGCGCTCAACGACAACTTCAACGCGCCGCAGGGCATCGCCGTGCTGCAAAACCTGACCCGCGACGTGAATACGCTGCTCAACGGCGATACCGAAGTGGGCCTTGCGACCTTGAACGCGATCAACGATACCTACAACAGCCTCGGCGGCGATGGGCTGGGTATCATCCCGGCAACATCTGAGGAGACGGGGGCCAGTGCCGCACGCGAAGCCGGGCTAATCGAAATGCTCATCGCCATGCGGGCACAGGCCCGCGCCAATAAGAACTTCAGCGAAGCCGATGCCATTCGGGATCGGCTGGCCGGGCTGGGCGTGCAGCTTGACGACCGCCCCGACGGTACGATCTGGCGGATTGTGTAGCCATGACCACCTACCTTCACCGGCTGCGAGGACGGCCCATCGCATTCACCTACATGCTGACGCTGCTGGCCGGGCTGCTGCTCACGCTGGGGGTGGGCATTTGGAACCCAAACGCGGCCCAGCCGTTGCCGGTGGGGTTTGCGGTGTATATAGGGGCCGTTAGCGTGGTGTTTGCCTTTGCAGCGGGCTATGACCTGACCGACGACGAAAAGCAGGCGTGGCGGGCGGCCTTTGCCCAAAATGACCGGGCTGGTGGGTTACTGGTGACCCTGCTCACCGTTGGGGTACTGCTCACGGCGGGCGAGTTCTACCTGCGTTACATGCATGTGCGCTCTCATTGGAACTGGTTCACGCTGACCAACAGCACCTGGCTGGCTGCGAATTGGTCTACCAACAGCGCCAGCATCCGTGACCGGGAGCCGCCCGCCAACCCCGCCAACCCTGTTGTGTTGATGTCTGGCGATTCGCTTGCGGCTGGGGTGGGCATTGAGGATGTTGCCCTGCGTTACCCGGACCAGGTGCGGACGTGCCTGGGTAGCGAGTATGAGGTGCTGCTGGCGGCCATACCGGGGATGGAAACGCCCCAACAACTCAGGATTTTACAGGCGTATCCGCTTGAGCCAGATCGACTGATTTTGTCGTACTATCCTAATGACATCCAGGTAGCCTACCGCAGCCTTCGCAGCACGCCACCAGCCGGGCCGCCGCTGTGGTTGCTCGTGTTTGAGCGGCGCTACTATGTGGTGAACTATGTGTACTGGAACATGATCTTTCCGTTACGCGGCCTCAACCTGCTGGATGCGGCAAGTTGGCACGCCGACGCGGAGGTGTGGGCGCTTCATCAGGCAGAACTGGATGAGCTGGCAACATGGGCCACCGCCAACAGTCAACAGCAGCTTGCCGTCCTATGGCCAGACTTAACCGCCCCGCTGGAAAGCGGCCCCGCTTTGGCCCAGGTGCGGGCCGTCTACGAGTCACACGGCATCCCCGTGCTGGACTTGACGCCCGTTGTGATGGCCATGCCCCAAGCTGAGCGCCGGGTTCATCGCAACGACGCCCACCCCAGCCCGGCTTTGCATACCGCTGCCGCCGCTGCTATCCTGAGCGAGTTACACGCCCTCGGCTGGACGCAAGCGTCCTGTGCCGCCGACTGGCGCACCCAATCAAACGAGTGAGGACATCATGCCTGAATTTATCTATGGCAACTGGGCCATCCTGGAAACGCTGCGGGCCGGACGCCGCAAAACTGACCAGCTTGTCCTGGCGGAAGGCACCGAGGAAAAGGGCGCAACTGGCGAAATCGCGCAGACGGCCAGCGAACTCGGTGTGCCTGTTAAGCGGATGCCGCGCCGGATACTGGATGACCTGGCCAACGGGGGCAATCATCAGGGGGCGGTGCTGCGTGTGAGTCCCTACCCCTACGTAAACCTGGACGACATCCTGGCCACTGCCGAACAGCGCGGCGAAAAGCCGTTCCTGCTGCTGCTGGATTTGCTCAAAGACCCGCAAAACGTAGGTGCCCTGCTTCGCACGGCAGAAACAGTAGGCGTGCATGGCATCGTGATGCAAGACCGCCGCAACGTAGACATCACCCCGGCGGTGGTCAATGCGTCGTCTGGCGCAGTAGAGCACCTCAACGTGGCCCAGGTGACCAACCTCGTTAACACGATGAAGGAACTCAAAGAGAACAACGTGTGGCTGGTTGGGATGGACGCCGGGCCGAACGTGCCCCCTATCGACAAAACCGACCTCAACATGCCTATCGGGCTGGTGATGGGCAGCGAGGGTGATGGGATGCGCCGCCTCGTCAAAGACAACTGCGACTTTGTACTCAGCATCCCCATGCGCGGCAAAGTGGCCAGCCTCAACGTGGCTGCTGCTGGTGCGATTGCCCTGTATACGGCGTGGCAGGCCCGCAGTTGGGAAGGCTGGGCGCACTCGTAGGCAATTCCACCCACGCAGTTTGCTTTCCGTATGCTAAAATAGCGCTTGCGACTTATGATCCGAATCACGCATCGGTGTGTATTAAGTACCGAATGAAGGATACAACCCATGATTAACGACGTGCTTGATGAAACCAAAGAGCGGATGCAGGCCAGCCTTAGTTCCTATGAGGAAGACCTGCGCGGGATGCGAAGTGGCCGGGCCAGCACCGCCCTCGTAGAAAAGCTGATGGTAGACTACTATGGCCAGGCTACCGAACTGCGCCAACTTGCCAATATCTCCACGCCAGAAGTGCTGCAAATCATGATTCGCCCCTACGACGGGAGTGCTATTCCAAACATCGAGCGGGCCATCAACCAGGCTGATTTGGGCGTGAACCCCAACAGTGACGGCGGTGTGATTCGGCTCAACATGCCCCCGCTTACCAAAGAAACCCGCCAAAAGCTGGTCAAGTTCCTCAGTCAGCGCACCGAAGACGCCCGCGTGTCTGTGCGTAACGTCCGGCGGGATGCCAACAAAGACCTCAAAGACTTTGAGAGCGAAGGCTTGATTGGCGAGGACGACATGAAGCGCGGCGAAGAACAGGTGCAAAAGCTGACGGACGACTTCATCGGGAAGATCGAAGCAGCAGCGAAGGACAAAGAAGCCGAAATCATGGACGTATAGCGGACAGGATAGCGCAACCTTATGCAAGGCATAAAACACCACACGAACGCTGAGGCATCGCCCCCCACTGACCAGCGCGTACCCAACCACGTTGCGATCATCATGGATGGCAACGGACGCTGGGCACAGTCGCGGGGGCTGCCGCGCAGTGCCGGGCACAAACAGGGGACAGAAAATTTACGCCGCATCTTACGAGAGGCCGCCCGGCAGGGCATCAAAGTCATGACGATTTATGCCTTCTCTACCGAAAACTGGAACCGCCCCCCCACCGAAGTGATGACGCTCATGCGCCTGCTGGAATACTTCGTGGATAAAGAACTGGACGAGCTGGACAAAGAAGGCGTGTCCATCCGGCATGTCGGCAAACAGGACGGCGTGGCCCCCGCCCTGCTCAAGAAGATTCAGTACGCCTGCGAGCGCACCAAAACCAATGACACGCTGCTGCTCAACGTGGCCTTTAACTACGGCGGGCGTGATGAAATCGTTCATGCGGTTCGCAGCATTGTAGAAAGTGGCATCCCTGCCGCTGACGTGACGGAAGCGGTCATCACCCAGCACCTGTATACGCACGGCGTGCCTGACCCCGACCTGATAATCCGCACCAGCGGCGAGCTGCGGATTAGCAATTTTCTGATCTGGCAGGCCGCTTATGCTGAGTATTACGTAACGGATGTCTTCTGGCCGGACTTTGACGAAAAAGAACTGCACCGGGCGATTGCCGCCTACAGCCAGCGCAAACGGCGCTTCGGCAAAACCGATGAGCAAGTTAGCCCCGATGATGACGACTAGCCCCAATGCGTAAATGGCTGCTGCTTGCCGGGATCATCGGCGTTGTATTACTTATAGACCAGGCTACAAAGGCGTGGGTGGTGATGCGCCTGGCCATGTACGAATCGTTTGTGCCATCACAGGCGCTGCTGCCGTTCTTTCGGGTGACGCGCAGCTTTAACACGGGGGCCGCGTTTGGCTTTTTGGCCAACCTGCCCTTTGCCAGTGCGATGTTCACCGTTGTGGCCCTGGCTGTGTGCGGCGTGTTGGTGTGGTCTTACCGCCATTTGCAAGCCCACCAGCGGCTGGCGCAGGTCGCTATCGGCATGATTATCGGCGGGGCGCTGGGTAACCTGATTGACCGCCTGCGCTATGACCATGTGGTGGATTTCATTCACTACACCGTCCCCGGTGTGATTGAAAACGTCAGCAATTTGGCCGATCATGCGATTGTGCTGGGCGTTGGGCTGATGATATTGGCAAGCTGGCGCGATGAACGCCAACCCGCCCCGGCAGAGGCCCCGCCCGATGGCCCCCGCGCCGATGACCCGGCCCCATAGCCCAGGTCCCCAACCCGGCGAGGCCCGGCGGCGCTCCGCGTCACTTTACCTCGTAGATGCCGTGCCGTTCGCGTTGGATGGGCCTCCCCCCTTGTTGGCGAGGGAATTTAGGGGTAAGGGGGCAGGAAACCAGTGTTCACGCTGGCGTGCGCCTATGCCAAGCTATGAAAAAGGTTAACAAAATCATGAATATCTATGTGACGCGCCAGATTCCACAGAAGGGAATCGACATGCTGCGTGAGGCCGGGCACACCGTCACCGTGCGTGAGGCCGACGGCCCCGCCCCGCGTGCTGAACTGCTGGAGGCCATGCAGGACGCCCACGCGATCATTGCCATGCTGGCTGATAAAATGGATGCGGAACTGATGGACGCCGCCCCTAACCTCAAGGTGATTGGCAACTTTGCGGTGGGTTACGACAATGTAGACGTGCCCGAAGCCACCCGGCGCGGCATCCCGGTGGGCAATACCCCCGGCGTGCTGACCGAAAGCACGGCAGATACGGCCTGGGCATTGATGATGGCCGCGGCCCGCCGCCTGCCAGAAGCCCAACGCGACGTAAAAGACGGCCACTGGCACACCTGGGAGCCGCTCGGTTGGCTGGGGCAGGATTTGCACGGGGCCACGCTGGGGGTGATCGGGTTTGGGCGCATTGGGCAGGCCGTGGCGCGGCGCGGCCAGGGGTTTAACATGCGCCTGCTCTATCACAGCCGCAGCCCCAAACCCGCCGCCGCCGCCGCGATTGGCGCTGACTACCGTGAGTTAGACGACCTGCTGCGCGAAAGCGACTTCATCAGCCTGAACACCCCACTCACTGACGCAACCCATCACCTGATTGGCGAGCGCGAGTTGGGCCTGATGAAACCGACAGCCGTGCTGGTTAACACAGCACGCGGCGGGGTGATTGACCCGTCCGCGTTATTTGTGGCCCTACGGGCGAAGATGATCTTCGCGGCGGGCCTGGACGTGACCGACCCCGAACCGCTGCCCGCCAGCCACCCGCTGCTTACCCTGGATAACTGCGTGGTGGTGCCGCACATCGGCAGTGCCAGCCATGCCACCCGTGAGCAGATCGCGGTGTTGGCGGCGGCAAACATCATCGCCGGGCTATTGGGGGAGCGCCTGCCCCACTGCGTCAATCCAGAGGTGTACGCTTAGGAACGCCTTATGCTAAAAATCTACGGAATGCTGGACCCGCACACCCATCTGCGTGACCTGGACTGGTCGCATAAGGCGACGTTTGCCAGCGAAACGAAAGCGGCCCTTGCGGGCGGCTATACTGCCGTCTTTGATATGCCCAACACCCCGCCGCCGACAACGACTGTGGACGCACTCCGCACCAAGCTGAGCAAGATCGACGCCCACGCCCACTGCGACTATGGCGTGTACTTTGGCGCATCGCAGGACGACAACACCGCCCACTACGACGGCCTGGGCGGCGTGTGTGGCCTCAAAATCTTTTGCAATGCCACCACGGGCGACCTGCTGATAGACGACCCCCAGGACCAGCACGCGCACATCCAGGCGTGGAACACAGGCCGCGTGATTGCCGTCCATGCGGAAGGCCGCACCGTTGAGCAAATCCTCAATATGGTGCGCCAGCAGCGCAAGCCGGTTCACTTTTTGCACATCAGCACGGCAGACGAAATCCATATGTTGCAGGCCGCCAAAGCCGAGGGGCTGCCCGTCACCATCGGCGTGTGCCCGCATCACCTGTTTTTGACGGAAGATGACCTGCGTACACTGGGGCCGCTGGGCCTGATGAAGCCCGAACTCAAAACGCGCCCAGATCGGGACGCGCTGTGGGCAGCGGTTAAGCAGGGGGGGGTGGATGTCATCGAAAGTGACCACGCGCCCCACACCCTGGCAGAAAAGCACAACGCCGAAGGCCAACCCGTGTACGGCGTGCCGGGGATCGAAACCACGCTGCCCCTGATGCTGCTCGCGGTGAAAAACAACCGGGTGGCCTTAGACCAGATTCCACTGCTGCTGGCGGAAAACCCCCGGCGTATTTTCGGCGTGCCCCGCGACGAAGGCACCTACACCGTCATTGATGACAAAGCAGGCTGCGAAATCGCCAACCGCTCCCTGTTGACGGCGGCGGGCTGGTCACCGTTTGACGGGATGCAGGCCAACGGCAAAGTCCGCGAGGTGTGGATACGCGGCAAGCAGGTGTATGACAATGGCCGCTTCATGGTGGAGCCGGGCTACGGGGTGAACGTGTTTGGCTAAGGTTGCTGTGAGGGGGGCGCACCACCGTGTGCGCCCGATGCTGACTGTGCCTGTACAGGCAGCATCAATCCTCCGGTTTGAAGAAGCGCCGGAACGGGACAAAGCGCCAGAAGACTTTCGCCAGGATGTTTTCGCGGGCACGCTGCCACGCCCTATCCGCCGTCTTGGCGTGACGGTCTACCGCTTCGTCAGTGCCCGGCCCGCGCCCGTAACGCTCTTCGGTGTACAGGTTGGTGATGGCCGTCACGGGGCGTTCGGCATTGCGCGGCAGGTTTCGCACGATGAGTTCGCGCCGCTCAAAGGGCGTGTTTTGCCCGCCGATGTTCAACCGCAGCAGCCCGACGAGGTAGCGCTCTAGCCGGGCATAGGCCCGCACTGCCGGACTTAACCCCCGCATCCCGCGCCATTCCCACCACCACCACACAAAGAAGGCCACCGCCACCACCAGCGCAATCACCAGCAGGCCCACAAAGATCGTGATAATTGCCGGGAGGATAAACGCCATTGGCCCCTGTGGGTCATTGGCCAGCGGCGGCACCTGTGTGGCGACAATCACCGGGGTGGCAGTGGGTGTGGGGGTGGGTGTAGGCGTGCTGAATGCAAACGATTCCTCGGCGGCATCTGGTTCCTGGGTGGGCACATTGGACGGGTCTGGCGTGGGGCTGGCCGTCGCAGTGGGAGAAGCCGTCGCAGTGGGGGTAATGGTGGGTGTGTTGGTCGCCGCTGGCGTGACGGTGGGCAGGGCCGGTTGTTCGGTTTCATCGCCCCGGTTGATGCCCTGTTGGGCTGCCGTCGGCTCGAACTCAATCCAGCCGTAGCCAGGGAAGTAAACCTCGACCCACGTATGCGCGTCGCGCTCACGTACCACAAAGCGGCTGCCGTCCCACTCGCCCTGGGCAAAGCCCGCGCCCATCCGGGCGGGCACCCCCTGCGAGCGCAGCATCATAATCATGGCGGAGGCGTAGTAGTTGCAGTAGCCCTCGCGGTAGTCAAACAGAAACCAGTCAATCGGGTCCTGGCCGACGGGCGGTGCCGGGATGTTCTCGTTGTAGGCCATGTTGGTTCGCAGCCACTGTTCAAGGGCTTTGGCTTTGTCATACGGCGTGACGGCCCCCGCCTGCTCAATCACTTCGCGGGCCAGCACCAGCGTCCGCCCAGTCACCGACGGCGGCACATAGAACTGCGTGTCGCGCACCCACTGCGGGTAGTCCTCACCGGCGGCCCGCAGGTCGGCGGCGGTGGCGGTAGACATCAAGCTGGTGGCGGTGTAGGTATCACCCTGTTGCAGCACCTGCGCTGGCCGGATGACATGCACATTGGCCACGCTGCGCTCCGCATCTAAAAAGCGCAGGTCGCTGATGACGGTTAAATCCACGCTGAGCGGCTGCGGGGCCACATACACCAACCGGGACGCATTCAGGCCCAGCGTGACCTGCTGCGTTACGGCCTGCCGCGCTTGTAACGCATACGGTTCCTGCCCAACCTCAAACGGCACCACCGATGTTCGCACACGGTCCAGGGCCAGGGAGCGCCAGTTGCCGTTCTCGTAGGTATCAAACACACGGCTGCGCCAGTAATAGCGGCGGTCTGGCGGCACTGCCACTTCTATCACGGTCTGGTCACCCAGTTGGATGGCCCCGCTCAATTCCAGTGAATCGCCGCCGTAGTAGTCCGCAGTGACGGGGCCGTAGGCGTCAATCGTGCTAAACAGGCGGTTCCACACCTCACTGGCTTGCAGCAGCGGGTCGGACTGCATGAACTGCTGGAAGGCGTCCAGCCGCTGTTGAATTTCGGGCAGTTGGGGTGCCCAACTGGCAGCGACGACCAGCAGCGCCAGTGCCGCCCCCGCCGTGTTGAACTGGCGGCGCACCTTGCGCGGCACGCGGATGCCCGCCTGGTACCACTCCCACTCGCGGGTTTCAATGTAAGACCGCACCACCAGCACCAGCGCCAGGAACAGGTACACAATCAGGTAGGGGCGCAGGCTGTTTTCGCCCGTGTAGTACACACTGTTGACGATGATAATCAGCCCCGGTGGTAAAATCACCCGGAAGACCTGATCGAAGCGGAAGATGTGCCAGGACACGTTGTAGCCCAAAAACCAGAACAGCGTGGCAACAATCATGGTGAACACCAGCTCATCCTGGTTGATGCCGCCCGTTGTCGCGTCGATAATCCACAAGACGGTGCGCTCAAACACGCTGTATACACCCGTCACGATGCTGCCCGGTTCGCTAAGGGCCGCCGCCAACAGCACAAAGCACACCCCATAGATACCGCTCATCAGCAGGGCCAGCAGTTCGTTATACTGGCTGCGGGCCAGCAAAAAGCCGAACAACACACTAAGCACCAACACCGACCCCACCACGCTAATGCGTATCGGCCACCCCGAAGCATCCAGCGAGAGGGCGGGCATCAGCAGCAGGCCAATGGCGATAACCAATACCGTCAACTCCCCACGAGAAAACATCCGCTCCCAAAACGAGCGCAGGCGTGCGCGTAATGGGATGCGCCTGCCAGCCTGACGGCGACCCATGCCGACGGTACTGCGTGTTTTTGCCATAAGGCGGTGAATCCCTTAGTCCACTCAACACCGCTCATTTTAGGGGAAGCCTACCGGGGGCACAATTGACGGTTCCCATACGCCCGCCCGCCAGATTGCCCCCCAACTGGCGTTGTTCGGTGGGGCAACATGCTGTATGCTAAGGCGTATATCCCAAATATATCCCAATTTGACCCAAGCAGAACGGCTCGGTTAGCTCATGGCATGGCGAATACACCTCTCGGACAGTGTGGTTTACAGGCTGGATGTTTTGCATGGTACCCCGGACGTGCTGTGTGTGTGGGTGAATGGGGACACCGCCGCCTTTTTTAACCTGGATAGCGGGGCAGCGCTGGGGGGGCTGCACGTTGAACCTGCTGACCCTGACATAGAGCGGGGCGGCGACGATTGGGAGGCTTACCTCAACACACTGCGGGCACCCAATAGCAGGCTGCTGCCCTATGTGCGCCTGCGTAAGCTAACCCTCCACCGCACCGACGATGACCGCTATCGCCTATATGACGACGGGCACGGCCTATCGCTGTGGCATGATGGCACCGAACACAGCCTGGACGCCGATGAGTTGTTCGTGGCCGTGCGGATGGATCAGACGGACGGGATTACGGCGGCCCTGGACGAGCGCGGCCTGCTGTACGTGTTCGAGCGGGATAAGGTCATTACAACGGACGCCATCGGCCTGAAGCCTGCGCCAAACATCATCCCCGATGTGGTACTGGCCGATGAGCCGGAGGCGATTTATGCGTGTGACGGGTCAATATTGGTGCGGGTACTGCCAGATGGCCTGGTCACGCGGGCACGCACGCTCAGCTACCCCGCCGGGCGCATCGCGTGCAGCCGGGACGGGCGCTACTGCGCCACGACGGACACTGACACGGGCATCATCCGGGTATATGTGGGCGAGGACATGAATTTCATCCGGCAGAAGTTCGCCATAGATTTGTTCGCAGGTGCGGAGCCGGTGCAGCTTATTGCAGATGTGCCGACGCCGCGCCTGGGGGTAAGTGCGCTGGCCATCACGGAAGAGGGCGTGCTGGCATTTGCAATGGACGGCATCGTGACGGTGACGCACATCAACCTGATGGAACGGATGCCCCGCCCACAGTCACTACCCTAGACGGGGTTAGGTATCCGGGCGTTTATCAGGGACGCCATGCAATCTCGGTCAGTGTACCGTCGTCTGCATCTGGCACGGTGATGCCGGTCACATCCCCCGTTGCGTACTCAATCAGATGGATGGTGTTGTTAGAAAGCGCGACGGACACATAATCCCCGTTGGGCGTCCACTCAATATCGTTCACGTCAGCATCCCCCGGCACCTTGAAGGTTTGCAGGTTCATGCCATCCGGGAAGGTAACGCCCACCAGCACATCGCCGCTGTCGTCCTCACGATACTGCATCACAAAGGCCATAAAGTCGGCACGCGGTGCCCAGCGCGGTTGGCGGGCGATCAGCGTGGTCGAGGTGATTTGCTCGATTTCGCCTGTGGTGATGTTGTACACCCCCAGCGAGCGCGTTTCTGCCCCGAAGTCATACGTCAGGTAGCGCCATGTGGGCGACCAGCGCGGCCCGCCTACATCGTTAATCTGGCTGTTGGTCACGGCGCTTAGCTCGCCAGAGTCAAGCGTGATGGTGGTCAGGCGCGGCTCGCCGTCGATAAGGCACACCGCCGCCAGTTGATCGCCCACAGGTGACCAGCCCGGCGCGTGGCAGTCGTCCGCTGCGTCTGTGATCGGGAGGGCTGCCGTCAGGTTCGGGGTAGCGGTTACCTCAACGGCCAGCACAGACACCACGCGCTCGCCGTCATCCCCCTTGAAGTAGGCCAACTGCTCCCCCGTGTGCGACCACACCAGGCCGCGTGCGTCCACAGCCCCCAGCGGCTGGCTTACGGTTGCGTCCACGCCCATGATGTAGGCCCGTGCCGTGCCGTCTGCGCGGGTGAGGGTGTAGGTAATCTCGCCCGTGCCGCCATAAGTGGTATTGGCAAAGGCCGGTGTGGGTGGGATAGACGGCACATCAATGGGGGCAAGGCTGATAAACTGCGGGATCGTCAGCGAGGCCAGCACAGCGAAAATAAGCACCAACAGCCCGATTTCCAGGGCGCGGCGAACCCGTGACGGCCTGGCAGTCGTCGTCATGTAACCAACTCCTCTGGATTGTGGGTCAGGCTTCCACGCGCCCGGTAACAAGGTGCGGCGTGGTGGGGTATAAACTGCCGTTAAGTGGCTCGGTGCTGATGCCGAAGATGTCCGTTTTCATGATGGGCAGCGGCGACTGAAACACCATCGTCCCCACGCCGTTCCCATCGACAGAGAATGTGCCCAGGCTGATTTCACCCTCACCGCGCACCAGCCACATCTGGTAACCGTGATCGGCGGGGGGCGGTGGCAGCCCCTCAACGTACAGCGCCCCGATGTGGCTGGCCGCATCCCAGATGACCTGCGCCGACGCGCTGTCTGTGCCGTCAACGGTGGGGCGCAGCTCGGTGTGATGCGTGGTACTGAGCGCCAGGACAGACGGCTGCTGTGCAGGGGGGGGTGCGGCGCTGGCCTGCGTGATCTGCTCGGCCTGCTGTTCGATTTGGGCGGCCTGCTGCTGGAGTTGGGTGGTTTGCTGGTCAATCAGCGCGGTGAGCTGCGCCTGTTGGGTTTGCAGCCCCCGGAACAGGCTGAACCACACGGCGTTCATCCCCACAATGACGATAAACATCGCAGCCAGCCCGGTCACGGCCAGCCACGGGAAGCCACGCTTCGGCTCGGCGGCAGGCTGCGGTGGCCCTTGTGGCAGGGGCACCCGTTCGGGCGCACTGTGACGGTGCGCCTCTGTGTGGGTGAAGGTGTGATGGGCAACCAGTGGCGGCGTGTGTGTGGCATCCCCGTTGAGTGGCATCCGGCGGATGAGGTCGGCGGGCGGCGCGTCGTCGCCGGGCAGCATGTACAGCATGGCATCGGTGACGGCGGCGTACTCGGCCAGTTCTGCCGCGACTTCCGGGCACCCTGGCAGCAGGGCCTCAATCGCCCGGTTTTCCTCTGTGGTGGTGGCCCCAATGCTGTACGCGCCAATGAGTTCCGCGACATCTTCGCAGGACGTGGGGCGGTTGGGTTGCGAGTGATGATGGTTGGTCATGACATCCACGTAACAATAAGGTTGCTTTTGATTCTAAACAGTGGCCTTAACGGTCGTCAATGTTTGGGCCATAAACTTAACGAAATTCGTTCGTTTCGGGTTCCTTTTCGCCTTCGCGGGCGGCGGCCAGCCAGCCCTCGCGCAGTTTTTTCATCCCTAACCGGATGCGTGACTTCACCGTGCCCAGGGGCAAAGCTAACTTTTCTGCGATTTCTTCGTGGGTTAGCCCCCGGTAAAAGGCCATCACAATCGGCACCCGCTGCTCTTTAGGTAGGCGGGCCATCAGCTTTTTCATCAGTTCGCCGTTATCGCGGGCAGCACTATCCACAGACGGGTGCGCGGGCAGCCTGTGGTGCAGCATTTCCAGCGTGCCAGGTTCCAGGTTGGGGCGGCGCTGCTCCCGACGCAGGTAGTCAATGGCGGTGTAGCGGGCAATCGCCAGCAGCCACGTCGTCAGGCGGGCGCGGTTGGCGTCCCAGCGTTCGGGCCAGCGCCACACCTGAAAGAACACATCCTGCGTGACCTCTTCCGCACTGGCTTTGTTCTGGACGACGTGCATGGCCATGTTGTATACCAGCCGCCCGTACTTTTGATAGAGGTCGTCAAGCGCTTGCTGCTCCCGGTCAATGATGCGCTGGATGAGGGCGTTTTCTTCCGGGTGAGTCTCGGTCATGTGTGGCAATCAACTCTTAACCATAGTTTAGCGGCAGCGCGGGCTACCACGACTTCAATATAGCACACGCTAAGGCATTCATGAATGTCGGCTCATGAAGTCATCTACAATGCGCCTGCTTACGAACAGATAGATAACACACGTCAGCACCGCGTGTGAAGTATCCGGCATGGGCGTCCATGTCGCATTAACTAAAACGTTATCTACACCCTTGAGGAGATGTACACCTATGAAGACCCAATTCCGTGCTGTTTTGCTGGCCGTCATGCTGATGGCTGTCACCGCTGTGCCCAGCTTTGCCCAGCAACCCAATATCGTAGAAGCCGCCGTTGCCAGCTCAGACTTCAACACGCTGGTGGCCGCTGTACAGGCCGCTGGCCTGGTGGATACGCTTTCTGGCGGTGAGTTCACCGTTTTCGCCCCCACCGATGGTGCCTTCCGCACGCTGCTGAACGACCTGGGCGTCACCCCGGAACAGCTTCTGGCCGATACGAACCTGCTGACCACTGTGCTGACCTACCACGT
>DAOTTY010000075.1:0-2626 GCA_034437575.1 Anaerolineae bacterium | reverse complement strand
CCCGGAGGGCAGGCTATGGCCGCGTTCGCCGGCGAGGGCGAGACGGCCCACTGCCCCCGTTGTGGTGCGTTTCTCACCGAGTGGGGAGAGTGCCGCAAGTGCCGGTTTGTAGCTGATGCAGAGACGCAGGTTGAGGGTGATGGTCTCTCGCGGGTGTATGACATCCCCGATGGGAACCTGGAAAAGCTCCAAGGGATGGTCGAGCGTCTGAACAAGCGGGCTGACAAGCTGGGGCTTGATCCTATCGCATTGACCGTGTTGGGCGTCAGGGACGAACAAGACGACAAGGGCGGGCTTCACCGTTCCTACCAGGTCCAGCTCACCGGCGAAGCGCCCAGGCTGAACGGGTGGGGCTTTGTCGCCAAGCTAGAGCACGGGGAGGAGGGCAACATTATCCGGTCAATGCCCGGCACAGAGGTCGAAGTGCCAAAGGAATATCGCACGGCAGGGCCTTTGTGCGACCACTGCGGTCTCAAGCGCGACCGCAAGGCGACCTACCTCGTCCGGCACGACGACGGGACTATGAAGCAGGTGGGTAGCTCTTGCCTTGCCGATTTTATGGGCCATCCTGATCCTCACGCAGTGGCCGAGTTTTACGAGGCGGTCGCTGACGTGGCAGCCGCTGCAAACGAAGCCGAGCGGGCGCCGGACGATGAGCCGCGCGCGGCCTTTGCTTTCGGGACTGAGCGATACCTGGCCTACGTTGTGGCCAACATCCGAGAGGCCGGCTGGACCAGTCGCGGCCGCGCGCGGGAGACGTTAGAGCTAGCCACGGCTGACGCTGCTATGACCGATATGACAAGCCGCGATTACGAGGTCCCTTCCCCCGAACCAGGGGACACTGAGGAGGCCAAGGCGGCTTTGGAGTGGGCACGGACGGAGCTAGCAGGCCGGGAAAATCTATCGGATTATGAACATAATCTTATGGTTGCCACGGCCTACGACTCGGTGCCGCCAGAGAATGCCGGCCTCGTCGCGTCATTGATTGTAACCTACCGGCGAGCGAAGGATAGGGCCAGGGTGGCCAAGCGGAGCAATCACGTCGGCGCGCCTGGTAAGCGCCAGGTGTTCAGCGGATTGACGGTCACCCACGCCTCGTCGTTTGACACACGGTATGGCGTTAGTCACAGGTACAGCTTTGTGGACGGCGAGGGCAATGTCTTGACCTGGGTAACTAGTAAACGCTTGGAGATCGGTGAGACCTACGAGGGTAAAGCGACCGTCAAGGACCATGACGAGTGGCGCGGGATCAATCAGACGGTCATCACACGATGCTCGTTCAAAGAGATGGAAGAGGTTGGGGGATGAGCTGCAACAACTGCGCTAAACAAGCAGGCCCAGCGATGGCGGCGGCCGGCGTGCCTTCAGGTCAGGTGCAAGCCACCTGGGCGATGGTGCATGAGCACCTCCCCCGTTGCCAGAAATGCGGGCGGTTTCTTAGCCCACGTACCCCTACCCCTATTTGCAATAACCCGAAGTGTAAGCTGGTGGGCGAGCAGCAGGGCGAACCTCGTTCCTGGCCGCCCGCAGGGGTCCGGTTCACGACAGACGCCAGCAAGGTCGGTGAGCCTGCGCCACCGGTGGATAACACCCCGGCACAAGCCGAAGCACAAGCGCCGGCAGGCTCGGTGGGATCGACGCCCCGCGCACCGCTGTCACGTTGCCCAACGTGCAAGGCTTTCGTCTCGGATGGTGGAGATTGTAACAACCCCCTCTGTCCTTCCAAGCGTGCGGCCCCTGGCAATCCTGGCCCAGAGAACGGATGGGAGTGGGCGCGGCCTGACACAGACAGGCCATTGCCTGGCGATGACCTGCGCAAGCGGCTGGGTATTCCCTTGGACGCCACTGTGGAGGTGACTGTAAGGCGCTACGACGCCGTGATAGGGTGGTATGACCCCGATAAGTGGTGTGGCGTATTTGGTGCGGGGCAAGATGAATTTCTAGGCGGCACGGACGTTCAATACGCCCGCCGGTTGGCAAGTCAACCAGGGCGAAGCGGCTTTGTCGAGATAGACCCCGAATTGTGGGCGGCGGCTCATCCCACCATTGTCAATCCGTTGATCGAGGCCCCTGGCGTAAGCCCGGATAAAATCATTGCCATCGAGGAAGCACTGGACCCACCGGCGCCGGTCGAGGAAAAAAGTGCGCCGCCGGCGCTCACCTTTGAAGAACCTCGCTCTTGGGATCGGTTGGACTGGAACAGCAAAGCCGCCCATGCAAAAAGGGAGCGGGATTTTCTCAAGATGTTCCCGGAAAATCAGTTGGATGTTCCTCGCGATTTCACCAGGGGGAGCGATGGTTATCACCTGGGAGTAATGACACCACGGCAGTACGCTGTTGACCAGCTTTCTTTGTGGGGCATTGGGTGTCATAAACACCACGGTGAGGCGGAACGATTGGCGGACCGTTGTGGGGTTACGCTTGTAGCTGAAGAAACGTGCCCAATGCAGCCTCCCAGAGACGGAAAAGGAAATCCTGAATACCTACTTGATTACAGAGTGGATGGTCTCCCGATTGTATCCTTTGGCCTTGACTTAAACACACATCAGTTGTTTGCCTGGCCCGCTGACAATCGGGATCACAAACACGGCTGGGACAACATGCCTGTTCATATTGGGTATGATGA
>DAOTTY010000074.1:0-1864 GCA_034437575.1 Anaerolineae bacterium | reverse complement strand
CCCAAGTCGTTGCTCGCGCCCCATTTGCTACTTTGTTTACTGATCCCACAAGTATCATTGAGTATCAACCCAGCATTTAGCACATTGTTGGGAGCAAAGCCATTTACGCCACACATCGGCCAACAGGCAAAGGCTTGACGCTGGCGCAAAAGACTGGCTCAAACAGGCAAACGACAAAGCGCAACCTTAACACACGTTCAGAGTATAGCACGAATCTTTAACAGTGTAAAGCAGTGTCAGTGGCCTAGGCAGTCGACTGGTTTTGCAAACCGCCCGATCCATTGTCTCACCTGAGAACTGGCCCGCATCACAACTATTCCAATGTGCCGACCAGCGCAAACAAATGTGTTGGACTATCAAATCAAAGAGGGTCAACTATATCCGGGTCAACTGCGGGCACTTTGCTCACTTGCTCTGACGTGCCGGGCGCATTTCAGTTCTGGGGCGAGTTATAGGCCTGTGGCCAGAGTTCATCAAAACGCTTGCTCATCACAGCCGCTCGAATGGGGATGAGCCGTTCGGCACCCTGCCGGCTCCAGCGCATTCCAGAACCTGCAAACCGCGCCTTGAACCGTTTGGCCGCACTTTCAACCATACCGCTACCAATAGCCCAACCATCCTCGCGCATTTCTTGATATTGCATTTGTTTGCGGTGCTTGTAGAAGAAAGCCGCTTCCCGTTTCAAGTTGGCCGCCACCTCTTGCTTATGCTCAGCCGCTGCGGCCGCCAGTGTTCGGGCAATGCGCGCAGCGTGCCCCTGAAAGAATGTGTTCTTGCTCGCATTCAGCCATCGTTTGGCCGCCGGCGTATCTTCCCCTTTCAACAACGGGGCAACTTTGCCCAGGTGCTCTACGCCATGGTACCAGTCAATGATTTGTAGGCTATCGTAGAAGTGATTTCCTACCAGATTCCATATCCATGGGGCGGCATCGCCCACAGCCTGGGTGTCTGCTGCTTGCTCCCAACCTCGCCGGGAGGCTTCCGCCCACACCATCTCGCCAAAGACTTCAGGCCCGCCCAAGTGTGCCGTGTAAGTGTTATTGACTGCGTGCGCCGCTTCAATCCGATCGCCTGTCTTGGGATCACGTGTCGGACGCACCTCAACATCAAATATGCTGCCTATTTTGAGTTCTTTCCATTTTTCGCCGCGAATGTGTATCTTGGCACCGTCCATCGACACGCCCATACGCCCTTTGGGTTCTTTTGCACGACAAGGTCCGCCCCATCTCCCTGGCAGCAGGTTCTCGCGCAGGCGTTCCCTTTCAGCCAGCGCTTTAAAATGTGTGCCCCATGTTTGCGTCTGGCGCCATATGCTACTGTCCGACACGTGGAGCTGACCCACTTTCTCCAACACCTCTTCCGCTTTCTCGTACTCCACAATCCCGCTCAACCACGTCATCAATTTGAGCAGCCCCTCACTCCAAGGCTTGGTCTTCAGATCGAGTTGCTGATCCAGGGGGAAAAGACCGCATTGGCAGCGGTCGCAGTAATAGTAGCCTCGTTCTAACCTCACTCCCCCGGCACGGGTTTCTACTGTCGTCTTTTTCATGCCTTTGTAGTGCATCTCTTTCCCACACTCTGGACAAGCTGGACCCGGTACTGGCCGAACAGCTTCTTGCCCCATCGCCGCCGCTCTCGTCATCCGTTCTCCCATTTGTTTGCGTAGCTTGAGCACTACGTCTTCTATCTCCGTCAGTGTGGGTCTATCTGTCTCTTCTTGCCAATCCAGCAGCTCATCAATCACTGCTTCTGCTTCAGCCAGCAACTCGGCTTTCAGTTCCTCTCGTGTGCGTTTCACCTGAGTCCCTCCTGTGTTCAGTTTTCCCTATTGTCTCAGAATTCGCCCCAAAAGTGAAATGCGCCC
>DAOTTY010000073.1:0-3245 GCA_034437575.1 Anaerolineae bacterium | reverse complement strand
TGGAACAGGAATTTGACCGGCTGGCCGACCAACGTTCAAGTGAGATTATGATTGAGGATGCCACTGAAACGCTCGACATGCTCGAAACGGACGGGTCGGCGGAGGATTAGTCAGCATAAGTGCGGGGCAGCGCACAAACATCATGCGCCGCCCCAAAATCATCTACAAAATGGGTTTAACTCTCGGCAGGCCCGTGCAATCACCGTCCTCTCGCACCAGGTCCTCCCGAATCCAGTAGCCCTCAATAATGCGCCACCACGTAAAGCCATCCCCTGGCTGGAACTGGCCGTCAGCGGCAAGAATTACATCGGGACCTAAGCGGCTGGCAACCTGCTGGTAATTTGTGCCAGGGCCGTTGCGAATGTTGATGTCACCAAACGTCATCAGGCGGCAGGTGACCACGTCTACCAGGTCATCACCCTGCGTGATGATGAGCGTTGGTTCCCCGTTGAAGGTGCCGTGAACCCAGCCCTGCGTGCCCATCTCCGTTTTGAGCTGCCACCAGTAAAAGTATTGCAGCACCCCACGCTCAGTCACGTCAAACGTGAGTTCTGGCCCTGTGATGATGGTCGCACGGGTACTGCGCGGCATGTCTTGCATAACGATTGCGTCTAGCGTCGGCTCCCCGTACAGGAACGTGCCCGGTTCCAGGCCGCCAATCTGAACATCCTGCCCCACATCCAGGCGGACGCCCGCCGCAATGTCAATGGTTGTCAACAGGGTGGGAACGACCTGTTGCACGTCGGATGCGTAGAACATACGCCCGCCACTGCCGTCCGCAAGCGACTGGAACGGGAAGCGCACCGCGTTTTCGGTTGTGATGAGAATAGGAAAAATGCCGATGCGTGCATCATCGTAGGCCGGTTGCAGCACAGACCGAAAGTCCAGGCCCAGCACGGGGTCAGGGATATGCGGGGGGGCGTCCCCCATCAGGATGATGCTGCGCCTCACACCGTCACGCCAGGGCATTTGAACCGCTTCACGCAGCCCGGCGAACACGGCCTCCGGCTGGTCACCGCCGCCGTCCACCTGAATAGTGCTGACCCCGGCTGAAATCTCGCTCAAATTGGCGGTAAACCCGAACTCCAGGCGCGACACATAGTCTGTGGGTTCGCCGTAGGGTGCCTGCGGATGGTCGCGGTAGGTAATCAGGGCCAGCCGCCAGTCTGAACTATTGCTGCTAAGTTGATCGACAATTTCCCGGATGCGGTTCTCTACCGCCAGGATGTCGTCGCGCATACTGCCTGTGCTGTCAATGACCAGCACCACGTCCAGGCTGTCACCAGTGGGGGTGGTTTGTGCCTGCGTGCTGAGAGTTGTTAGCAGCCCCACAACCAGTACCAATCCAATGCGAACGAGAGATGTCATGCTTTTGCCTCCGTGTGTGGTGAAAATGCCAATAGATCATAACGCTTTCCCAATGGATTTGCATGGTAATCTCAAGCCCGCTCGCGGTTTTTGCGGCTGCCGTGCTTTTCCAGGACGCGGGCGGCCTGGGCTTTCACATCAGGGTCGCGCCGCAGCCCGTAGATGTTGTCCTTAGCGGCTTTCGTTGCCTGCTTGTGATCGACAATAGGCGCGGGGTAGTCCGTGCCGATGCGAACGCCGTACATCGTTTTCATCATGGGGGGCATTTCATGGGGCGCGTGGATGTACTCATCGGGCACGTTGGCCAGCTCTGGCACCCACTCACGGATGAACACACCCTGCGGGTCGTGATCTTTGGCCTGCTTGGTAGGATTGTAAACCCGCACCGTGTTAATGCCGGTGGTGCCGGACTGCATTTGCATCTGGCTCCAGTGGATGCCGGGTTCGTAATCGGTGTACATTTGCGCGAGGTGTTTGCCCGTCACCTGCCAGGGGAGCCAGAGATCATACGAGGCAAATGAGGTGACCATCGCCCGCATCCGAAAGTTCGTATAGCCAGTGGCCCGCAGCGCCCGCATCACGGCATCCACAAGCGGGTAGCCCGTTTGCCCATGCTGCCACGCATGGAGCCGTCGGGCGGCGTCTGCGTCAGTGGCCGGGTCGTCGCGCAGGTCGTCAAACGCCGGGATGAACCCCTGCCACTCGATGGCGGGTTCGTCGGCTAACTTCTGAATGAAGTGATCCCGCCAATGCAGCCGTGAGTTGAACGAGCGCAGCGCGGACTTCCAACTACCGTCAAGCTGCTTGTAGGCGTCGTCTGGCATGGCATAGATTTCCCGGCGGCGCTGCCGCAGCGCATTCACAACCTGCCTCAAGCTGAGCGTCCCATAGGCCAGATGCACACTCATCCGCGAACAGGCGTCGTAAGCCGTTACCGGGCTGGACATCTCGCGCTGGTAGCGGCTGCCGCGCCCGTGCAAAAACGAGCGCAGCACCGCCCGCGCCGCCTGCGTCCCCGCCGGTTGCAGCGACGTGTGTGTGGGCTGTCGCACCCCGCAATAGTTGGGAATGTCACCGGGAGCGACGCCCTCAACAGGCCGGATGGCATCGGGATCAGGGACGATAGGCTGTGCCATGCGCCGCTCCCATATCTTCGTCCACTCATCCCGCGATGGCAGGCCGCGCACCACCCCACCATTCGGATATTCTTGTATCGTGATGGCGTTGGCGTGTGCCCAGTCGCGCACGGCGTCGTCGCGGGTGCGGGTGCGGGCGTTGCCCGTCTCCTCGTGTGACCAGATGGCCACAAACGGGTATGCTCGGTGCAACTCAGCCAGCACGTTAACCGCTTCCCCAACGCGCATCACCAATGGCGCACCCAGCCTTGCCAGGTCGTCGCGCAGTGCCAGCAAGCACCCTCGTGTGAACGCCCAGTGACGCGGGTCGTAGTCGTCAGCACCGTGCAGCGCTGGCTCCACGATGTAGAGGGGCAGCACCGGCCCGCGCTTGGCGGCCTCGGCCAGCGGCGGATGGTCGCTCACGCGCAGGTCACGCTTAAACCAGACGACTTGAATGGACATAACGCACTCATTTGGCTTGTTCACAACAGCGCTAATGTAGCACTTCAAGGTGAGTGATGGCTGAATGGCTGCGTTTGGATCTGTTTACTCCCTACACCCCTGCATTGTTGGGGGGAAAGCCCCGCATTGATTGTGATAGGTTAAAGGTTGTCTGGACATAACACAGACACATCATCTTTCGTTCTATCTATCAAAGGAGCATCACAGTGGAAGACTTACTCATCGCGCTGGCATATGGCGGCGGCATCATTAGTTTGATTGGTGGCCTGTGGTTGTTGATCGCGGCCTTTCAGCAGT
>DAOTTY010000072.1:0-5488 GCA_034437575.1 Anaerolineae bacterium | reverse complement strand
TTTCCCGAACGGGGCAGCGCCGGAAGGCGTGCTGGACATGAGCGGTAACGTCTGGAACTGGTGTTTGACGGACTACAGCAACCCGCAGGAACGAGCGGAGAATGAGGACATACGTTCTAACGCCCGGCGGGTGTTGCGCGGCGGGTCGTGGAACTTCAATCGTTACTATGCGCGTGCCGCGTCCCGCGGCCGCTACTTTCCAGCCTACCGTGACTACGTCAACGGTTTTCGGTTGTGTTGTGTGCGTGCCGTAGGGTGAGTGTCTACGCCACCCCCTTCTCTATGAACATCTGTTCGCTGTTGGGGCGGTGCGGCGCAGCCGCAAGTGCGTAGCACTCACCCGTGTCCCGATTAGGCAAATCTGAATTCAGTGATCCATCATTTTGCACACCAAGGAACGACCATCATGCTGCTGCTCACCCGCGAAGATGTTCGCAACGCCATCGACATGCCCCAGGCCATCGACGCCTGCCGCACCGGCTTTATCGAACTGTCACGGGGCACCGTGACCGTGCCTGTGCGCGGTGCCATGCCCACCGGCACGGGCATCACGCTAAGTATGCCCGCCAGCTACGGCGACATGACCACCGTCAAGCTGGTGACGGTTTACGGGGGCAACGCGGCGCTGGGCCTGCCCACCATTCACTCGCTGCTGATCGCCTTCAACGGCGATAACGGCCAGCCGCTCGCCGTGATGGATGCGGGCTTGCTCACTGCGATTCGCACGGGGGCCGCTTCCGGGGTGGCCACAGATTTGCTCGCCCGCAAGGACGCAAGTGTGTTAGGCGTCATCGGCGCGGGGGTGCAGGCCCGCACGCAAATTGAGGCGGTGTGCGCGGTGCGCGACATCAAAGCGATTCGCATCTACAGCCCCAACAGCGCCCCCCAACTCGCTGCGGAAATCCAGGACAAATACGGGGCGACAGTCACCGCCACCCCGACCCGCGAATCCGCCGTGAAGGGGGCCGATGTGGTCGTCGCCGCCACCACCAGCAGCACGCCCGTCGTCTTTTGGGATGACCTGGCACCGGGGACGCACGTCAACGGGGTGGGGTCGTTTACAGCCACCATGCAGGAGGTCGATACCGCGCTGGTGCAAAACGCGAAGGTTGTTGTCGATCACCGTGAGAGCATCTGGGAAGAAGCAGGCGACCTCATCATCCCGCGTGCTGCGGGCGACTTCGCAGAGGACGACATCTATGCGGAGGTGGGCGAAATCGCAGCCGGTAACAAGCCGGGCCGCACAAGCGACGACGAAATCACGTTCTTTAAGTCCGTTGGCAACGCCATTCAGGATGTAATGGCGGTCAAAACGGTGATTGCCAACGCCCAGGCGCACGGTATCGGCACGGTGTTTGCGGTGTAGCGTGCCTACCCGTGCCAACCCACCCACACGGGGCGGCACGTTGGCCGTCCCCTACACCGCCGCAATCTGCCCGGCCTGCACGCGCCATACCGTTGCCCGGTCTAAAAAATCTCGTGTGAAAATCTCCGGCTCTGTCGTCGTGACCAGCGTTTGCCCGCGCCCGTCCAGTTGGGCCAGCAGGTAGGCGCGGCGGCTGGCGTCCAGTTCGGCAATCACCTCGTCCAGCAGCAAAATCGGGCGCTCGCCCACCTGCGCCGTCATCCAACTCAGTTCCGCCAGCTTGAGTGCCATCACGGTTGTGCGGGCCTGCCCCCGGCTGCCGTACAGGCCCACATCGCGCCCGTTGATGCCCATACGTAACTCGTCCCGGTGCGGGCCACTCAGCGTAAAGCCGCGCTGAATCGACTCGTCCAGGTCGTTTTCGAGGCGCTGGGCGAACTGCGGTGCGATCTGCTCCGGCGTCAGTTCGCGGTGCAGGTCCAGCCCCAGCATGTCAAACGAGAGTTGGCCGCTTTGTTGGGCGGCGGGCGCAAAGCTGGGCACATACGCCAACGTGAGCGTTTCGGCGCGGTTGGTCAAATCCGCATGGACGCGCTGCGCGGCGTGTTCCAGTTCCCGCAAAAAGCGCTGCCGCCCCGCCACAATCACCGCGCCCGCCTCAATAATCTGCTCATCCCAGTAAACCAGTTCCTTACGTCCGGCCCGGCGGCTGGCGATGCCCCGCAGCAGCGCGTTGCGCTGGGGCAGCGCCTTTTCATACGTGTTGAGCGCCTGCCAGTAGGCCACATCCACCTGCGCCAGCGTGTCATCCATGTAACGCCGCCGATCAGACGGCCCACCTTCGATCAGGCGCAGGTCTTGCGGCAAAAACATGACCACGTTCAGCACGCCCACAATATCCATCACGCGCTTATCCACCCCGTTGAACTTAATCACCTTCTTAAAGCGCGGGGAGCCGCTGCTGGTGTCTAGCAGCAGGGTCATTTCAACCGTGCCGTAGGGGTGCTGCTGCGTGCTAATTTCGGCAGTGATGCGGGCAAACGGCATCGGGTCACCCTCGGTGCGCCAGTGGATCAGTTGGCGGTCTACGGCGGTATAGGGGGAGCGGGCCGTCGCCAGGTAGTAAAACGCTTCTAGCAGGCTGGTTTTGCCCTGGGCATTCGCGCCGATTAGCACGACGGTCCCAGCGGGCATGGGGCGCTCTAGCTGGGCATAGTTGCGAAAGTTGGTCAGGGAGAGGTAGTCAACGCGCATGGGTGGCCGTGTGAGATTCCGTGTTTGAGGGTGGGCGCAGGTGCCCGTTCACAAAAGTTTTATGATACCACATTGGGGGCCGCAGCGCGGGGGGCTAAATCTGCATCAGCAGGGATTGCCACTGCGCTTTGAGGTCATCAATGTTCACGTCTTCGTTGGGGGTAGGTGCGGCAGTCAGGGTTTCCCCGGCCACATGCGCCCGCAGAATCACGACCATCTTTTTTAGCACGCGCCACTGATCGCGCACATTGTACCCGTCAAAATTCGGGGGCAGTTCAGCATAATCGACTGATTCCAGGCCGTAGCCCATTTCGGTGTACGTTTTGTCATAGGCCGCGCCAAAGTCAAACGCGAGAGATTGCTCTGCGTTCAACGGAATGCTCACCGTCGGGATGGGGTCATCTACGGCGAACTCTGCCGGGTGGGCTGGCCCGCTAGTGATGTCCGGGCGCGGGTCCAGCACAACGATGCGGTAGGGGTATGCGCCCGCGTTCCGCTGAAGCGGGTCGGTGTAATCCAGTAGGCGCGGGAACGTGGGCGGCGTTTCGTGCAGGTAGTCAATTTCTATGAACACGAGGCCGCTTGCCAGCAAATCCCGCCGCTTGAGCAGATACGCCTGCGCGTCCGGGCCAGCGCCCTTGTTCGACGGTGACAGCAGTTCCAGCCACGCGACGGGGGTCCTATCAGCTTTGTCCCGGATGACAACAGCGCGGTAAGGTGCTCCGGTGTCCTGCTCTGCGGTGAGCATCTGCGCGACGGTTGGCGTGACTCCCGGCGCGGGCGGCGTGGATAAGTCACTTATCAACACATCGGCGCGGGGCGTGAACACGTCATCCCCCACCCGCCGGATTTGCAGCGACGATTCAAGGGTCGCGGTATAGCCCATCGGCAGCAGTTGCAGGCGCAGCAGTCCGGCGAGGTCGCCTATGTGGCGGTTGTGGAAGTTATGCCAACCGCCGGACATCTGCCAGTGGCTGTGCAGGTGGGCGTTTACGCCGCGATAGAGGTTGGTCTGGGTGAGGACGGGCATGGTTTTGTGCTTGTGTCGCTGCGGTCAGGGGTATTGTAGCACGCCCGGCCCGTGATTCGTGCTAGACTCTAACCATCAAGCAAAGCGAGGACGCGCCACCATGACCGTTCAGGAACGCCTGTACACCCCCGCTGAGTTCGAGGCTTTCGTCAAGCGGCCCGAAAACGCGGACAAGCTGTTTGAACTTATTGCCGGGGAGATTATCGAAGTGCCCTCAAATCCATATGTGTCATTCATTGGCTCGATCATACTAACTGCACTCATGAACTTTGTGCTGGCGAACAAACTTGGCTTCGTCACCGGGGAGGCGGGCGGCTACATGATCGGTGATGAGCGCTACGCCCCGGATGTGGCCTACATCAGTTTTGAGAAGCAGCCCGCACTCGCCCGCAGCGGCTACAACCCCAACCCGCCGGACTTAGCGGTTGAGGTGCTGTCCACAGACACAACCGCCCAGGCCAACCAGATGCGGGTGAAGGTGTCGAACTATCTCGCGGCGGGGACGGTGGTGTGGGTGGTTGATCCCGACGCAAAGACAGTGGAGGTTCACGCGCCGGGGATGGCAGTCATTGTGTATCGTGGCAATGCGACGGTAGACGGTGCGCCCGTCCTGCCGGGGCTGACGCTTGATCTGGCGTGGATTTTTCAGCGCAGCTAATACACCGCATATCCAAAATAGCTCACCCCCGGCAGCGCGATGGCCAGCACCCCCACCGCCACCCCGAACACAAATGCCTGCTGCTGCAACGGCATCCGGGCCAGCGAGACAGCCGCCCACAACCGGGTTCCGACCCCCGTAACGAAAAAGACCGCGCCGTTGTAAGCCCACGTCGCCATCACGGGGGTGGCCAGCAGCGCCCCGATGAAAACAGCCAGCGCCGCAAACCGCAGCGGATGCTGGCGCGTGGCCGTGCCGACAGTCACAAAGCTGAGCAGGCCCATCACCAGTCCGAGCAAAGCGCCCAACCCCACCGCCCGCGCCAGCTCTGGCCAGCCCAACCCACGGATGCTGAACAGCCCGTATAACCCCAACAGCATCGCCCCGACTGCGACCTGTAAGGCCACGTCCTGCGGGCGCACCCGCCCCGCTGATGTATCCGCAAGGAAGTTGAAGATAACGCCCAGCAGCACCCCCATTAGGATGTTGGCCAACCCGGCCAGCAGGCCCGGCGGATGCAAAATCCACATGCCCAGGCTGGCCCAGGCCGTATACACAACTGCCGTCACTGCCATGATGTCTCGCATAGGGGCAAGTCCGTGTAGCAACGTTAACGGGATGATACCACGTCCGCGTGTGCGCGTCACACCCGCCCCCAGCGTTAACAGGGCGAGTACAAAGTCAAGGTTTCACATCGCAGGGACGCTCTACGTGTAACTGCTCAGCTTGCCCCCCACCCCGGCGCTAAAGCGCCACCCCTCCCTCACTATCGCCGCTACGCGGCGGGAGGGAGGGGTTTGTGCCGCCTTCGGCGGTGTTCCCCTTCCCTCATTTTGGGGGTAAGAGGCTAGGGGATGGGGGAATTCAGCCGAGTGCCTGAGCAGTTACCTCTGCGTCCGAAAAGGCAAGTTTCTGTTCGCTTTTTTCAAAAAGTGACGGGTTTGGGCAGCGCCCAATGACCAGCCATGCAATTTTGCAAAAGCCCTGCCAGCGTTAAGCGCCTGTGCTGGCCCGGTTCGCGTGGATGTGGCGCAGGGCGTCGTCCACTGTTTCAGCATAAGTGTAGTGTGCGGCAATCGTGGAGGAAAGACGCCCGGCCACATTGAGCAGGCTGCGTGCAACGACGTTGTTGCTAACGAGTACCGTCTTGTGCAGGTTTTCGGGCTGTTTGCGGGCGATA
>DAOTTY010000071.1:0-66498 GCA_034437575.1 Anaerolineae bacterium | reverse complement strand
GTATAGTAGACCTGCCAACCCATACGCTGCACATACGCCCGGAACTGTTCGTCAGTGGTATAGGTTCCGCGTGCAAAGTCAGCGTCCCCCGGCGTGATGAGTATCTCATCCACCAGCGTCTCATCACCGTCAGGGGGTGAGTTGCCGCCGCCATTGTCGGGGTCGGGCAGGGGCAGGGGTTCAACGTCGCTATCAGGGATGGGCAAATTCAGCGCGTTGAGTTCTGCCGTCGTGCCCACACCATACCGCCACCAGTTAAGCGCCTTCGCACCGAAGCGGGCCGTTGCCAGCCCATGTGCCCCCCGGATTTCGTTCACCGGGGCTGTAACTTGCAGCAGCGGCACAACCGGCACACCGTATTGCAACCATGTTTCATACATCTGCTGGAGCGATGCTTCTGGCGTGGAACTGAAGTCCACCCAGTAAACTTGCGGGTGCAGGCTGTTAACAAACGGCTTCCAGGATTCGGGGTAAATACTGGCATAGTGCCAGGGGCGCGGGTCTACCGACAGGCCAATGTGAAAATCAGCCGGAATGCCCCGCCGTACTGCAATCATCAACTCGCGGATTTGCGCCTGCGTGCCGTCCCAGTAACCTTGATACGGCTCCACGTCCAAAATCAGGCTGTTGACCATTGGGTGATTGCACGTTTCGATCATCACGCGGGCTTCTTCCTGAATGCTGCCGATACCACGCGGCACACACCACGCATTCAACGCGATGCCATAGCGCTGCAAGACTTCCCCCCAGCGCGTCAGGTCTTCCGGCCCGTTCACAGCCAAATTCGGTTTACTGTCAAATTCACCCTGCCAGCTCGTGCCTTCACTCGTCTTGATGAAAAGCTGCGTCACGTTAGAAACACGCCGCTTGAGGTTGGAGACCAACTGCTCAATGGTCGATTCTTGCACAGCGCCGCCCTGCCAGTGCCACATCCCAATATGACCATCATAAGGCGTCGGGCGATCTGGCGCGGTTGGGGGGTCCGCCGCGACGGGCACAAACTGCACAAACCCCGTGTGAACCCACCCGGCCAGCCCATACTGTTGCAGGTAAACCCAATCACCCTGGCGTGTATCCGGGTAGTAGAACACCAGCGTGTTGTCACGGATGTCCCCCACATCTGCATAGCCAGTGCCCGGCCCACTGCGAAGATTTACCCACGCTGCACGGGTATCTGCCAGGGCCGTGCGCCCTTCGCCTGTGTTGCTTGGCGTCACCATAGTAAAACTGCCTCCTTGAACCGACCGCGTTGAGTCTGTGCGAAAGTGTTCCACAGTGTAGCGGAAATCGGCTAACCGGGCAAAAACGATCCACAAAACTTCACCAACTGCCCTTGCCCCCGCGCCGCAGATGCGTTATCTTACTTGCAACAACCTAAAAGCTATATGCTGGATGAGATATATCCAGAGCAGCGGAGAGATACGGCTCTGTGAAGCTGCGGCAACCCCTACAAAGGCGAGTAGGAAGGTGCCAAATCCGTCGAGGCAGTTGCTTCGGAAGATATTGTCGCATTGTGAGTTGCCCCGCACCTCGCAAACGTGGGACACCAAGACTTCGCCAGAGGTCTTTTTTGTTCCCTGCTGACTTTTGAGCAACTGCCCAAACACAACTTGTTTGGGCTTTTCATTTTCAGGAGGCAGAGCAGTGGTCGCAGCAAAACCCATCCGCATCAAACAGGACACCAACGAGCAAAAAGACGCCACCTATGGCACCAGCACCAGCGCCGTACATGGCCCCCGCCAGCGCAAACCCTATAACGCGCTGCACACCCCCATCGCGCAAACGGCAACCTACACCTTTGAAAACACGCAGTCCCTCGTCGACTTCATGGAAGGCAAGATGTGGGGCAACGGCCACGACCGCGAGGAGTATGGCCGCTATGGTAACCCCACTGTCAGCGCAGTAGAGGCCAAACTCGCCGCCCTGGATAAGGGCGAAGACGCGGTGCTGTATTCCAGCGGCATGGCCGCAATAACATCCGTGCTGCTCACCGTACTGCCCGCCGGGGCACACATTGTCATGACGGACGACTGTTATCGCCGCACACGCCAGTTCGCGCAAACGTGGCTCAAGCGCCTGGGCATCACCACCACCGTCGTGCAAATGGGCGATGATGACGCGCTTGAAGACGCCATCATCCCCAAAAAAACACGCTTCATCATCTCCGAAAGCCCGACCAACCCCTACCTGCGCGTGTGCGACCTCGAACGCATCGCAGCCATCGGACGCCGTCACAAAGTCCGCACCATGATTGACAGCACCTTCGCCACGCCCATCAACCAGCGCCCGCTGGAGTGGGGCATCGACTTTGTGGTTCACAGCGCCACCAAGTACCTGAGTGGTCATAATGATGTGCTGGCGGGGGTTGTCGTGGGCAACAACGCGGGGCGCGTAAAAGCACTGCGCGACGGGCGCGGCGTCCTCGGCGGCGTGCTGGACCCACACACGGCCTATCTGCTGGATCGCGGCGTGCGGACATTGGGCGTGCGCGTGCGCCAGCAAAACCACACCGCGCAAGCGGTTGCGAAGATGCTGGTAGATCACCCGGCCATTGAGCAGGTGTGGTACCCCGGCCTGGACTGTCACCCGGATTACAAGACGGCCCGCGCTCAGATGGACGGCTACGGTGGTGTGATTAGCTTCACAGTGCGGGGTGACCTGGAAACAACCGGGCGCTTTATCGACGCGGTGAAGATTCCTTACATTGCGCCCAGTCTCGGCGGGGTAGAGAGCCTCATCGAACAGCCTGCGTTGATGAGCTACTACGAGAAGTCAACCGAAGAGCGCCTCGAAATCGGCATCCGTGACAATTTGGTGCGCTTTGCCGTCGGCATCGAAGACACCGAAGACATCCTGGCCGACCTGGAACAGGCCCTGGCGGTGATTGGCTGAGCGATACGTTCAACAGCAAGTTGGGCGAGTCATGACTCGCCCCTACTTTTGCAATCGACTTAATGCATTGGCTCCGGTGACAACGACTTACCCGTCAAAATCGCTGCGATTTCGTCAACGTCACCTTCGGCTTCATGCAGCGGGTTCGGGTAAGCCGGGTTAATGTCTTCCAGCATCGAAGTGTGATAGTTCACAACGGCGTCCGGGTCTTTCAGCACATGGCCCGTGAGTATGCCCACAACCGTTTCACCCGGCCTGATGACACCCTTTTCGACCAGCTTGCGCGTCCCGGCCAGCGAACACGCCGACGCCGGTTCACAGCCAATGCCGCTGGCATCAATCAGTGCTTTGGCGTCCATAATTTCCTGATCCGTCGCCATTTCTACCACGCCGTCCGTCCACTTGAGTGTGCGAACCGCCTTAGCGTAGTTCACCGGGTTGCCAATCTTGATCGCACTGGCAACCGTTGCCGCCGTCATCGGCTCCAGGTGATCTAACCCGCGCTGGAACGCCTGATACATCGGGCTGGCCCCTTCCGCCTGAACAATAGCCAGGCGCGGCATCCGGTCAATCAGGCCCAGTTCGTATAATTCGTGCAGGCCCTTGCCAAACGCCGACGAATTCCCCAGGTTACCCCCCGGCACCACAATCCAGTCGGGAACGTTCCACCTTAACTGCTGGATCGTCTCGAACATGATCGACTTTTGCCCCTCCAACCGGAACGGGTTAATCGAGTTCAGCACGTAAATGCCCAGCTTCGCGGCCACTTCGCGCACCAGTTCCAGGTTGCGGTCAAAGTCCGCATTGATGCGAATGCCCGTCGCGCCGTAGGCAATCGCCTGGGCCAGCTTGCCCGCTGCCACGTTCTTGTTCTGGAAGAACACAATCCCTTCCATGCCCGCCTGCGCCGCATACGATGCCAGCGCCGCCGAGGTGTTGCCCGTGCTGGCACAGGCCACGCGCTGCATCCCCAACACCCGCGCCTGCGTGACGCCGCCCGTCATGCCCCGGTCTTTAAATGAGCCGGTCGGGTTTTCGCCCTCATGCTTCAGGTAGAACTTTTCCAGCCCGGCCCACTTCGCCAGCGACGGCGTATCGTACAGGTTGGTGTTGCCCTCTGGCCGAGAGACAACCACATCGTTTGGCACATCCGGGTAGATGAGTTCCTTGTAGCGCCACACCCCGCTGTTGTACGGCGCGTCTAACAGCCCTGCGCCCAAACGAGCATCAAACGTTTCCCGCGTGACGGTCTGTTTGAGCCAGTCCATATCGTGCAGCACATCCAGCAAGCCACCGCACGCCTCACAGGTGTACATCAACCGCTCTATCGGGTATTGTTGCCCACATTCAATACATTGTAAGATGCTCGCCATAATTTCCTCACCGCTTGTTTATCACCTATAGCGCCCGTAAGGATAACATGTCTCATGCTGAACGCGATAGCAGAAGCGTATGCGCCCGCCTCCGCTGCGAATTTGGGAGTTGGCTTTGACGCCATCGGCCTTGCACTAGAAAAGCCGGGGGACACGGTCTGTGTTGCACCCCGCGATAAACCCGGCGTGGTCATTACCCGAATTGAAGGCGATGATGGCGTATTATCCTATGACCCGGCAGAAAACTGTGCCAGCGTTGCCGCGCAAAGCGTGCTGAACATCATCAGCCCGGATAGGGGCGTTTCGCTCACACTGCGGAAGGGCCTGCCCATTGGCAGCGGATTGGGCAGCAGTGCTGCCAGTGCCGTCGCCGGGGCATTCGCCGTCAATGCGCTGTTTGGCAACCCCCTCACCCGCGACCAACTGCTCAGCCCTGCCCTGGACGGTGAGGCTATCGTTAGCGGCTACCACCCGGATAACGTCGGCCCGTCGCTGTTTGGTGGCATCACGTTGTTCTTTGCCCCCCGTGCCAATGCAATGGTGCATTTGCCCGTGCCAGAAAACCTGCATCTGGCCCTGGTCAGCCCACAGGTTGTCATCAAAACCGCTGATGCCCGCGCCGTGCTGCCAACATCCGTCCCCCTGGCAGATATGATCTGGCAGACCGCAGCCGTGGGCCGCCTGGTGGATGCACTTTACCGGGGCGACATCCGCGCCATTGGTGCAGCCATGGAAAGCGACCGCGTTGTGGAACCCGCCCGCCAACACCTGATGCCCCACTTCCAGCATGTGCGGGCAGCCGCCCACGACACAGGCGCTCATGGGCTGGTTATCAGCGGCGCGGGGCCTGCCCTGCTTGCCGTGTGCGATAACCCGCAAACAGCGGCAGCCGTCGCAGCAGCCATGCAATCCGTCTATACACAGGCAGGCATCCCCAGCAAGTCGCAGCATGGGCAGGTGTGCGACAAGGGTGCCCATACCCTGCGGGTTGAGCCACATTTGTGAAATTGTTGACAAACAAACCCACGTTTTCTATACTTTCCAAATGGATAGGTTTGTCTAGCCATCTTATGTATAAGTAGCCTACCATCAAAGAAACACCGCTAACCCGCAGCAACCCAAACGCATCTCACATCAAGGTTGTGCATCGCAGTTCAGGTCACGTTGGGGTAAAATTAATAGTGGATACAGGCACGCAGTTCATGCTACTTGGCGCTTACGTGTAAGCAGTGCGTGTCATACTAGCATAACTAAGGAAGGGGTCAGCCTTGAGCTTTGGTTGGGATGCCGACTACGCCATCATCCTGGCACTCATGGAACGCTACCCCGACACCGATGTCGAATCTATTGGTATTGAGCAGTTACATCATATGATTGTAGAACTCCCCGATTTTGAAGATGACCCGGCTATGGCTACCGACGCCATCCTGGAACGCATCTTGTGGGAGTGGTATGAGGAGGCCAACCCCTGATGGACATGGATTTACGCGAGATTCAGGATACTGAGTTTCCAGTTCCCGATGATTTACAGAACAACGTAGCCATTACTAGCCTGAGCAAGATTTACAACTGGAGCCGCCGCAACTCCATGTGGCCCATGTTGTTCGGCCTGGCGTGCTGCGCGATTGAAATGATTGCCACCGCAGCATCCCGCTACGACCTGTCGCGCTTTGGCATGGAAGTGATGCGGGCCAGCCCGCGCCAGTCTGACCTGATGATCGTTAGCGGCACCGTGACGAAGAAAATGCTTGTGCCGATTGTGCGCCTGTACAACCAGATGCCCGAACCCAAGTACGTCATGGCGATGGGTGCCTGCGCCAGCGGCGGTGGCCCCTTCAAAGAGGGCTACAACGTCGTCTCTGGCATTGATAAATACCTGCCCGTAGACGTGTATGTGCCCGGTTGCCCACCCACCCCGCAGGCGCTGCTCTATGGCCTGATCGCCCTACAGCGCAAGATCGACGGGCAGTCCCTGGCCAACCTGGATGATGTACCCTGGTACGGTGTTGGGCCAAGCGAACCGACCCCGGTCCCGATTCTTGGGCCAGACATTATCGACCCGCGCCAGATGGAAACCATCCGCAAACAGGCCGAACTGGCCGCTGCTGGCGAAGAACATGGCGTGCGTGCCCTGCCCGAACACCGCTTCATTGACGATGAGCGCAACTTGCCCGCACTGGCTGCCGCAGCCAACGGTGGTGGTGAAACCGCTGTCGCTGTCGCCGAAGAGGTAGAAGTTGACGACGCCGAACGCGCCGAGATTCGCCGCCAGAAGCGTGTAGAAACCCTGGCACGCAAGCGTGCCCGCGAAACCGTGAAAAACTAAGGACAACTTGCTGTTATGACCGATCAGGTACTCCCCGATCTCAAAACGACTGATATTGACGGCGCGATTGACGCCCTCAAAAATATGTTCCCAGGCACCGTCACAGATGACACCCGCGAAAATTACAGCGGCGTGATGGTTGACCCCGACAAGCTGGTTGACGTGGCGACTGCCATTCGCAACCAGCTAGGATTTGACTTCCTTTCCAGCGCCACTGCCGTTGACTACGGCCAGGCCGACCCGGAAAACCCTATTGATGACCCGGTGATTGATGGGTCTATGGAGATGGTCTATCACGCTTACCGCACCAGCGGGGGCGGCGCACTCGCCTTTAAGACCAAGACCGACCGTGACAAAGCCGAAATCCCATCTTTAATTGGGGTGTGGCCCGGTGCAGACTTTCAGGAGCGCGAAGCCTACGACTTGTTCGGCATTCGCTTTACCGGCCACCCTAACCTCAAGCGCATCCTGCTGTGGGACGGCTTTGAAGGCCACCCCATGCGTAAGGATTGGAAGGAAGCCTACTATGAGCAGGAAACCAAGCCGTTCGACAGCCGCTGGCCAGGGGGCCACGTCCATCGTGCCGAGGAAAAAAACGCCTTCGGTAAAAACGTCCGCTACCCGGCAGACTTCGACCTGAGCAAGCTGACCGACACCTCAGAAGATCAGCTTTACGCCGGGATGGGCCTGGGCGTAGATGTTGAAACCATCACGGGTGGCTCCCCACTCAAAACAGACCGTCTCGTGGTCAACCTGGGGCCACACCACCCCAGCACGCACGGCGTGTTCCGCATGATCGTCACCATTGACGGCGAAACCATCGACACGCTGGAGCCGGTGATGGGCTACCTGCACCGCAACCACGAAAAAATCGGTGAGCGCAACACCTATCTACACAACATGCCCTTTACCGACCGCCTGGACTACATCAGCAGCATGAGTAACAACCTGGGCTACGCGATGGCTATCGAACAGCTTTTGGCGAACGGTAAGCGTTACAACCCGCCTACTTACCGCGCAGAAGTCATCCGCGTGCTAATGGCGGAACTCACCCGCATTGTGAACCACCTGTGGTCGATTGGCTTCTTGCTTAATGACCTGGGCGCGTTCTTCACCCCGGCCCTCTACGCCATCTCAGAGCGTGAAAAGATTTTGGACTTCTTCGAGGCAACGGCTGGCTCGCGCTTGATGTGCAACTATATGCGCTTTGGTGGCGTAGCCTACGATGTGCCAGAGCGGATGCATTCGGTTGCCAACCTGGTCAACGACCGGGTGCGCGACTTTAACACAATGGAATACCTGACGGAACTCATCAACGAGCGCCTACCCAATGCCGTTGACGAACTGGACCGCTTCCTGACGGACAGCGAAATCGTTCGGTCGCGCACCATTGGGGTAGGTTACCTGCCGCCAGAAGCAGCCATCGCCTACAGCACGTCTGGCCCGCTGCTGCGGGCCAGCGGTGTGCCGTATGACATCCGTAAGGCAGACCCGTACAGTATCTATCCAGAACTGGATTTTGACATCTGCACCCGCGACAACGGTGATATTTATGATCGCTACGTCATTCGACTGGACGAAATGCGCGAGAGCCTGCGCATTTTGAAGCAAGTGCTGCCGCGGCTAGAAAAGACGCGAGGTGAAAACTTCTTTGCCGGGTCTAAACAGCACACCCCGCGTGTGCCAATTGGTGAAGCCTATGGTCGCGTGGAAAACCCGAAGGGTGAACTGGGTTACTACGTCATCTCTGCCGGAGACAAAAAAGGCACACAAAACCCCTGGCGTTACCACGTCCGCGCCCCATCTTTCATCAACCTGACGCCGCTAGGCTTGATGTCTACCGGGCAGAAGGTTGCCGACGTAGTAGGTGTCCTGGGCAGTATTGACATTGTCCTGGGTGAAACCGACCGCTAACACATCAAACGCAATTGGGGTGGCCTGACTGCCGCCCCGTTACTGATCGACTTTAAGGAGACCCAAACGAACTATGGATGGAATGGGAATTGGCATCCTGAAGGGGTTGGGTGTTACGTTCAAGCACTTCGTCAACACCTTTGTGGATGATATGAAATACGCTGGTAAAAAGTACCTCAACCAGGATATTTTCGAGGAGCGCCAGGGCCTGAAGGCCGCCGGTGCCTACACCGTACAGTATCCCGAAGAGAAAATTGCCGTGCCAGAACGCTTCCGGTTTGTGCCCTTCCTCGTTGTGAATGACTACGACGCCGAGGACAAGCCCGGTGAAGACTGGTGTACAAGCTGCGGCATCTGCGCGAAGGTGTGCCCGCCGCAGTGCATCTGGATTGTGCGCGGCGAAGACCCAAACACAGGCCGCCCCATCCCACAGCCCGAAGCGTTCTATATTGACATCGACATCTGTATGAACTGTGGCTACTGTGCAGAGTTTTGCCCGTTCGACGCGATCAAAATGGATCATGACTATGAGCTAGCCAGTTACGACCGCATCGGCCACCACATCTACGACAAGCAAAAGCTGTCTAAGGAGTATCGCTACTGGTACAGCATTGCACCCACCCGCGCCGTTGACGAAGCTGTTGATCGTGGCGGTTGGGAACACAAGGACGTTATCAAGGACAAAAAAAAGGCGTCCAAGCAGGCCGGTCAGGAATGGAACCCGGACTTCTCTGTCTATCCAGGTGACCTGCGCGGCACTCAGACTGCCGAAACCCCTGTGGCCGAAGCTGTCGCTGAAAAAGCGGCCCCAGAGCCAGAAATTGACGAGAACCGTATCGGGCGCATCCGTGCTGCCCGCGGGGCCGCCCTGGCCCGCCGCCGCCAACGCGGAGGCTAAGTTTTTGCGTTTGCGTCACAATTTGTAGCGCCCACAACAGGGACGGTGTTTGCGCCGTCCCTGTTTGCATTCTATTTGCGGATTAGCCTCTAGAATTTTGCTGACCTGCATTATACTTATTCAGACTGCGATTAAAATAACAGGAGACGCTTAACGTTATGACCAACATTGAGCAGCAGGTGATGACCGCGCTAGGCACCGTCATTGAGCCTGAAATTCACCAGGATATTGTTTCACTCGGCATGGTGCGTGACCTGAGCGTAGCAGATGGGGTCGCAAATTTCACCATCGTGCTAACGACGCCCGCCTGCCCCCTCAAAAACGTGTTCGTGGATCGCTGCAACGAAGCCGTTATCGGCAAGGTAGACGGCATTGAGCGCCTCAAGATCAACTGGGACGCCCAAGTCCCCACCGACAAGCGCTCAAAGGGTTTGGATATGCCCGCCAGGAGCCTTATTGCTGTCGCCAGTGGTAAAGGCGGCGTAGGCAAAAGCACCATCTCCACCAATGTTGCCGTCGGCCTTGCCGACACCGGCGCTCGCGTCGGCCTCATTGACGCAGACATCCTGAACCCGAACATCCCCAACATGACTGGCCTCACCAGCGGACGCCCACCCGTAATAGACAGCGAAGACGGCCAACGCCGCATGAAACCACTTGAGGCGCACGGCGTCAAGCTAATTAGCACAGGCTTCCTCACCACGCCTGACCGCCCCATGATCTTGCGTGGGCCAATGCTGCAAAGCGCCATTCGTCAGTTCTTCACAGACGTGAACTGGGGCGAACTGGACTACATGATCGTAGACCTGCCCCCCGGCACGGGTGACGCGCCGCTGTCGTTGGCGCAGTCGTTCCCGATCACGGGCGTGGTCATCGTTACCCAGCCGCAAGATGTTGCCGTTGCCGACGCCCGCCGCAGTGCTGCCATGTTCGAGCAGTTAAACGTGCCTATCATTGGCATTGTGGAAAACATGACCGGGGAGTTCTTCGGTGAGGGCGGCGGCGAAAAGCTGGCCGAGCAAATCAACGTACCGTTCCTGGGGCGCGTGCCAATGGCCAAAACCGTGCGCGAAGGCGGCGACTACGGGCGGCCAGCCGTCGCATTTGACGCAGACTCACCCGCAGGCAAGGCGTTGTTTAGCATCACACAAGCCGTTGCTGCCCGCGCCAGCGTGTTGATGCTGCAAGACGATAACATGATTCCAATCAACGTCATCGGCTAGTGACAGGTAAGCGTGTGCTGGGGCATGGGTCAGTCATCCATCCCCAGCACGCGAATATCATCACTGCTTTCTGCCGGGTTGTAGCGCCCAATCAGCACCCAAAACAGCGCATTGAAGATGAGCGCCACCCCCAGGCCCAACACCCCCTCCAGCAGCGCCTGCCGAAAGCCCACATAAATCAGAATCAACAGCACCACAAACACCGCGAAATTCCGCACAGCACTGCGCCGTTGTGGGTCTGCCCGCTGCATGACCAAAAATGTAAATCCAAACAGAAGCGCGACGATGGTAAACGCCTGCCAGTTCATAGGTTTTGCCTGTCGTGTTATTTCGTTGTTGACGCGGATTATAATGGTGTTTTGGGCAGATGGGCGTTACATTCTAAATTCATTCATGGCGTTTTGGGGCGGGTGTTTTTATAGTACACTACTCAAAGATGTTTCATGGTCTGTGATAGAGTCATCAACTTCGAGGTAATGCGATGATAGATGTGAACGTAAAAGGCGTCAAAGACGACAGCGTGCGGCTGGTCGAAATCAGCGGGCGCATTGACAGCATGAACGCCAACCAATTTGCCGAAGCCCTCAACGGCGAAATCGACAGCGGCAACATGAACCTTATCCTGGACCTGACCAGCGTCGATTACATGAGCAGCGCGGGCCTGCGCGAAATCGTTGGAGCGCTCAAGAAGGTGCGCCGGGGTGCGGGTGACCTGCGGATTGCCCAGCCGTCAGAGCGTGTGCTGGAAGTGCTTGAAATGGCCGGGCTGGATACGATCCTGCAAATCTACGCCACGCAAGACGAAGCCCTCGACAGCTACTAGGCCCCGGATGGCGAACGATGGTCAATGAACATCAGTTGCGTGTGGCCGGTAAACTGGAGCAGGTGCCCAATGTGTGCAATTGGGTGGTACAGGTGGCCGAGGAAACGGGCCTGGGGATGCAGGCCGTTAACCACCTGGAGCTGGCCGTTGACGAGGCGGTAACCAACATCATTGAACACGGCTACGGCCCCGACGGTGCCAGTAAATCCATTGAGTTGGTTATCCGCGAGGACGGCAGCCATTTCAAAGTCATCATCATAGACGAAGGGCCACCGTTTAACCCGCTTCAGTCTGCCGAACCCGACCCCTTAACCAGCCTGGATGACCGTCCCGATTATGGTGGCGGTTGGGGATTGTTCTTTATCAAAAAAGTGATGGATACCGTTGACTACGAATACACCGCTAACCGCAATCATCTGACGATGGTCAAGCGCATTGACTGAACTACTGCGTCTTCCAGGCGTTAATGTCATCCAAGTTAACGTCATTAGCGCTCGGCGGCAGGTAGTTCCCCTCACATTCTTGTGCGGTAAACGGCAAATCATCTCGTGGCGATGTTAGCGGTGCTTCTGGGTTAAAGTAATTCCATGTCGCCCTGGAAATACCCTCTAGCAGTGGCCACAACCGCTCAAAGTCCTGGAACTCGCTTTCTTCCCACAAGAACACAGAAACAATGTAATGACGCCCACTGGGTGAAAACACAATCCCCGCATCGCCAACCATGTCAAAAATCCAACCGTTTTTGTGCGAGATGCGAACGTCTGGGGGTAAGCCCCCCTGCAACAGCCGCAGCAAATCGTTCGCGCTCATGAGTTCCAACATCTGCTGGCATTCTGTCTGGTTGAATTCATCCAGGTAAACTGCCGCCAACCCTGATCCGTAATATGCACAGTCGTAAATCAGGTTGAACAGCAAGCCCATATCCTCAGCAGTTGTCCGGTTGTAAATATCTGCACCCGTATTGAAGTTGGGGTTCGGGTCAGTGGGCGGGGCACCAATCGACCCTAACTGCTGCCCCTGAATCCCCAGGTCAAACGGCGCTGTAATGTACGTGTTGCGGGCACCTAAATATTGCATCGTCTGGTTAATTTGCCCCAGCCCGGTAAACAGATTGCCCTCACCAATGATTTGCATCAGCAGGTTAGAAGATGAGTTATTACTGCACAGCAGGCTGTTGGCCATCAACCATGCCTCCTCCTGTGATGGGGCGAACGTCAGCCGCTTATAATACTCAATCATGATGGGCACTTTTTGCGTGCTGGCCGCAGAAAACGCCACATCGCCCAGAATGTTGACTTCTTCACCCGTTTGCAGGTCCATCACATAAACAGACGCCACCGTCGTCTGCCCATCGTAGATGAACCCCTCAGAGTCAAGGTAACCGATAATCAGGTCGCGCAGCGTGCTAATATCGGCTGAGAACGTGGATGTACCCCCCACTGGCAAGAACACTGTCCGGTTGCTGGGGTCAAACAGCGCTTCCTCAATCTGATTGAGGGCCTGATTCACGTTAAGCTGGCGGCCAACGCCGCCCCCCGTCACCGTCAATGTGTCAATGTCATAGCTCGCGCCCCCCGCACCCTGGTCATAGCGCTGCGCCACATCAACCAGGAAGTCCCGCAGCAAGCTCTGCTGGTAGTCTGCTGTCAGGTCAATGTCCTGGCCGCTAAACGTTTCCTGCTGCATCAAATGATTCATGAAGCGGCCCCAAAAGGCGCTGCCTGTGTTGTCTGCGGCGCGGGCGCTGGCCAACATCACTTCGTTATTTGCTCGAAAACCCACCGATGCCGGGTCAAGCAAAATCGGACTTTCCCCGTAATACAACACAATCGGCTCCGCATAGGCTGCCTCCCAACGGGCAACAGCCTCACCGGGTAGCAAACCGCCCACATCAATCCCCGCAATGCTCACGTCTGTCGGCAACCGAACCTGCTGCTGGCTAAATCGCAGCAGCTCAATCACGAACAGCGCCAACGCCGCCGCCAGCGCCAACGCTGATAGAATGGGCAATATGGGCGTGGCAAATCGGCGTGTCTTACGCTTGGTTCCAAGACCAGTCAATGGCATGACGACTAAGACCTCAGCTTGATAGCTTGTTGTATCGCCCTGGTGTGAAAGGAAGTCAAATCCGGCAAGTCGGGCGGCGGCGTCCAGCGATAAGTAAGCAGTTCACCGCTTAGTTGGCCCACCTCACCCTTTGTAGAACACAAAAAGGCGATGTCAATGTGAGCGCCAAAACGCCGGATAATTTCCACCAACAAAACCTGCTCGACACACACCGTCAGTTCGAGTTCTTCCTGCAACTCACGCACAACGGCGGTTTCCAGGCTGTCTGCGCGGTCTACCCAGCCCCCCGGCAAGCCCCAGGGATGCCTGGGATGCAGCACATGCTCGACCAATAGCACCTCATCCGCCGCGTTAAACACCACCCCAACCACACCTGCCGTGTAGTGGGGGCGTGTTAGCCGCCAAAGGCGCGTTGCAAAATAGGCAATGAGCGGGTAACGCCGGACGAACCGGGCAATTTGCCGTGCGATGAGATAGACCCTCGATAACTACCGTAATCATAGGCGAGAAGTCTATAAGGGAGGCATAGGGGGCGTCAAGCTTGGGTTGGCACATGAAAAATCAACCGCATTCTAACCCCATGTAACGCCCACGCTGCAAAGCCCGGAAAACAGTTGTGCTATACTTTCAACATAAATCCAGATCAACGGCAGGTAAGTAACCCCTTGCTTGAACTCGACCTAACCGACTTATTCGTGCAGCCCCCTGGCGACTTCTTCTATCATATGCTGGTGGTACTCGCCTTGAGCGCCGGTTTGGCCGTCGCGCTTGGCCAACTGACGCGCCGCCCGCAAAGCCGCACGGCATCTCGTTACAGCCTGGCAACGGGGGGTGCCCTGTTGGGCTGGTTGATCCTGATGGCAGGCGCTCTTTTTGCGGTATTCACCGGGCAAGATGCCAACACCATCTTGCCGCCGCTTGAGCGGGCCATTACCACAACGGCTATGCTGCTGCTGGGCTGGGCCTTCCTGACGGCAGATGCGGAGCGTCATGGTGGCATTGTGGCGTCGGGCCTGTTTGTACTGCTATTAACAACTGTCATCGGCTATGTAGTGACCGGAGTGCAGTGGGCCGGGCTGGCCGCATCACTGGATTTCAACCTGAGCCGGTTGGGGGTTGCGTGGGCTTTCATTCAACTGGTGATTGCGCTGCTGGGGTTTATCGTCATGCTGGGGTACTTCCGCAGCATCATTGACGCACCCCTGAAAATACTCTTCTTTCTAATTCTGATTGGCGGGTTTGGCGCGTCCCTATGGCAAATGAGCAGCGGCGTGGTGTTGGGCAACTACAGCGGCTTTGCCCGCCTGGGTATGTTTCTTGCCGCACCCATTGTGCCGTTGGTCGTCTATCGCAAAGTTGTCTATGGTTATGAGCTTGCCCTGGGAGTGCAACTGAAGCAATCGCTTCCTATTGCCCCTGTACCCAGCCCAGCCCCAACAGATACAGGCTACGTAAAAGCGGCACAACCTACCCATTCAGACGGTGTGCCATCTGTTTCTTCCCAGCCGTTTTCCAGGGCGCAAACCACCTCCCAAAGCACCCCCATTGAGCGTGAGTCGGTGCTGCTGCTGCGAACGCTGGGCCTCATCCTTGAGCAAACGCAGCCATCCGAAATTCCGCAGCGTATCGTCAAAGCAGCCACCGAAGTCCTCAAAGCCGATATAGGCGTGTTGCTTTACGTAGACGACGCTAACTACGCTGACATTGACCTGGGTTATGATCGCGTGATGGGCGGCCCCATCGCGCCGATGTTCTCGCTCAACCTGGAAAAGCAGGTGACCCTCGTCAACGCTATTGAACGCAAACAGCAGCGGCCCCTGTTCGTAGATCGAAACCCGGACGAACTGCGCGACCTGTACGAACGCCTGGATATTCAGCAGATAGGGCCAACGTACTTACAGCCCCTCATGCGCGACGACGAACTCGTCGCTGTACTCGTCATTGGCCTGCCTTACGCCCGCCGCGAACTGCTGGACAGCGAGCGCGAACTGCTTAAGGGCATTGGCATCGTCTCTGGCAGTTTGCTGGCGCTCAGCCATGCTGCCAACGAGGCCACCATGCGTGCTGAAGAACGCACCATCCAGGCGATGCTGGCGGGCGTTCCCCTGGACGAAGTTGAGGACGGCGACGTACTGTCTGCTCACAAAGAGATGCAGTCTGCACTGGATGCCGCCCGTGAGCAAAACGGGGCACTTCAAAAGCAGGTCGCGCTGCTCAAGCTGGAACTGGACGACGAGCGCACCCGCCTGACTGGCCTGCTAGGCGACACCCAACAGGGCCTATCGCTAACGGATCGCATTGTCGCCATTCGCCAGGATCAGGAAAGCCTACGTACCGAGCGGGAAGCGCTCGTGGAGCGAGTGCAGGCAGCCGAAACAGCCCTCACCAGCGCCACCAGCACCGAAGAAGACGCCATGCTCAATGCCAAACTGGAGCAAATGAACCGCGAGAAACAGGACCTCAACGCAGAGCTGGCCCGCCTGCGCGAACAACTGACCGAAATCCGGGAGAGTGGCGGCCAACTGCTGCCAGAAAACGCCCAGGACGTACTGACCGACATGGAGCAGGAACGTGACCGCCTGCGCACTGAGCGTGACCGTATGAGCGCCCATCTGCAAGATATGGAAGCACAGCTTGCCGCGCTGGGCGTGGAAGGCGGTGAGTCCGGCTTGACGCAGATGGTGCAGCAACTTTATGACCAGCGCGCAGCCTTGCAAGCCCGTATGGAAGTGCTCAAGGTAGAGCGGGACGCCTTGCTCAGCGAGCGCCGCCGCTTTGAAAAGCGGATGCGTAAAGAAGATGAGCGCGAAAACCAGCTAGAGAAGATGGAAGCCGAAATCCGACATATCGCCAGTGACCGCGAGGCTATCACCCGCCAGCTAGAGTCCATCCGGCGTGAGCGTGACGAACTGGCCGAACGCCTGGACAAAATGAAAGAGCAGCGAGCGAGACTGCTGGCCAAAAGCACTGAATACGAAGAGGATGTTGCCGAACTCAGCGTCCGCCTGGAACGACTGGCAAAACGCTTTACAACGACATCCAGTGAGCGCAGCAAGATCGCTTCGGAGCGTGACAGGCTGCAAGCCGAGTTGCGGGCTGTAGAAGCCGAGCGCGACCAACTGTTTGCACAACTGGGGGGCAACGCTGTCGAGTTCCAACTGCTGAGCGAAAGCAGCCGCAACGAGTTGGGACAGATGATCGAGGAAATCACCGCCCAGCGTGACCGGCTTGAACGCGACCTGCAAACAACACTGGCGCAACTCGAAGCCGCGCAGTCACAGCCGCCGCCCGCTGCGCCCACTGAACCGAGTTCCACCGCGAACAGCATGGGCGATAGCGAGACGGATCGCCTGTACTTCAGCATGGTGCAAGAGCTGCGGACGCCCATCACCCCGATACTCGGCTTCATCGAGTTACTGGTGAACGAATCGGGCGGCTACCTGAGTGAAATGCAGCGCGACTTCCTCCAGCGCATCTCAGCAAATGTCGTGCGCCTGCAAACGATGCTCAACGACATCACCCACCTGACGGCGCTCAACACCGGCCAGTATAAGCTCAAGCTAGAATCTATAGATGTGATTGAACTGCTCGAAGAAATGATTACCTCTGCTACCCACCAATTCCGTGAGCGCAGCCTCACGCTAGACTTGCAACTGGACGAAGACATCCCACCCATTTTTGCCGACCCGTCCGCGCTGCGTCAGGTCATCGGCCAACTGCTGACCAACGCCTATCTCGTCTCGCCTACCGAAAGCAAAGTCAGCATCACAGCAGAGCAAACCCGCCTCACCCTCAAAAACAGTGACCTGGCCGACGTGATACAGGTGGGCGTTAGCGATTATGGCGGCGGCGTGGCCGCAGATGACCTCGACATGGTGTTCTCTCCGCGCTACCGCGCCGATCATCAGATTATTCAAGGCATTGGCGATACCAGCGTTGGGCTGCCCATCGCAAAGGCACTGGTTGAAGCCCACAACGGTATAATGTGGGTTGAATCGCAGGCCGGGATCGGCAGTGTTTTCTATTTCGCTATCCCCATGACGTTGCATCCGGAACCGTTCTATGCAGCAGAATCGTAATGTACGCGGTGAAATCTTCGCGGCGGTTGTGGTCGTGCTGCTGCTGGTTGGGGTGGGGCTTTCTGCTGCACTGCTCAGCCTCGTCACAGATGCCCCTCCCGGCACAGGTACCCCCGGCACAGCCATCGCAGGTGGCGACAAAACCGTAACCCAGGTCAGCGCGACAGTGCGCGTCAAGGTAACACAAACCAAAACAAGCACCCCCACCCCGACGGCCACGATGACGCCAACGCATACGCTGACACCCACCGCACCTGCCACATCCACGCCAACCGTTCCCCCAACAAATACGCCCGCTACACGCCGGGCGACCACGGCCCGCACCCCCGTTTTGATAGGGCCAACAGCAACGGATACGCTTACACCTACCCCAACACAAACGCCGTCGCGCACCCCAACCGTGACCGGCACACCCACACATACGCCGACCATACAATCCACAACGGTTGCGGCCCTACCTACGCTTATCAGCACCGTGCCGCCCTGCTCACAGCCCCCCAACTGGACAACGTATCAGGTTGAGCGCGGTAACACGCTGTTCTCGATTGCACGGGCAGTAGGCAGCAGCGTGGGCGAACTCAAAACCGTAAACTGCATCCCCGATGCAGACAACATCGCTACCGGGGATGTAATTTTCGTGCCGCGCTCACCCAACGGCCCCGTGCAAACAGGGGTACCCCGCGTGCCCGATAGCACCCAAATCCTGCAACGTGAAGGCTGTGCGCTCGCCTCATCGCAAATTGTAGCCCCGCAGCCCGGCCAGCGTATTCAGGGCACATTTGGCGTGGCGGGCACTGCTGCCCTGGACGAGTTTCAGTATTACAAAATCGAAGTACGCCCGGACTTCACCAACGTCTACAACTTCTACTCGCAATCGTTTGACCCCGTCAGCAATGGATCACTGGGGGCCGTCAATGCAGAGATGTTCGACGACGGCCTGTACTGGGTCAAGCTCACCGTTGTAGACCGCACGGGCAACTTTGTAGAACCCTGCGTTGTCCCTGTGATCTTCGAGTAGGCATTGCGTTCCATTTTTGTTCCGTTAAACTGGCCTGCCAATTGCAACACTGAATAACGTCTATGCAAAGGAGCGAATATGGTCGAGGAACAACATGCGCCAACACCGCAGCGGCGATCCCGGTTGCGACGGGTGTTTGAAACGCTGCTGGTGGTGGTGCTGCCGTTGGCGATCTTCGCAGCAACCCTGTGGCTGAGCAGCAGTGTCGTCAGCACAGTGACCACGCGCATCGGCCAACAGATGGAATACCGCTCACGGGCAGCAGAATTTGAGGCGGCAGCGACGGCGGCGGCTCCCGCCGAGGGCGAGACCCGCAGCGGCTTTATGCTGATGCGCCACGAGCGTGAGATACAACAGGAGCCAACCGCGACCCCGGATGCGTTGACATTCGTCACAAACACCCCCCGCCCAGAAATCGAAATCACCATTCCAGCGGAAAGCACAGCCGTCCCGGCCCAGCAAGCCCAGGCCACTGCGACGATACCCGCCGTTGAACCGTTGGTGCTGCCCACTATCTTCTTCCCGGAGGATGCGCCACAAAACCTCATTGACGCGGCCCCCACAGCGATCCCGGCCCGCCTGGAGCCGCTTGAGCGCAGTTACGACCTGGTCAACATTGTGCTACTGGGCAGCGATGAAGAAATCACCAACGACAACACCATCCGTACAGATACGATGATTATCGTTTCCATTAACCGGGACACTGGCACCGTCAACATGATGAGCCTGCCGCGTGACCTGTTCGTGTATGTGCCGGGGCTAGGCATGAGCCGCCTGAATGTGGCCTACGGCTGGGGTGAACAAGTGGGCTGGACGGGCGGCGGTTTCGGCCTGTTCCGGGATACAATCATCTACAACCTGGGCATCAACATTCACTACTACGCTAAGGTGAACATCACTGAATTTGAGCAGATTGTTGATCTTGTGGGCGGCGTGGACATCGCCGTAGACTGTGCCTATCAAGACTGGTACCCCGTCGCCCCCATCGAAGACCTCGACCTCACCCGCCCACTTGAAGAAAACTACTACTTGCGAACGCTAGACGTGGGCTATTACACCCTGGATGGTTTCGACGCGCAGTGGTTCGCCCGCTCCCGCAAAAACAGCACCGACTTCGACCGGGGCCGCCGCCAACAGCAGCTTATTCGGGCAATCTTCCGTAAGGCGCTCGCTAACGGCCAGGTTTCGCAGTTGCCCGCCCTGTGGAGCGAAGGCATGGAAATCGTAGAAACCAACATGAGCCGCGAAGAAGCCATCAGCCTGCTACCGCTCGCTATCAACCTGGATACCAGCAAGATCGAACAGTTCACGCTGGCACCCACCTACCACACCGAAAGCTGGACGACCCCCGATGGCGAGTCCAACGTACAGCTTCCCATATACGAAACGCTGCTCCCGCTGCTACAGGACTTCTACGCACCGCCCACCGCCAACCAAATCGAAGTACGCGGTGCCACCATCCGTGTGTTCAATGGCACGGGCAAGCCAGATATTGACCGCGTAGCAGCCGAAGCCCTGCAAAACGCGGGCTTCTCAGCATATGCGGCTGGCACTGCCGATGGCACCACCCAGGAAGAAACAACACTCATGGACTACATCGGCCAGACGAAGGGCAGCAGCACACCAGAAATCGCGTCCATTCTGAACCTATCCGGCGAGGCCATCACCCAACAGCCCGACCCGAACCGCGTTGCGGATTATGATGTGGTAGTGGGAACAAGCTATAATTCGTGCCCAGGTGGGGTGCTGCCCATTCAGGAAGTTGCAGCCAACGAGGGGACATCTGAGGCCAATTAGCGCGGCAAACAAAAAACTCCCTCATAGTGAGGGAGTTTCAGTTTTGTCGGGGCGGCGGGATTTGAACCCACGACCTTTCGCACCCCATGCGAACGCGCTACCAGGCTGCGCTACGCCCCGATATAAACAAAGTATAGTCGCCTCATGATGGGATGGCAAGCGACAGTTTGCCACAAACCCCCTACCGCGCTGCGTAATCAAACACGTTATTGTAACGGGCGGGCAACCTATCCGCAGGCAGTAAATTGCTTTGCGGTGTATAGCCTACATTGATTAAATCAGTCTCAATTGGTGCCACCTCCACCGGGATTTGCCCCAGCAGCGTCACCGTGTTACGGGTCGGCATAACTTCAATCGCCACTACGCGCTCATACGGATACAACCGCGCCTCGGCACGCTCGCGGTTTGCCACCACATAGATGCCGTCCTGGCGCAGTTCACAGTCAGCGCGGGGCTGCTGCCCGGCATCACTGATGCACACCATTACATCCCGCTGGAACACATACTGGTAGATGCTCTCGATCATCCAGGGGAAGTTCAGGTTATCGGCTGCAACGCGCTCCTCCAACGTTGGGAAGACAACCCACAGCAATGTACCCTCGCGCAGCGGCCCAGTCTCCGTGATGAGTGCATCGGCCAGGGTTTGCACCTGTATCGACTGCTCCCGAAAGCCGCGATGCAGCTTGAGGTTGGTCAGGGTGTGTGCTGCCACAAACCCGGCCACAAACAAGGCCAGCAGCCAGCGACCCAACGGCAACCGCTCCCGGACAATCCATGCCGCCACCGCCCACACCACAGCCCCGCCCATCACACTCAAAAAGAACGTGCGGTCACTGTTTTGGTAATACACCGTAATCGTGAACGGCAAAAAGCCTAATGCGATGGTCACCAACCCCAACCCGACCGTCCATGCAGCCGCCCGAACCCGCAACCCGAACCGCTCAGCCGCCCACCACCCCACCAACCCCCCGGCAATGAACCCGGTGGCGGCGCTCAGCGCAATTTCGCTGTTCTCAACATTACGTGTAACCGGAATCCACAATGTTTGCCCCACAACCTGCATTACGGATGAAGTCGTGCGATTCACTATATACGCTAAAGACGTAAACTCGTAAGTGGGGTCTACCAATCCAGATTGGTACGAGTCCGCAGGCCGCAAAAAGATCGCATACACAGAGTAAGCCAGTTGCAGCACGGGGATCGCATACCAAAGCAGGGCCACACGCCACACCTTCAGCAGTGCCGGGCCAAGCAGCAGCGGCGCTGCGAAGATCAACGCATAGTAGCGCTCATGTGTCCCAACCGTCAGGTACAGGCACACGACCATTGCGACGAGCTTTATAGTGTGCGGCTCCCGTACATGCCACAACAGCAGCCACACCGCCAGCACAAAGCTGAGCAGGCTCAACTGCGTGGCCAGCGTACCCAGCCAGTACAGGCTCACATCCGTTGAGTAAACCGCCAGCAGCGCCGCCGCCGTGACGTGCAAAGCAGCGGGCTGCCCCCGGATGCACGGCAGGTCGCGCAGCAGCGCCCAAAACGCCAGCACCTTGCCCCACTGCAACAGGATCAAAAATACCTGCACGCCCGTGAACGACTCTGGAAAAAGCCGATACACGCCCCACCAGGGCAGCCACGTCAGCGGCCTGCCCGGATGCAGCAGAAACTCGCCCTGCGCCGCGTTGGACATAAAGCGCCACGCATCCAGATGAGCCGTATTCTTGCCCAGGTAAGGCAGCCACGGCATAATCACAATGAGCAGCAGGATAAGGCTTGTTACAGCGGTTAAGCGCCTGGAGTATAGCAAGGGGCGACCTTTCGCCTGATTGACCCACAAGCGCCTGATTGAACCACAATCACGATGTTTTGCAAGCGGCGGCCAGCGCAAACCAGAGGAGAAGCAGTAGTGGCACAACACCTGACCATCACGGTCATGAGCGGCCCGCTTGACGGCGAGGTGTTTAGCTTCCTGGTAGCGGCCCTACTCACCGGGGAAGTCACCATCGGGCGCGGCACAGGCAACGACATCATTATTGGCACAGACGCGGTGATCTCGCGGTATCATGCAACACTACAGCAGCGCCACAACGACTGGTGGCTGCTTGACGCCAGCAGCAAGAACGGCACCTTTACCGAACATCCCAACCACATTGGCGAAGCCACCCCTGTAAGTGGGGCCGTGCCGCTTCAACCGGGACAGTTGTTCCGCGTTGGTAAAACCTGGCTGCGTTACACCCTTGAGGAAATGGCATAATCTGATGGCATCTACGCCGACGACCCTGCCAGAGGTCCTCATCGCTGCCCGTCAGCAAGCCGCCCAGATGCACCATGCTTATCTGGGTGTGGAGCACTTGTTCATCGCGGTCGTTTCTGAGGACGCGGCTGTAAGCGAAACACTGCAATTGCAGGACATTGACCCCGGCACTGTGATTGCGTACACATTCGCTTACGCCAGCCCTGGCGATGATAAAGTGCTGTGGGGGGGTCACCCGTACACGCCGCGTGCCACCGTGATTCTCAGTCTGGCACACGACCTGGCCATCGAAGCCGGACGTGCCGAAGCGGTCACAGGTGTGGATGTATGGCAGGCCATCATTGAGGAGGGCGACAGCCTGCCAGTACACATCCTAACGCGACTTGGGTTTGCCGCATCAATGTGATACTTACACCACTAAAGCGCGGCTATCACTGCTGATGCAAACTCATCCGTGCTGACGAACTCACCGCCACGCGGGGCAATATCTGCCGTGCGTGCCCCATCATCAATGACCTTATCCACTGCCGCCTCAACAGCCGCCGCCTCGTTTTCGAGGTTCAGGCTGTAGCGCAGCAGCAGCGCCGCACTCAGGATCATGGCGGTGGGGTTGGCTTTGCCCTGTCCGGCGATGTCCGGCGCAGAGCCGTGAATGGGTTCGTACAGCCCAAACCGTTCCAACCCCAACGACGCCGACGGCAGCATCCCCAATGACCCGGCCAGCACACTCGCCTCATCACTCAGGATGTCCCCGAACATATTGCCCGCTACAATCACATCAAAGTCCGCCGGGCGCGTGAGCATATGCATCGTTGCGGCATCTACCAGCAGGTGTTCCAGTTCAACATCGGCATAGTCCTCATGCACTTCGACCACTGTGCGCCGCCACAAACGCATTGCCGCCAACACGTTTGCCTTGTCTACTGACGTGAGCTTCTTACGGCGGCCCTGCGCTGCTCGGAAGGCGACATTAGCCACCCGCCCGACTTCCTCACGGGTGTAATACATTGTGTCGTAGGCGTCCTCGCCGTCAGCCTGCTCACGCCGCTCTCCAAAGTAGATGCCGCCCGTTAGCTCGCGCACGAACAGCATATCCACGCCTTCCAGCAGGTCAGGGCGCAGCGGCGCGTGCTGCGTCAGCGCCGGGTAGATTTTCACCGGGCGCAGGTTGGCAAACAACCCAAAGTGCTGCCGGATTTTGAGCAGCCCTTGCTCTGGGCGCACATTGGCTGTGGGGTCACTCCACTGCGGGCCACCTACCGCCCCCAGCAAAATCGCATCGGCCCCCTCACACACTTTGATGGTCGCTTCTGGCAGCGGGTCGCCCGTTTCATCAATGGCAATGCCGCCCATCAGCGCGTGTTCAAACGCGAATTCATGCCCGAACTGACCCGCGACCTTTTCCAGCACCTCAACGGCCTTACCCGTCACCTCCGGGCCAATGCCGTCACCGGCTAATACTGCAATCTTTGCTTTCACTCTAACTCATCCTCCCCTTCGACGCGCAGCGCAATCTCACCGCGCTGAAATCCATTAAACGCATTCACCCGGACGATGTATGCACCCGGCGGCAATTGCAACCCGCGTATGGCCGCATCACGCTCAATCTCGCCGCTGTCATCGTCATAGGCCAGCCGCGTATTCTCACTGCCGATAACTTCCAATACCGGGTCAAGCGGGTTGCCCTCAAAGTCATCAGTGAGCGCCGCAGCGGTAATCGACACTGCCTGCTCAGCTTCGACGGTTAGCAGCACATCCACCGGCGTCTGCCCAGGCAGCAGCACCACCACAAACTCGCCCACAGCCACGTTACCACCGTCCGCAGGCGTCGGGATGGCCGTTGGTGCGGTACGCGGCGGGAGCGTCGGGCGGGGCGTATTTGTTGGCGGCACCCCTGTTGGCTGTGCCCCGCACCCACTCACCGCCACAACCATCATAATTAGCCCACAGGCCACAATCCCGCGCATCTACTTGGCAGCAACCGCCGGACCTTCGGCGTTTTCTACTAGCGGGTCGTTACCATCCCAGGCCAGGCACAGCGCGTATTCCACACTATCCACCAGGGCCAGCCAACTCGCCCGGATGATGTTTGACCCCGCGCCCACCGTACTCCAGCGCTTGCTGCCCATCTGTGTGTCGATAAACACGCGCGTCGTCGCAGCCGTGCCCTGGTCACTGTTGAGGATACGCACCTTGTAGTCAGCCAGTTGGAAGTCTGCCACCAGCGGGTAGCGCGGCATCAGCGCCTTGCGTAAGGCAAGGTCCAGCGCATTAACCGGGCCATTACCCTCGGCTGCGGTGTGAACCACATCGCCGTCAATATCCAGCTTGACCATCGCTTCAGCCAGCGGGCCACGTCCGCGACGGTCTTCCACAATCGCTGTGAAGTCAATCAGCTTGAAAATCGGCTTGTAGCCCGGCTGAGCGCGGTGCAGCCGAATCGCCACAGATGCTTCTGCCCCTTCAAACACAAAGCCCTCGTGTTCCAGCGCCTTGATCTCATCCAGCACACGCACGGCCTCGGTGCTGGTCACATCCAGGCCAAACTCCTCCGCCTTACTGAGCAGGTTGCCACGCCCCGATAGGTCACTCACAAGAACGCGCATTTCATTACCGACGAGTGCCGGGTCAATGTGCTGGTAGCTATCCACATTGCGCCGGATGGCCGCAACATGAATGCCACCTTTGTGCGCGAAAGCGCTGCGCCCCACATAGGCGAGGTGGGTATCGGGTGCGAGGTTGGCGATTTCCGCTACCGTCAGCGATAGTTTCGTCAATGTGCGCAGGCTGTCAGCCGGTACACAGTTGTAGCCCATCTTGAGCTGCAAATCTGGGATGATGCTGCACAGGTTGGCATTGCCGCAGCGCTCCCCATACCCATTGATGGTACCCTGCACATGAACCGCCCCGGCCTGCACCGCCGCCAGCGTATTCGCTACAGCAAGCTCGCCGTCGTTGTGGGTATGCACCCCCAATGCCACATCGGGGAAGGCGCTCTGCACCGCCTCAAACAACTGCGCCACTTCCCAGGGCAATGAACCACCGTTGGTATCACACAGCACCACCCAGTCTGCACCGCCATCCACCGCCGCCTTGATCGTATCAAAAGCGTATTCCAGGTCCAGCTTGGTGCCATCAAAGAAGTGTTCCGCGTCGTAAATCACCTCTTTGCCCAGTGACTTCAGGTAAGCCACGCTGTCCTTGATGATCCGCAGATTTTCTTCTGGCGTGGTTCGCAGCACGTCTGTCACATGCAGCATGGACGTTTTGCCAACAACCGTCACCACAGGTGTTTGGGCGTCTACCAGCGCCTTAATATTGTCATCGTTCGCCGGGTCACTGCCTTTGCGGCATGTGGAGCCAAACGCGGCTATTTGGGTGTGCTTCAGGTTCAGCTTATGAACCGCCTTGAAGTAAGCCGCGTCTTTGGGGTTAGACCCCGGCCACCCACCTTCGATGTAATCCACGCCCAGTTCATCCAGCAGGTGCGTGATTTTGAGCTTATCTGCCAGTGACAGCGAAATACCCTCGCGCTGCGTGCCATCGCGGAGCGTGGTGTCATATACAGCGATGTGTTGGGGCATCCAGGCTACTCCCTTACCACATCAGTGCTGATGCGGCTGCCATAAGCGGATTCAAACTGTTCCGTATCTGTGCCCATTTCCAGCAGGTAGCCCATCTGATCGATGCCGTTAAGCAGGCAGTGCTTGGAAAAGCCGTCAATGGGGAAGTTAACCGTGCGCCCGTCCGGCAGCGTGAGTGTTTGGGTTTCCAGATCAATTTCGATTTCGCTGGCGGGGTCTTCTTCAGACAGGCTCACCAGTTGGCGGTGTGTTTCCTCGTCCACCACAACCGGCAGCAGCCCGTTTTTGAGCGCGTTATTACGGAAGATGTCCGCAAAGTAGGTGCTGATAACCGCCTGCATTCCCGCGCCCACAAGCGCCCAGGGCGCATGTTCACGCGAACTACCACAGCCAAAGTTATTGCCCCCAATCAGAATACGGGCGTTGGTGTATTCCGGCTTGTTCAGCACAAACTCTGGCTTGGGGGTGCCGTCTTCTTCGTAGCGCCAGTCAGCAAAGGCACTCTTACCCAAACCTTCTTTGTCCGTCACCTTTAGGAAGCGGGCCGGAATGATCTGGTCAGTGTCAATGTCGTTGATCGGTAGCGGGGCCATCGTGGCCTTAAACGTCTTGATGGGTTCCATAATTGTCTCTCTCCGTATTGATGTGGGGCGCACCATAGGCACACCCACCCACAATTGCTATCTTGGTTGCCTAAACCGGCAGCGCGTCCCGTTCACCCAACACCACACGCGGGTCTGTAATAACGCCGTTGAGCGCGGTTGCGGCAGCGGTCAACGGGCTGGCCAGGAAGGTGCGCCCGCCCTTACCCTGACGGCCTTCAAAGTTGCGGTTGCTCGTACTCACCGCATACTGGCCCGGAGCGAGCTGGTCACCGTTCATGGCAATGCACATGGAACAACCCGCTTCGCGCCACTCAGCACCTGCCGACTTGAACACCTCGTCCAGACCCTCGCGCTCGGCCTGCTTCTTCACCTGTGCGCTGCCCGGAACCACCATCACACGCAGGTCATCAGCAACCTTGCGGCCTTCCAACATGCTTGCGGCCAGGCGCAGGTCACTGATGCGGCTGTTGGTGCAGCTCCCGATGAAGACCACATCCACCTTCTTGCCCAGCAAACTCTGGCCCGGCTGCAAGTCCATGTAGGTGAGGGCTTTATCAAGGGCTGCCTTATTGCTGACTTGGCGCTCAGCGTCCGGGTCGGGCACCGCATCGGTGATCTTCATCCCCATACCGGGGTTCGTGCCGTAGGTAATCATCGGCACCAGGTCATCTGCGTTGAGTTCGACGGTGGCATCAAACGTCGCACCCTCGTCCGTCGGGAGCGTGCGCCACTCGGCCACAGCACGGTTCCAGTCCTCGCCCGTTGGCGCTGCCGGACGGCCATACACATACTCAAATGTGGTTTCGTCCGGCGCAATCATGCCTGCACGCGCACCCCCTTCAATGCTCATGTTGCAAATGGTCATGCGCCCGTCCATGCTCAGGTTGCGGATGGCGCTGCCCATGTACTCAAGAACGTACCCCGTACCGCCACCCACACCGATCTTGGCGATGATTGCCAGAATGATGTCCTTCGCCACCACGCCTTCGCCCAGCGTGCCGTCTACCTTGATAGCCATTGTCTTTGGCTTGTTTTGAAGCAGCGTTTGCGTGGCCAGCACATGCGCCACTTCACTCGTGCCGATGCCGAAGCCCAATGCCCCAAATGCGCCGTGCGTGCTGGTGTGGCTGTCACCACACACGATGGTCATACCCGGTTGTGTTAGCCCTTGCTCTGGCCCAATCACATGGACGATACCCTGCTTTTCACCGCCCAGGTTGAACAGCGGAATGCCAAAGTCGGCGGTGTTTTTGCGGAGCATATCAAGCTGCTTGGCCCCCAGCACATCCGTTACCGGGATAACACCATCAGCGTTTTTAGGGGTGGTCGGTGTGCTGTGATCCATCGTCGCCAGGGTCAAGTCCGGGCGGCGCACCTTCAGGCCGCGCTCACGCAGTTGGGTAAAAGCCTGCGGCGACGTGACTTCGTGAATCAGGTGCAGGTCAATATACAGCACCGCCGGGGCGTCTTCCGTTTGCGGGCGCACAACGTGCTTGTTCCATACTTTCTCAAACAGGGTTTGAGGTTGACTCATGACAGTAAATCCCTCTGAATTTATCGTTTGCTAATTCTGTGTGTTATAGGGGGCAGATGTTATCGCACCTGCCCCTGGCATTTAAGGGGTTATTCGGCAGGTTGGGCAGCGCCCAACATGGCGGCATCGCCTTCGGGCTTCTGGTCACCATAACCAATAACCGTCAACATGCGGTTCAGCGCCGTCAGATAAGCGCGGACGCTGGCAACAATTACATCGTCATTGGCGGCATAACCGCCCACAGAACGGCTGCCATCCAGTGTGGCGATGCGAATCGTCACCTCCCCCAACGCCTGAATGCCCTCCGTCACGCTGTGAACGCTGTACTCGATCAGGTTATTCGGGCACTTCACGATGGCATCCAATGCGCGGAAGGCTGCATCCACCGGGCCGACGCCCACTGCCGCATGAATGAACTCGTTGCCTTCTTTATTAACCAGCCTGGCAGTCGCCGTGGGCATACCCATTGTGCCGCACGTCACCTGAATGTCCGTCAGGGTAAAAATCTCATCCACGCCCTGGAACTTGTCCTGCATGAGTGCTTCCAGGTCAGCGTCCGTGACGGTCTTCTTGGCATCAGCCAAATCCTTGAAGCGCACAAACACATCTTTCAGTTCGTCGTCCGTCAGTTCGTAGCCCAGTTCGCGCAGGCGCACCCGCAGCGCATGACGACCACTGTGCTTGCCCAACACCAAACGGCTCTGGCTGAGGCCCACCGTTTCCGGCGTCATGATTTCGTAGGTGCTGGCGTTCTTCAGCATCCCGTCCTGATGAATGCCCGCCTCGTGGGCGAAGGCGTTTTGCCCGACGATAGCCTTGTTCGGCTGGATGAGCAGCCCGGTGTAGTTGCTCACCATGCGGCTGGACTTGGTGATTTCCCGCGTGTTGATGTTCGTCCGCAGGTTGTAGAACTGGGGGCGGGTGTGAATCGCCATAACGACTTCTTCCAGGCTAGTATTGCCTGCGCGTTCGCCAATTCCATTGATGGTCACCTCCACCTGACGGGCACCGCTCTTGACGCCAGCCAGCGTGTTCGCTGTGGCCATGCCCAGGTCATTGTGGCAGTGTACCGACCAGATGACATCACTGCCGGGGCCAGCACCGGGCGTTTCTGCCACCAACTGCGTAATTGTCTCGCCCCACTCCTGCGGCGTTACGTAGCCGACGGTATCAGGAATGTTCAGCGTGGTTGCGCCACACTCAACAGCTAGTGCCAGCACCTCCAACAGATATTCCATGTCGGTACGGCCCGCGTCCATCGGGCTGAACTCCACGTCATCGCAGAAGCTCTTCGCCAGCATCACCGCCATCCGAATGCGCTCCAACCCTTGCTGGCGCGTCAGGCCCGTCTGGTATTTCAGGTGAATATCCGACGTGCCCAGGAACGTGTGAATGCGCGGCCTGGCGGCGTACTTCACACCGTCCCAGCAGGTGCGGATGTCACTTTCCACCGCACGGGCCAGCCCAGCAATCACCGGGCCATCTTCGTTGCCAACTTCACTGGCGATGCGCTGCACAGCGGCCAGGTCATCCGGTGAGGCCGCCGGGAAGCCCGCCTCAATGATGTCTACACCCAGCGCATCCAACTGGCGGGCGATTTCCAGCTTTTCCGCGCTGCTCAGCGTGGCACCGGGGCTTTGCTCACCGTCACGCAGGGTGGTGTCAAAAATGCGAACGGTCTTATCGTCATACGTTCTTTCTACCATAATGGGGATGTTCCTTTCTGTCTGAATAAGTGATGGTCAGGTTTGTAAGGTCGCTAAGGTCACTTTCGGACATCGGCATCACCCCCTTTCGTCACGACACCGGGTTCGTCAGCCATGTGAACGCCGCCTCTCTTAGTCTTGCTGCTTAATCTTCTTGGCGTTCAGGAACGGCATCATATCGCGCAGGTCTTCGCCCACCTTCTCAATCAGCAGGTCGTGTTCCTGGGCGCGGCGGGCGTTGAAGTTCGAGCGCCCGTTCTTGTTTTCCTCAATCCAGCGGTTGGCGAAGTCCCCACTTTGGATGCGCGACAGCACTCCGGCAAACTCCTCTTTAATCAGCCCTTCGATTTCGTCACCGATCTCGTAGCCGCCCTGCTCTGCCGTGTTAGACACGCTGTACCACATATAGCTCAGCCCACCCTCGTACATCAGGTCCACAATCAGCTTGAGTTCGTGCATACACTCAAAGTAGGCCACTTCTGGCTGATAGCCCGCTTTCACCAGCGTCTCGAAGCCAGCACGCACCAGCGCGGTCACACCGCCACACAACACGGACTGCTCGCCAAACAGGTCGGTTTCCGTTTCTTCCTTGAAGGTCGTCTCGATCACGCCAGCGCGGGTGCAGCCAATCGCCTGGGCGTAGGCCAGGGCCTTCTGCCTGGCCTCACCCGTCGCATCCTGATAGACGGCCAACAGCCCCGGCGTGCCCGCACCTTCTGTATACACTTCGCGCACGCGGTGGCCGGGGGCCTTCGGTGCGATCATACTTACATCTACCGTTTCCGGCGGCACAATCGTCTTAAAGTGGATGTTGAAGCCGTGCGCGAACATCAGCATGGCCCCTTCCTTCAGGTTCCCCGCGATGCTTTCCTCATACACCTTCGGCTGCACCGTGTCTGGCACCAGCACCATGACCACATCGGCGGCGGCCACCGCATCGGCCACAGTCATGACCGTCAGGCCGTCGGCCTCGGCTTTGGCACGGCTCTTGCTGCCCTCATGCAGTCCAATTATTACATCCATGCCGCTGTCGTGCGCGTTGAGCGCGTGCGCGTGACCCTGGCTGCCGTAGCCAATCACGGCGATCTTTTTGCCCTGCAACAGGCTGCTGTCTGCGTCGCTATCGTAGTAAAGTGTTGCTGGCATGTGTCTTAAACCCTTCCTGAAAAGTTAAAATTCGTTAGTTGGCGTATACCCCAATGGCATATCCGCCTGGAAAGGGGTTTGATGCATCAAACCCTATGCGTGAACACCCTAAACCGGGTATCCGTTTTCACCCATGACCGCCTTCTTCATTGCCTCTGGCGGCTCGTAGTTGCTGTCAATGATGCGCGTCCCGCGTGCCATCGCCACCACACCCGTCCGCACCATCTCAATGATGCCAATAGGCCGCAGTTGGTTGATAATCTCCTCGACCATCGGCCCGCTAGCCGTCACCTGGATAATGCAAACATCTGGCCCCATGTCCACAATGCGTGCAGGATAGCGTTCACAAATTTCGGTCACGCCATTATGGGAGTCCGCGTCATTTGTGCGAACCTTAATCAGCGCGAGGTCCCGGCTGATAAACGGCTGATCGCGCAAAATTCGCACGTCGATCACATTCACCAGCTTTTGCAGGTTAGCCGCAACCAGATTGGGGTTCATGCGAGCGACATCCACAACAATCGTCATCCGGCTGATGTGCGGTTTGTGCGTGCGGCCCACCGTAAGGCTATCCACGTTGAAGTTGCGCCGCCGGAACAGGCTGGCTACACGGTTTAGCACACCGGGCTTGTTTTCGACCAGGGCAACAACTGTGATCTTATTGGGAGCGGTTTCGTTATTCATGAACTATCTCTCCAGGTTTGGGGCGGCGAATCATGTCATGCAAGTCAGCCCCTGCCGGAACCATCGGGTAAACCATGTCATCCTTCTCGATGACGTACTCAATCAGCACCGGGCCGTCGATGCTGCGGGCAAACGCTACACTCTCCTCAATCTGGTCACGGTGCGTCACCCGCATGGACGGGATACCGTAGGCTTCCGCCAGCTTGCAAAAGTCCGGGTTGACCATCGGCGTGGATTGGTAGCGCTCATCGTAGAAGATTTCCTGCCATTGGCGCACCATACCCAAAAAAGCGTTGTTCAGCACCGCAATGTTGACGTTAACGTTTTCCTGTTTGGCGGTGGCCATTTCGCACAGCGTCATCTGGAAGCCGCCGTCGCCCACAATCGCCCAAATTTCTTCATCCGGGTTACCAAACTTCGCGCCCATCGCTGCCGGGAAGCCAAAGCCCATCGTGCCCAGGCCACCGCTCGTCAACAGCGTGTTGGGGCGGTTATGCGGGTAATACTGCGCTTCCAGCATCTGATGCTGGCCCACATCCGTGACGGTGACGGCATTGCCGTCCGTGTACTGCCAAAGGTCGTAAATCACCTGCGGGCCAATGAGCCGGTCGCCCATGTCGTGATGCACGATGTCGCGCTCGTCAGCGTCTTCTTGCCAGTCACGGATGTGGTTGAGCCATGCGCTGTGGTCACGCTGTTGCAGGTTGGGTGCCCACTGCGCTAGCACCGTCCGCAGGTCACCTGCAATACCGACATCCACCTTCACGTTCTTATTCAACTCAGATGGGTCAATATCTACATGAACCTTTTTGGCGTTGGGTGCATACGTCTTCAGGTTGCCGGTCACGCGGTCATCAAAGCGCATTCCCAGCGCAATAAGCAGGTCTGCCTCCTGGATGGCATGATTGCTGGCCGCGTCTCCGTGCATCCCCATCCAGCCAATGCACATCGGGTGGTTTTGCGGGATGGCCCCCTTGCCCAGCAGCGTCGTCGTCACTGGAATCTGCACGACTTCGGCCAGGTGCTTGAGTTCATCCATCGCGCCAGACATCAAAATGCCGTGCCCTGCCAGGATGATCGGGCGCTGTGCCTGGTGAATCAGGTTGAGGGCAGCAGCGTTTTGCTCTTCTGTTCCTTCAATGGGCACACGGTACCCCGGCAGCATAATCTCGTCTTCCGGGTAGATGAACTCCGTCACCGCCTTCTGCACGTCTTTCGGCACGTCAATCAGCACTGGCCCCGGACGGCCCGACCGCGCAATGTGGAACGCCTCGCGCACGGTGTAGGCCAGTTCTTCAACGTCATACACAAGGTAGTTGTGCTTGGTGACAGGCAGTGTTACACCTGTTACATCCGTCTCCTGGAAGGCATCGGAGCCAATCGCCGTAGTGCCCACCTGCCCGGTAATCGCCACAACCGGGCTGGAATCCATCATCGCGGTTGCCAACCCCGTCACGAGGTTCGTTGCGCCGGGGCCGCTGGTGGCCATACACACCCCAACCCGTCCAGAAACACGCGCATAGCCGTCTGCCATGTGGCTAGCGCCCTGCTCGTGACGCACCAACACATGATGAATCTGATCGCGGTACTTGTGGAGTGCGTCGTATGTGGGGAGGATAGCGCCGCCGGGATACCCGAAGATCACGTCCACACCCTCACGCAGCAAGCACTCCATGATAATATCTGCGCCCGTTAACTGAGCCATTGTTTTCTCCTGGATTAAAGAGCTATTTTGCAGTCTGTGGCTGCTGAACATGCGTTAGCCAGCCAAACTTGTCCGGCATTTGGCCGGAAGTAATGCCGAAGAACATATCCTGCACTGCTTTGGTGATGGGGCCGCGTGTACCCGCACCCACTTGAATGCGGTCTACCGAACGAATCGGCGTAATCTCGGCAGCGGTGCCCGTGAAGAAGACTTCATCGGCCATGTACAGCATCTCACGCGGGATAGCCTGATACTTCACCTCGTAGCCCAGGTCATTCAGGATGGTGAGCGCACTATCGCGGGTGATGCCGATCAGAATCGACGACGCCATACCGGGTGTGTACACCACCCCATCGTGAACCACGAACAGGTTTTCACCCGCACCTTCACTCACCAGCCCATTTGCATCCAAAGCAATGCCCTCGTTGAAGCCGTTGTCCTTCGCTTCCATGCTGATGTACTGGCTGTTGACGTACTGGCCGCCGATCTTGCCCATCGGCGTCAGCGCGCCGGGGGTCATGCGCCGCCAGGAACTCACCTGCACATCGACGCCCTTCTCAATCGCCTCCTGACCGAGATAGCGCCCCCACTCCATCGTGATGATCGACACCTGCGTCGGCGAGGTGCGCCCTTCCAGCCCTTGCAGGCCGTTGGGGTGCGCCCCCCGAAAAGCCACCGGACGGATGTAGCACGAATCGTAGCCATTGCGCCGCACGGTTTCTACGGTGGCTGCGTTGATCTCATCTTCGGTGTACGGCATCTCAATCCGCATGATCTTCGCAGAGTGGAACATGCGCCGGGTGTGTTCCTTCAACCGGAACACCGCAGCGCCTTGCGGCGTGTTGTAAGCACGCTCGCCTTCAAACACGCTTGACCCATAATGCAGCGCGTGCGCCGTTACATGCACGGTTGCATCTTCATAGCGCACGAACTCACCATCCATCCAAATCCATTTAGAAGTCGGCATAAACCTACCCCTCTCCCACACTTGTTAACCCAAAAAAATCGCGCCTACCGTTGCAATTCGGTAGGCGCGTATATAACCCAAATTTGCGATTGTTTTGCCCTGCATTGAATGCCGCACAGCGGGCAGCGGCTGCGTGGGAACGCCCCATGCAGGTTGCCGAGTTGTCGTGCTGTGAGTTTTGCTTGTGCGATGTGTTCATGATCGTTGCAATTGGCCCTAAAACTAAAAAAGCCTCCCGCTTGGGAGGCTTTGTTCGCTGCTTTTCAGTCGCCGCTACCGTCTACCACCCAAGTCCTGTCAACCCGTTGCTAATTACAAGCACGAGTACCACGACGATTAGATTGTTGGTGATAATCCAGTTTTGTCGAACGTTCACGGTTCGTTTCCGCGTAAAGTTACCAACGTGACAGTCAGGGTAGCCGGGTTTTACACATCTGTCAACTCGGTTCACAGATATATCTGAATTTCATATAAGATAACCGACGTAGTTTGTGCAAAAGCACCAACTATCCCGTGATTAACGCCCGCGCCTGCTCAATTTGTTCGCGCACAGCCTCCGGGGCCGTGCCACCGGGGGCACGGCGTTTGGCAACCGCCGCCGCAAAATCGAACACCACATGCACATCATCACCAAAGTGCGGCGAGTGCTGCTTGAACGCCTCTACCGTCAATTCAGATAGCGCTACACCCCGTGCTTCAGCGTCAACCACCACCTCGCCCACAATCTTATGCGCCAACCGGAACGGCACCCCCTTCGCCACCAGATAGTCCGCCAGGTCGGTTGCCAGCATCGCGTCATCCAGGGCGGCCAGCATCTTGTCAGGGTGAAATTGCAATGTGCCTATCACCGCCGCGACGACAGGCAGCAGCCTCGCCAGCGTATCCACACTGTCGAACAGGGCTTCTTTGTCCTCTTGTAAATCCTTGTTGTAACCGCTCGGCAGCCCCTTTAGCGTCACTATCAGCCCGGATAGATTCCCGAACAGCCGCCCGGCCTTGCCGCGTGTGAGTTCCATCGGGTCAGCGTTGCGCTTTTGTGGCATCAAGCTGGAACCCGTGCTGTAGCGGTCTGCCAGCGTAACGAAGCCAAACGCCGGGTTGCTGTACAGAATCACATCTTCTGCCAACCGGCTGAAGTGCGTGCCCACCAATGCCAGCGCAAACAGCGTTTCTGCCACAAAATCGCGGTCACTCACCGCGTCCAGGCTGTTGCTGCTAATGCGCTCAAAGCCCAACTGCTCGGCCAACGCTTCCCGGTCAATTGCAAACGGCGTGCCAGCCAGCGCCCCACTGCCCAGCGGCAGCACAGACGTGCGGCGGCGGGCATCTTGCAAGCGCTCAATGTCGCGCTGCAACATCCAAAAGTAGCTCATTAGCCAGTGACCCGCCGTAATCGGCTGCGCGGGCTGCAAGTGCGTGTACCCCGGCATCAACGTATCAGCCTGGGCCGCTGCTGACTCCACCAGCGCTGCCTGCACCCCTCGCAACTGACCCATCACGGTTTTGATCGCATCCATCACCCACAGCCGAAAGTCCGTCGCCACCTGATCGTTGCGGCTGCGCCCGGTGTGCAGCTTGCCCCCCAAAGACCCTACAATTTCGATCAAGCGCCGCTCAACCGCTGTGTGAATGTCCTCGTCACCATCTCGGAACTCGAACAGGCCGCTGTCAAACTCCGCTTTGACCTGATACAACCCATCGACCAGCTTTTCAGCTTCCAGCGGTGTGATAATCCCGGCAATCTGAATCGCACGGGCATAGGCCACACTCCCACGAATGTCCTGCATCACCATGCGCCTGTCAAATGGCAGGCTGTCGTTCAGCTTGCGTAAGTCGTCGTCGGTTGGCTCACTAAAGCGCCCGCCCCAAAGCGTCATCGTCCCATCTCCTTGCAACCCACTCCCGTAATGGGGCGAGACAAACACACCGCGCTGCCTCGCCCATGTATCCTAGCGCCATTCACACCCCGTGCCTAACAGGCTTAGTCGCGCTTAAACTTGCTGTAATCCGGCTCGTCGTAGCGGCCTTCCATGCCGCCTTCAATGTTAAGCAGCGCCTGAACCTTCATCGGCAGGCCAAACAGATTGATGAAGCCCTCCGCATCTGCCTGATTGTAAACGTCTTCCTCACCGAACGAGGCATAGTCTTCGCGGTACAGGCTGTACGGACTCTTACGCCCCACGACAATGACGTTGCCTTTATACAACTTCAGCCGCACTGTGCCGATCACGCTTGTTTGCGTTTCGCGCACAAACGCATCCAACGACTGGCGCAGCTTGGTGTACCACTGGCCGTTATACGTCAGCTCCGCGTACTTGATAGCAAGCGTGTCTTTGTATTGCAGGGTCAGCTTGTCCAGGCAGATGCTTTCCAGCGCCTGATGTGCCCGGTGAACCAGCGTGCCCCCCGGCGTTTCGTACACCCCGCGATTCTTCATGCCCACCAGCCGGTTTTCCACCATATCCACACGCCCGATACCGTGCCTGGCCGCTATCGCATTGAACCGATCAAACAATTCAACTGCGGGCAGCTTTTCTGAGTCAATGCTGATAGGCATACCCTGCTCAAAGCCAATTTCGACATACTCGGCCTTATCCGGTGCCTGTTCTGGGCTAACCGTGAGCGTGAACATACTGGCTTCCGGCTCGTTCCAGGGGTCTTCCAGCAGGCCCCCTTCATGGCTCATATGATAGATGTTGCGATCTCGACTGTAGATAGACTTCGCCGTTGCTACCACCGGCACGTTGAACTCAGCCGCATAGGCAATCGCGTCCTCACGGCTGCGGATTTCCCACTCACGCCAGGGGGCAATCACGCGCAGGCGCGGGTTAAGCGCCATAGCGGTCACCTCAAAGCGCACCTGGTCGTTACCCTTGCCCGTGCAGCCATGTGCGATGGCGTCGGCACCCTCTTTTTCCGCAATATCTACCAGATGCTTGGCAATCAGCGGGCGTGCAAACGATGTGCCTAACAAATACTCACGCTCATACACGGCACCAGCCATCATCGTAGGGTAAACAAACTCCGTCAAGAACTCGGCCCGCAAGTCCCGGATGTACAGCTTGCTGGCCCCGGTCTTGATAGCTTTTTCTTCCAGGCCGTCCAGTTCATCACCCTGGCCCAAATCCGCCGTAAAGCAGATGACCTCACAATTGCCATAGTTGTTCTTCAACCAGGGCACAATCACAGATGTATCCAGGCCGCCGCTGTAGGCCAGCACAACCTTCTTCACAGGTTCTTTACGGTTCACGTTACAATGTCTCCTCGCATACGAAAAACACCCCGACGCAGTGTTCGGGGTGTTGGCTTTACAAATGACAGGCTTTCACCGATCAACAAAACAGCCCAACCTGCTCACGGTTTAGGGATGCGGGTGTGGCGGCGTCGGATGTTGGGGATAATGAAAGTTTGGTCGCTCATAGCGAATGATACTAGCGCATCTGGCGGATGTGTCAAGCAATTTGCGGCATAATCTGCCAACACACATCTAACGACGCCCTAATCGTGCCCATGTAAGATTTGCAATGTGAAGTTAATCTGACTTAGATGCCACGTCACATCACCGGAGCAAGTGACCTTGAACCTGACATTACATACCTCGGCTAACGCCCTTGACGGCCTCAAGCCAGTTTGGAACGACCTCGTCCAGCGCAGCACCGCCAACACCCCCTTTAGTACCTGGGAATGGCAAACCGCGTGGTGGGCGGCCTACCATCCAGGCAGCCTGTGGATCGTCACCTGTGAGAACGACGCGGGCAAGCTGGTGGGGGCCGCCCCGTGCTTCATCGAAGAAGCAGACAGCGGCAAACGCACGTTGCGCTTCATCGGCCATGTAGATGTAACCGACTATATGAACCTGATTGTTGACACGGACGAGCAGGAAGTCGTCTACCAGCAGCTTGCCGCCTACCTGTGTGAGCAGCACGATACTGCTTTCGACGCAATCGGCCTTGCCAACATCCCGGAAGACTCACCAACATACACCCACTTCCCAGATGTGCTGCGCGAACAGGGCTTTGAGGTCAACTTTGAGGAAAACGACGTGGCCCCGCTCATCCACCTGCCGCAAAGCTACGACGCCTACCTGAAAGACATCTTAGACAGCAAGCAGCGCAAAGAAGCCAAGCGCAAAATGCGCCGCGCTGAGGGCGGCGAGTACGAGGTTGCGTGGTACATCGTCGGCCCAAACCACGACTTAGCCGAGGAAAGCGAGCGCTTCCTCAAGCTCATGGCCTCTGCTGACGCTGAAAAAGCAGAATTCCTGCAAAACGAGCAGCATGTTGATTTCTTCAACCGCATCGTGCCGCTGGCCAACGACGCGGGCTGGCTGCAACTGATGTTCCTGACCATTGACGGCACAGCCTGCGCCGCTTATTTCAACTTCGACTACAACAACCGCATCTACGTTTACAACAGCGGCCTGGACCCCGACAACTACGGTGCCCTTAGCCCTGGCATTGTGCTGACGCAGTACGCCATCCAGCACGCAATTGAGCAGGGCCGCGCCGTGTTTGACTTCTTGCGAGGCAATGAAACCTACAAATACCTGATGGGCGGCAGTGACACCCACGTCTATCAACTCAATGCGGCCAAAAACTGACGCAACCCAGAGGACGAACACCCTGCCCATGAACCGAATTGCGATTCTATCTGTTCACACCAGCCCGATTGCCGCACCCGGTGGTAAAAAGGTCGGCGGCCTAAACACCTACGTCCGTGAAATTGCGCGTGAATTTGCCGAACGCGGCATCATCGTAGATATTTTCACGCGCCGCACCAGCCCCGCCGAAGCCGCCTGCGACAACTCCCTGAGCGCAAACATCAATGTGATACACGTTACGGCTGGCCCGGTTAGCCCGCTTGGCTCAGAGGAAATCTACCCGCACTTGCAGCAGTTCACCGCTGGCGTGATCGCCCACACCATCCGGCATAACATCAACTACGACATGATCTTCAGTCACTACTGGCTGAGCGGTTGGGTCGCCCAAAAACTCAAAGAAGCATGGGGCACCCCTTTCGTGCAGATGTTCCACACGCTCGGCCACATGAAAAACCGCATCCCATCTGTGCAGTCACACGTCCCGGAACTGCGTATCCGAGTGGAGACGCAAGCGGTGGAATGGGCAGACCGCCTGCTTGCCAACACCCCCGCCGAACGCGCCCAACTGCTGTGGCTCTATCATGCTGACCGGCGCAAGATCATTATCAACTCACCGGGTGTGAATACCGAACGCTTCGCCCCCATGCCGCAGCATAAAGCCCGCCGTGCCCTTAATCTGCCGCAGGATAAAAACCTGCTCGTGTTCGTGGGTCGCATTGAGCCGCTCAAGGCCGTAGACAGCATCATTGAGGCGTTGGTGTACGTCCGCAATGAGCAACCCGACCTGATGACCCACACACACCTGTACATCATCGGCGGTGACCCGAAAGACAAAACCGACCTGGACATGATGGCCCTGCAACGCCTCACCCGCGAGTTAGACCTGACTGGCAATGTGCAGTTTTTGGGTGCAAAAGACCAGGCCGCACTGTCGAAGTGGTATGCTGCCGCAACGACGGTCATTATGCCGTCGGAATACGAGTCTTTTGGCATGGTCGCCCTGGAGGCGATGGCGTCGGGCACGCCAGTGATTGCCTCAGAGGTGGGGGGGTTGGCGTATCTGGTCAAACATGAGGAAACTGGCCTGCTAGTGCCCGCCCGCAGCCCGCGACGGCTGGCCGAGGGCATCACACAAATCATCACGCAACCACAAAAAACCGCTCAGATGGGCCAGCAAGCAGCGGACTACGCCCGCCAGTACGCATGGCCCATCATTGCAGATAAGCTGCTCACGGCATTTGACGAGATGCTTACATCGCCCCGCCGCGTGCAGGTCAGTCCTTAGCTTAACCCGGTAAACAACCCTGGCTTTTCCAGGTCACGGCGCAGCACATGGGCGGCGTTGCGCCCCGCTGCCCCCATAATGCCACCGCCGGGGTGTGTGCTGGCCCCGGTCAGGTAGAGCTTAGGCACCGGCCCGCGATACGTGCCCATACTCAATGCCGGGCGCAGGAAAAACATCTGGTTGGAACTCATCTCCAGGTGCATGATATTGCCCTTTACCAACCCCAGCGTCTGCTCCAGGTAAAGCGGCGTTTCGATGAGTTCCCCCACCACCGCATCGACTACATTCGGCGCATACTCTGCTAGCAGATGCAGCATCCGGTCGCCTTCGCGCTTACCGATGTCTTCCCAACTTTCGCCAGAAGCGAGATCATACGGGTGATACTGCCCCCACAGGAACATCACATGCTTACCGGGCGGGGCCAGCGTGGGGTCAACTGCACTTACGGTCATCACGGCCAGCGCGGGCGTCCGTGACGGCATCCCCTTGAGGTAGTCCGCGTATGCCTGATCGAGCGTGTCCACTGTCGGACAGATGAACTGAATCGCCCCGTGATGCGGTCCGGGTTGGCCGTCTGGCGTAGGCGCGGCGGTGTAGCTGGGCAGTTCGTTCATCGCATAGCGCACAATCATGCCCATGCCGTTGCCCGTGCGAGCAGCATCCACGCGGCGGCGAGCGATTTCAGGCGCGTTATCACGCAGCATATTCATCGTCCGCTTGATGTGCGCCCCACTGACCACCGCTTTACTCGCGGTGTAGCAACGCCCATCGGCCAGTTCGACCCCTTCGGCCTGCCCATTTTCCATCAGGATGCGCTCCACAGGTGCATTCACATGAACATCGCTGCCGTGATCTTCGATCATGCGGGCCAGTGCTTGCGTCAACATCCCACTGCCGCCTTTGGGCCGCTTCATCCCACTTACATGATACATCGGGAACCACAACGCCAACGGCGCAGAGAAAGCCTCCCCCGGCGGCGGGCCACTTTGCGCCGCCATCCACGCGACGACCGCCCGCACCTTCTCGCTCTTGAACGTCTCCCGCACGATAGCGCCGTGCCCACGCCGCACATCGTTCATCTTCACAAGCGGATTCAGCCACAGGCCGGTTTCCAGCGCCATGTACCGCACCAGGTTCCAGGGCGTGGGCGTATGCAAGAACGACTCCACCATGCCCTCGGCAAAGCGCCACCACTTGTCAATGAACTCGCGGTAGGCAGCGGCGTCCTGCGGGCTAACAGCGGCGATACTCTCGCAGGTCTTATTCACATCCTGATACACCGTGATCGACGTGCCATCTGGGAAGGGCGCAAAGAAAATCGGGTCTACCGTGATGTATTCCAGCCCGTACTTTTCCAACGCCAGGTCAGCAACAATCGGCGTATGGTGAATCAGAATATGAGCGGAGCCGCCCAGGTCGAACTTGTAACCGGGCACATGCTCCACCGTGACCACCGCCCCGCCAACCACGTCACGCCGCTCAAACACGCCCACCTTGTAGCCTGCCTTAGCCAAATACCCCGCACATACCAGCGCGTTGTGCCCAGCCCCAATGATAATAACGTCATAGTCAGCCATGTGCTTTGCCTCGCAGGGCTATCCTAGCCACCGTAGGCGTTTGGCGTATCAGAAATACTCACCTCAATGTACGGCTCTTTTTCCTCGATGATGTCCAGCGCGTTCTCTTCAGCAACCATCGTCTGGCCCTTTTGATACAGCACATCGTTGAAGCCATCGTACTTATAACGGCGGTTAACCCACCCATACAAGTTATGCTGAAACAGGATGTTAAACATAATCGAACTGTCTTCGGGAATGAGAGTTTCCTCGATGATCCATACCGGCGCATATTGCTGTAAATGGGGGATGGCTTTAGTATCGCGCTGTTTGTGTACCCGCTGGCTAAACGCTTCGATTTGTGACATAACAACCTCAGACTTACTTATCTTGTACTTAAAAAGCTAGCCTGATTTTAACATCTTGCGAGGTGAACACAAGCACCTAAAGATCGCCAGACAAAACCGGGATAAACCGTTGCTTTACACGTCCACTCATTTATAGTTAGCCAACCATTGAGGAGAACCTATGGCCTTTCGACAAAATTTTGAGCTTGCCCGCGAGCGCATCACCATCATGGGTGCCATCGTTGGGGAAGTGGTTGGCAGCACACTTTTAGACATCTTCTACTGGACGGTGCTTGTGTTTTTTGCGCTGGGTGCCCGCCTGGGCGACGACCCCCTGCGCCGCACCCCATCCGAAGAAACGCACTGGCTGAGCCGTGACCCGGTCGCCAATCAACTTGACCGCGCCAAACGACAGGGCTAAAGATGTACATACTTGGCATATCCTGCTTTTACCACGATTCTGCCGCCGCCCTCATCAAAGATGGTGCCCTGGTTGCCGCCTCGATGGAAGAGCGCTTCAGCCGCAAAAAGCACGACAACACCTTCCCACAGCAAGCGATTGACTTCTGCTTGCGGCAAGCGGGCATCACGGCTGATGACCTGGACTATGTGGTGTTCTACGAAAAGCCGCTCGTCAAGTTTGAGCGCATTCTGCTAACGACACTGCACACCTTCCCCCACTCTATGCACGTTTGGCGTGACGCAATGATTAGCTGGATCAACGAAAAGCTGTGGGTCAAGTCCATTATCCAAAACCGCACAGGTGCCACGCCAGGCAAAATCCTGTTCTGCGACCATCATATGAGCCACGCTGCCAGCGCCTTTTTCGCCAGCCCGTTCAAAAAGGCAGCGGTACTCACGGTTGACGGGGTAGGCGAGTGGACAACCACCACCCTCGGCAGTGCCACAAGCCGCTGGGAAGGCGACGCTGCGGGCGAAAATAAAATCGACTTGTTTCAAGAGCAGCGCTTCCCGCACTCGCTGGGCCTGCTGTATTCCACATTTACGGCGTGGTTGGGCTTCCGCGTGAACAACGGCGAGTACAAAGTGATGGGGATGACCCCCTACGGTGAACCGCGCTACGTGGATAAAGTCGAAAAGGTGGTTCAACGTGGGCCGCAAGGCAGCTACCACCTCAACATGGACTACTTTGCCTACCAGCACTCCACATCGCGCAGCTACAGCCAGAAGTTCCTCGACCTGTTCGGGGAAAACCGCCCCCCCGATCTTGAGTTCTTCACCATGAAAACCAACCCGGAGCGTTCCGCAGAAAAGGCGCTCATAGAACGTAACCAATACTATGCTGATGTGGCTGCCAGCATTCAGCTTGTCACAGAAGACATCCTTATCGACATCGCCAACACCCTGCACGAAAAAACTGGCCACAGCAAACTGGTAATGGCGGGCGGGGTCGCGCTCAATACAAAAGCGAACTATCGCCTGCTGGCCGAAACGCCCTTCGATGAAATCTACATTCAACCTGCTGCCGGTGATGACGGTGGCGCATTGGGCGCAGCGCTGTGGGCCTACCATATGGTGCTCGGCCATCCCCGCACCTGGAAAATGCCCCACGCCTACTGGGGCGCAGCCTACAACGACGCCGAATGCCGCCAGTTCCTTGACGAAAACGGCATCCAGTACGAAAACTATGACGACGACCCCAGCAAAATGCTCGACCGGCTGGCCGAAGACCTCACCCAGCAGCAGGTCGTGGGCTTCTTCCAGGGGCGCTTTGAGTGGGGGCCGCGGGCGCTGGGCAATCGCAGCATCCTGGCAGACCCACGCGGCGCGGAAATGAAAGAAGTCGTCAACACCAAAATTAAATACCGCGAACCGTTCCGGCCCTTTGCGCCGGTCATCCTGCGTGACCGCGCCCCGGAGTACTTCGACTACCCCGACGTAGACAAACACGAGGCACCGCGCTACATGCTCATCGTCGCGCCCATCAAACCCGAAAAGCAAGACAAAATCCAGGCCGTTAACCACGAGGGCACCGGGCGCTTACAAGCCGTTGACCGGGAGACAAACCCGCTGTATTACGGCGTCGTGGAGCGGTTCGGCCAGGCAACGGGTGTGCCCGTGCTGCTGAATACATCGTTTAACCTGCGCGGCGAACCCATCGTCAACACCCCGCGTGAAGCCTACAACACGTTCAAAAACAGTGACATTGACATCCTTGCACTGGGGTCGTACCTTGTGCGTAAAAACCAACCGTAACCGCATCCCTATTTCACTTCTAGGAGGCATCAACATGAATGGATTTCTAAGTCGTCTTGGCATTTTAGGTGAACTGCTGCAATTCCTGTGGGAGCGCAAACTGTACTGGCTCATCCCCATGATTCTTGTGCTGGTTGTCTTTGGTGCGCTGGTGCTGCTCAGCACAAATCCGGGCACGCAGCCGTTCATTTACACGCTGTTCTAAGCCGCCCACATGGAAGACTTTGCAGCGGTACTCCGCAGCGCCCTGCTCATCGGGCTGGCGTTCGGGTTGGTGGCAGGCTACTTCACTGCCCGCGCTTCCGAGCGCCGTGAGACGATCTATGGCGGGGCTGCCTCACGGATTATGCACTACATCACGGCCAGCCTGTTCACTGGGCTGCCGATTGCCGTGTTACTGACAGCCATCCTGGGGGAAAGCTGGTGGCGGGCCATCCTGACAGCCCTTGTGCTGCTTGTTATCGTCAACATCAGTGCTTACATTTTTGCCCTCTTCGAGCGGCCCGCCCGTGAACAAGCACTCACCCAAAAAGCACAACAGGGATATACTGAGGCTGATGCCCGTACATCTGGCCTTTAACTTCCCATGACCGACCCTTCAAAGGACGCGCTCCAGCGTGACGCGGATGCTGTTGAACGAGCCACCCAGCTCACTACAGACAGCATCCGCCGCCTTTTAGAGCAACAAGCTGACGAAGACAACCCGCTTTCTATCCTGGCCATCGCAGAGCGCGAAGACCTGATTGATGAGGTATCGCGGATTATCCCCGCTGGTAACGTCCTCAGCTTTGTTCTAAGCGGCATCATGACCTCACGCGCCCGCGAGTATCACGCAACGGGGGCCTCTCCGGGTAAATCCCACCTCAACGCGCTGTTCAAGGGCGTGTCCTACATGCGAAACAACATGATGTACCAATTGGCGTTTGCGGGTCCGGCTACCGTGCTGGCCGGGTACAATATGCTGCTGCAATTGGCCGGGGCAGAGCCAGAAGAATACTTACCAGACGGCGTGTGGCAGTTCTACGTGGAGTTTGGCCTGCGCGAAGACGCTGGCCGCCACCAAACCGAAACCCTCGCATTCTCACGGGCTGCCAGCGCACATCAAGCGTCCGAAGTTGACCAGCTAGCGGCGTGGCTGCTGGCCGCCCAGCAGTTTCTACACGATTATGAAAACCTGTTAAACCAGGTTTGGGAGGAATTTTACCGCCTTATCGTGATTGAAGAAACAACCGGGCTAACCGGGCTGCTGCGCCAGTGGCAGCTTGAACGCCCATTTGCCGCCCCAAACGCGCACACCAACCTGCTTGACTACCGCCAGCAACGGTTCGAAGCCTTCTGCAAACATCATCTCGCGCAGGTATCGCCGCAGCAGTGGCGTCAGTTCAGCCAGCAGTGGTACTCCCCCGCCAAACAGGATGAACTCGGACGGCGGCGGCGGGCCTACATCCGGCAGTTAACCATCCACAGATACCTGGAACCGGGCGAATACAGCGACGAACGCTACCCCACTCCACCCGAAAGCCGCAGCATCGCCGTCGTTCACAACAACAATTACTTTATTGTCCCACTTATGCCTGGCGACGCCAACACCCCCAAAACTGACATGCGCCAGCAAGCTGCGGCCATCCTCAGCTATGACGGTGACAGCCGCGCCATGGTTGATACCATCCTGGTCAACGCGCCCCGCCAACATCAAATGCGGTTGCGGGCTGCGCTTTCTGCTAGTCAACGCGAACACCTGGAGCGGCTCCGCAAGGCGTCTATCATTATCAACTGGGATGTCGCCCCGCGTGACCAGCCGCTAACCTACATTCGCACGGGGCGGCGTGGCATTGGCGACCACGGCCTGACCGTCTTCCGCACCGATGCCAGCACCGTCTTTGACTTTTCGCACATCTTCTTTGACGGCCCCTGGGCCATGGCGACAGCAGAAATCCTGACAAACGAGGCCAGCAAATACCTTAAGCTGCTGGCAGACCACCCCCCCCAGCCCATCCACACTATCAAGATCACCCCGCTTGACCTGCAAACCAACCCAAAATTTCTCAGCGTGGCGTCTAAAGTGAACCAGAAAATCAACTACGTCAGCGCGGAATACAGCAAACCGATAGCCCCGTTACAGCAGGCCCGGCAAGCGCTCAAAACACGCACCAACATCCGGCTGACGATTAACGACCTGCTCGTTCTCTACCGCACCATCTACGGCCCGTATTACCACCCCTCCGAAGCCCTCAAGCGCAGCTTACAGCAGGTCGCCAGTACCCAACGGGGGTCGGTGCTGGTTCGGGCCATCTACGCCATGATCGAGCAGCGGCGCAATACCAACCCATCTCTGTTCATTCCGATTGACGCATCACGCTACGACCCGAAAGAGCGGCTTTTCCCCAGCGTCTTCCGCAGCCCACTCATGGACTTTCGCACAGAGCACGAACAACTGCTCCACCTGCGTGACGAGGCAATAAAGCGCAAGCTGTTTGGCAGCAACCGCGCCGCTGTTGATCAGTTCTATCAAGAACGCCAGAACTATCTTGGGTCTTTGCACGCCTTTAGCGAAGTCATGCAGCGCTATCGAGACATTGCCACCAGCGGGCAAAGCATGGGCGCAACCGCCATCCGCCTGATTGCAGGCTTGCCAGAAGCAGCCCAAAAGATTGTGGACGGTATACCCGGCCAGTTGACCGTCGTCAATGAAGCCATTAAGGGCGAGGAAGTGTTTAGCAATGTAGGGCAGGTCGTTTCAAACTCATCTATCTCGCGCTTTTCCAGCGCCAAAGACGACAACGACAAGAAAGTAATGGTATGGGGCATCATGACAGATGCCCAGGACACACTGCACATTGCCCTGCGCGACTTCCGCCAACCAGTGCTTGACCTGGCACTTGAGGGCCACCCACAGGTGGCCCAGACCATTACGCTCGACTTTTTGATAGGTTATATGGAAGGGCTGTACACTTTCGTCGATCAGATGCAAAGCCTCATCATGACGGACAAGCGACGTGGCTAATCGCCCGCAGCCTGCGTGAGTGTGTTGTTGCTCTGCTGCGCCGCGCTGTCCTTCGCGTCAGTAGGCTGCTCTAACACGATGCGGGCCACACGGTCAAACATGACATAATTCCACACCCAGTTCGTGAACACGCTCAGGCGGTTGCGGAAGCCCATCAGCGTAATCAGGTGTAAGCCCAACCAGGCCAGCCACGCAATCGCCCCCGTCACCTCGAAGCGATTAAACACCCAGGCCACCGCACGCTGACGCCCAATCGTCGCCATCATGCCTTTGTCGTAGTACACGAAGCCCTCTTCCTGTTTGCCTGCTGCACGACGGATCAGGTTTTTGGCAAGCAGCTTGGCCTGCTGCTGTGCCACCGGGATTTGCTGCGGGTAGGGCCGACCATTCTCGTCTTCCAGGTAGGCAATGTCACCCAATGCGTAGACGTTGTCCAGCGTCTTCACTTGCAGCGTGGGTTCAACCGGGATGCGACCGCCGCGAGCCAGCTCAACACCGACCATCTCTGACAGTGGGGCCGCTTTGACACCCGTTGCCCAAATCAGCGTATGTGCGTGAACCTGCTGGCCGTCACTCAGGTGAACCACGTTGTTTTCAATACCTTCAACGGCTGCCCCAAGAATCACCTCAACCCCGATGTCCTCAAGCTGCTCTTTCGCAGATTGACGCAGTTTCTCAGGATATGGCCCCAGCAGCGAGTCTGCCATTTCGACCAGGATCACGCGCACATCGCTGTCCCGAATGTTCTTGTATTCCTGGCGCAGGGCCACATAGAACAATTCAAACAGGGCACCTGCTGTTTCCAGGCCGGTTGCACCACCGCCAACAACAACCATCGTCGTCAAAGACTCAAGTTCTTTGGGGTCGCTCGTCCACTCAGCCCGCTCAAACAGCGTCAGCAAGTGACCGCGAATCTTGATGGCATCTTCTACGGTCTTCAGGCCGAACGACCGCTGCTTGATAGCATCGTTACCGAAGTAGTTCGTTTCACTGCCCGCTGCCACCACCAGGTAGTCGTAATTAACGATGCGGGTTTCACCGTTTGTCTTTACCGTAATCGCCTTCTTGTCGGCAATCACGTCGGTCACTTCGCCCAACAGGAAGTTCACATTCTCATTGCGGGCGAAAATTTTGCGAACCGGGTACGCCACATCATCAATATCGAGGCCGCAGGTCGCCACTTGATACACCAGCGGCGTAAATGTGTGGAAGTTGTTGCGGTCTACCAGCAAGACATCGACAGGCTTATTGGCCAGGTGCTTTGCCACGAACAGGCCGCCGAAGCCTGCGCCAATGATAACGATGCGCGGATTTTTCGTCTCCATAAAGGTTGCCTCGTGAGCGTAGGTTAGTGTGGGTATGCTAAATCATCAGATGAAATATGTACAGCACTCGTGAGTGTAACAGCAGAATTTAGGAGTTCGAGTAAATCATAGCAAATACTCATTCCCACGCCTGCCAAGCTGTACTAGACTGCGGCTTTGGACTTTTTGCAGCGCCGAAAGCATCCATCTGTACGAGACAGGACGACCTACCATGCCCCGTGCCCTACTGAGTGTTTACGACAAATCGAATCTGATCAACTTCGCCACCCAACTCACTAACCTGGGCTGGGACCTGGTCGCCAGTGGGGGCACCCAACGCAAACTGGAAGAAGCCGGGCTGGCCGTCACCCCTGTTGAGCAGCTAACCGGCGTAACAGAGATGCTAAGCGGGCGTGTGAAGACGCTGCACCCCGCCATCCACGCAGGTATTTTGGCCCGTGACCGCGACGAAGACTACGCTGACCTGGCCAATCATGGTTACGCGCCCATCAGCCTCGTTGCTTGCAACCTGTACCCCTTCCAAAAAACTGTTGCCGAGGTCAGCACCACCCTGCAAGACGCTATTGAGCAGATTGACATCGGCGGGGTGGCCCTGCTGCGGGCTGCCGCCAAGAACTTCATGCGTGTGGCGGCCATCTGCGACCCGTCCGACTATCAAAATGTGTTAGACGAAATCCAGAATGGTGGAGAGGTGACGCTGGCGACCCGCCGCAATCTCGCAATTAAGGCGTTCGCGCACACACGCGAATACGACACCGCCATTCACGCCTTCCTGTCTACCGATATGTCACTTGGCCCGGCTACCAGCGTCCTGCCAGAAAACCTGTCCATCGGTGCCAGGCAAATCCAGGAGATGCGCTACGGCGAAAACCCACACCAGAAGGCTGCCTACTATGGGCAGCAGGGCATCCTGGGCGGGGAACTGCTGGGCGGCAAGCCGCTCTCATACAACAACATCCTGGATGTGGATGCCGCATGGCGCACGGTGAGCAGCTTTTCCGAACCAACCGTTGTTATCGTCAAGCATCTCACGCCAACCGGCATCGCCAGCCACGACAGCCTGCCCACCGCCTATCAAAATGCCCTGGCCAGTGACCCGGTGTCCGCGTTTGGCGGTATCATCGCCGTGAACCGTCAGGTTAACGAAGCCTTTGTAGACGCGCTCGAGTCCATTTTTATCGAAGCGATTGCCGCCCCCGGCTTTTCGGCAACAGCCCGCCAGAAGCTCACTGAGGGTCGTAAGAACTGCCGCCTGCTCAAAATTCCGCAGCCCAGCGACGACGCCGAATTTGAAATCCGCAGCGTGCATCGCGGCGTGTTGGTGCAGCAAAAAGACATTGGCGACCCCGAAGCCACCGCACTCAAAACAGTCACAGCCCGCCCCCCCACAGAATCTGAACTGGAAGCGCTCAAGTTCGCCTGGAAAGCCGTACAGCACGTCAAATCCAACGCGATTGTGCTGGCCGTGCCGGGGGCAACCGTCGGCGTGGGTGGTGGCCTACCCAGCCGCGTAGATGCCGCCGAACTGGCCATTAAAAAGGCCGGGGAACGTGCCCAGGGGGCCGTGTTGGCCTCTGATGCGTTCTTCCCATTTGCAGACGGCTTGCAGGCGGGCATTCAGGCAGGCGTGACGGCGGTCATCCAACCGGGCGGCTCCATCCGAGACAAAGAAGTCATCGCCGCCGCCGACGAAGCAGGCATTGCGATGGTATTCACAGGCGTGCGTCACTTCCGGCACTAACCGCAACTCCAGGCTTGCATTTGCATCTGGTATGGCTATACTTTTCGGGTATGCGCCAACGTAGCTCAATTGGCAGAGCAATCGCTTCGTAAGCGATAGGTTATGGGTTCAAGTCCCATCGTTGGCTCTCCGCAAACCCGCTTTGTGCGGGTTTTTTTGTTGTGATACAGCCCCATCACCATGAAAGTGCCGTATGTCTACCCATAACCGCCCCATTACCATTGGCATTGCCGGGGGCACCGGCTCCGGCAAAACAACCGTGTCTACCGCCATCATTGACGCCGTTGGCCGCAACAAAATCGCCTACATCGCCCACGACGCCTACTATAAAGACCTGCGCGGCCTCCCCAGTGAACAGCGCCGCCGCATCAATTTCGACCATCCCAATTCGCTCGACACCGACCTGATGTCCCAACACATCAAGCAGTTGCAGCAGTGGGAATCCATCGAGATGCCAATCTATGACTTTCGGTTGCATGAGCGCCTCGAAGAAACCGAACGCCTCGCCGCCCGCCCAGTGATACTGGTAGAAGGCATTCTTGTTCTGTCGCTGCCACAACTGCGTGATCTGTTCGACATCAAACTGTATGTAGACACCGACGCCGATGTGCGCCTCATTCGCCGCCTGCGCCGGGACATCACCGAACGTGGGCGCACAGTCGAATCGGTGCTAAATCAGTACCTCGCAACGGTGCGACCAATGCACCTCGAATTTGTAGAACCCAGCAAACGCTACGCCGACGTGATTATCCCCGAAGGCGGCTATAACACCATCGCCATTGATATGATTACTGACCGCGTCCGCTCCATGATGGTGCAAAGCGAGCGCTAACCGTCAGCTTGTCTGTTGACGACCTATCATCACACGGCTATACTTTTGGCCAATCAAACACTGACCAAAGACTTCGACCGGGTTGCGTCCGTTACCCGGTGTGTGCCAGAGAGTGCAGGCCACAGGCTGTAAGCCTGCTCACCACCCCACAGGACGCCCGTCACCCGTGAGTCGCCGGAAGAACGCGCCCCCGCGCCACTAGACCCGGACGGGCTTCGCCCGTTACAGCGAACCAGAGCGCCAGCACATCTGCTGGAAGCAAGGTGGTACCGCGAAAGAGGCCCTTTCGTCCTTGTCATTATGGGACGGAGGGGCTTTTTGGTTTATACGGAAAGGATCAAGAGATTGACCCACACCAACAACACCAATCTCTACTACGATGTCATCGCGGAGTACTACCCGTACTTTTACCGCGACTGGGAAACCCAGTTCGAGCGCGAAGGGCTTAGCCTGCGGGCCATCTTCCGCAACCAGGGGGTGGAGCGCGTGCTGGATGCGTCTTGCGGGATTGGTGTGCAGGCCGTGCCGCTGGCGCAATTGGGCTTTCAGGTCGTCGCGGCTGACCCCAGCGCCGGGATGCTGCGTAAGGCGCACGAAATGGCCGAGCACTTCAATGTGCAAGACAGCATCCACTTCGAGCGAACGGACTTCCTCAACCTGCCGGACTACGTTGAGGGACCGTTTGACGCTGTTGTCACCAAGGGCACCGCCCTGCCTCACCTGCTGGATGACAAAGAAATCGAGCGAACGGTGAAAATTTTCTACGATTACCTGCGCCCTGGCGGCACCCTCGTCATCGGTATGCGCGACTTCGCTTCATTCATGGAAAGCCGCCCGCGTTTCATCCCCGGTTTTGTGCATCCCATTGGGGAAAAAGGCGAACTGATTACGTTCGACATCTGGGAGTGGGACGACGGCCCGCCAGTCATCGCCAAGCAGCACCTTTATGTTGTGCAAAGTGAAGATGGCAAGCGCTACACCGCCACCAAACGCTGGGTGAACTTCCGCCCGCTTTCCACAGACGAAGTTAAGGTCGTGCTGCTAGAAGCCGGGTTCACCGATTACGAAGACAAAGCCGAGCGCACCGACCGCGTGATTATCACGCGCAAACCGCTTTAGCAAACTAACAAACCAACCAGAAAGAGGACAATACAAACATGGCCAAAACTGACATTAAGCCAATGCCCAAAAACTTCGACCCCGCCGAGGCCGAAGACCGCATCTACGCCTGGTGGGAAGAAAAAGGCTACTTCAAGCCAGAAGCCGCCCCCGCCGACGCCGACGCCTACGTCATCAGTATGCCCCCCCCCAACGTGACCGGCGCACTGCACATCGGCCACGCGCTGTTCACCGCCCTGGAAGACCTGATGATTCGTTACGAACGGATGCGCGGCAAAGCGGCGCTGTGGGTTCCTGGCACCGACCACGCCGGGATTGCCACCCAGCTCCAGGTTGAAAAACTGCTTCGCAATGAGGGCACATCCCGCCAGGAAGTAGGCCGTGAGGAATTCATGCGCCGCACCTGGGCCTGGAAGGAAGAACACGGCGGCACCATCATCAAGCAGTTGCGGCGATTGGGCGCAAGCTGTGACTGGGATCGTGAGCGCTTCACGATGGACGAGGGCCTATCCCGCGCAGTGGTTGAAGCGTTCGTCCGGCTTAATGACCAGGGGCTGATCTATCGCGGCCCCAAGCTGGTGAACTGGTCGCCAGGGCTGCAAACGTCCGTCTCCGACCTGGAGGTTGAATCTACCGAGGAGATGGGCAAGCTGTACTACTTCAACTACCCGGTCGAAGGCGGTGACGTGCTGCCCGTCGCCACCACCCGGCCAGAAACCATCCTGGGCGATACCGCCGTCGCTGTTAACCCGGCGGATGACCGCTACCAGCACATGATCGGCAAGAAAGCGCTTGTGCCCATGCTCAACCGTGAAATCCCCATCATCGCGGACGAATATGTTGACATGGCGTTCGGGACAGGTGCCCTCAAGATCACCCCGGCCCACGACCCCAACGACTACGAAATCGGCCTCAAGCACGACCTTGAGATGATTAACATCATGAACCCGGATGCCTCCATTAACAAGAATGGCGGCGATTATGCGGGCCTGGACCGCTACGAGGCCCGCAAAAAGCTGTGGGCCGATATGGAAGCCGCCGGGATGACCCTCCGCGTAGACGAAAACTACAAGCACTCGGTTCCGCGTTCGCAGCGCGGCGGTGAGGTTATCGAGCCGCTGCTGAGTACGCAGTGGTTCGTCAAAATTGAGCCGCTAGCACAGAAAGCCAGGCAAGCCGTCCGCGACGGACGCATCAAGTTCGTGCCAGAGCGCTTCGAGAAGGACTTCTTCCGCTGGATGGACAACATTCACGACTGGAACATCAGCCGCCAGTTGTGGTGGGGGCATCGCATCCCGGCGTGGTATGGCCCCAACGGTGAAGTTTACATCGGCCACGACGAACCGACAGAGGGCGGCCCCTGGAAGCCCGAAGAAGACGTGCTGGATACGTGGTTCAGCAGTGGCTTATGGCCGTTTAGCACGCTTGGCTGGCCAAACGACACCGACGACGTGCAACGCTACTACCCGACAGCGGTTATGGAAACAGGCTGGGATATTCTGTTCTTCTGGGTCGCCCGCATGATGATGTTTGGGTTGTGGTTCACCGACGAAGCCCCATTCCATACCGTTTACCTGCATGGCCTCGTCCGCGACGAGAAGGGGCGCAAGTTCAGCAAAACGCTTGGTAACGTGATTGATCCGCTGGTTCTGGTCGATCAATACGGCGCGGACCCGCTGCGCTTCACACTTGTTACCAGCGGCACCCCCGGCCAAGATGTCAACCTAGACACAGCCCGTGTTGAAAACACCTTCAAGTTCATCAACAAAATCTGGAACATGGTCAGCTTTACACGCTTCAACCTGGATACAAACTACAGTGGCGAACTGCCTGCCGGGGCACCGCCCGTTGACCAACTCGACCTGCCCAGCCAGTGGCTACTCAGCCGCTTGAACAACATGGTCGCCAGCGTTCAGCGCCTATTCGACAGCTACCAGTACGGCGAAGCAGGCCGCCAGATTTACGAGTTCATGTGGCACGAATTCGCAGATTGGTACATTGAGTTTGCCAAGTATCCCATTTACGACGGCACTGACCAGGAACGCGAAAACGCGCTGCGGACGCTCGTCCACACGCTCGATACCACCCTGCGGCTGCTGCACCCCTTCATGCCCTTCGCAACAGAAGAAGCCTGGGGTTACCTGCCTGTTGATGGCGAGGCGCTCATCATTGCTTCGTGGCCCGAAGCCGACGACACCTACATCAACACCCAGGCCGAAGACGACATGCGCCTCATCATTGATCTGGTTCGGGGCATCCGCAACACCCGCGACGAGTACAACGTCGAACCCAAGCACAAGCTCAAGGCCCTCGTCAATCCAGGCAGCCATCGCACCCTGCTGGAAAACTACGCCTATATCTTCCACCGCGTGCCCAATACCAACGTTACGGAAATGGAAATGCTCGTCAACGGGGGCACCCCCAGCGATGAAGCGGCAGCTATCGTTGCCAACGACGTGACCGTTTACCTGCCATTGGCTGGCATGGTAGACGTGGAAGCCGAGTGTGCCCGCCTGAACAGAGAATTGGAGAAGGTTCAGCAGGGGATTGGCCGCTCTGAGGCGATGCTCAACAACGACGGCTTCGTCAACAACGCGCCAGAAGCCGTCATCCAGAAGGAGCGCGATAACCTGGCCGACCTGCAAGCCACACGAGTACAAATCGAAGACCGCATCAACCAGCTTTGCAAAGGTTAAAGGGGTTAAAACCGGGCCGGTCACATAATCGGCCCACCCGCCAACCTAGCCCTCTGACTGCTGCTGGCTGCTCCATATTTCGCGCCCGGCTTGCTGGGCAGCCCGCTTTACATCCACATCATCATCATCTTTGAAAACCGCCTGTAAAGGCTCCAGCGCATCCGGTGATGCAATCTTGCGTAGTTCCTCGATAGCTTCCAGGCGTACCTGCGGGTTCTTGTCCTGTAGGCGCTTGATATGATAGTTGATAACCACTTTTGGCACTGACATGATTTGTCCTTGCACGCTGCTTGACTTCAATCCATTAGAGAATTATAACAAAGTTTAGCTTGAGTTTGGATAACGTGAAGCCAAAAATTTATTTCTTTTCGTGCTATACTCTAAAGCATATAGGATGTACCACCACAACGGAGCCCGCGTGTGATTGACACTGCAATCATTCTGGCAACAGGCAGCTTATCTCACCAAAGTCGGTTGACCTATGATCGCCCAAGAACCATGCTGCCTGCCCTGGGCAAGCCGCTGCTAGTGCGGGTGATGGATCGCTTCTATCGTGTGGGCATTACCCAGTTTATCGTCATTTTGGGCGAACGCGAGGGCAACGTTGCCACCTATCTAAACACGCGCTGGCACCCAGACGTTTCAATTCAGTTTATCCTGAAACGCGATTCCCAACCACTCGGCAGGACGCTGTCTGCCATCGTGCAAGATCATAATGCACCGTTCCTGCTGGCCAGTTACAACAGCTTCACCCACAGCAACTTTCCAGATCGACTGCAAAACTACCACAACAACTCCCCCAATGATCTGATCGTTGCCGGGGCCATCAACAGCCTATCTCGCGCTGCCACCCAAACGTTTGCCCGCGTGCTGCTGCCCCACACGCCCAATACTGCCGCCACTATGCCACGCGAAACAGCCGAGCCAGTCAAGACAATCAGCCCACTCGCGTCAGATGATTACCAGAACCTCATCCTGAATGACATGATGGCCTGTGGCAGCAGGTTTGTCGAGTTCGTCTCCGATTTACCCGACGGCCTGGCAAGCTGCCGTCAAATCCTGGACATCATTCGTGGCTACATGACGCACGGTCACATGACTCGGGTCGCCCGCTCAAGCTGGGTGTTGCAAATCAGTACAGACGAAGACCTGATTACCCTCAACCGTCATTTATTAGACGAAAAAATTGACGCCAATACCCTCAGCGAAATCCCCTACACCGTGCGTATCGTCCCCCCCGTCCGCATTGACCCCGGCGTGAACATCGGGCAGGGGGCCGTCGTCGGCCCGCACGTCTACCTGGAAGGCGGCAGCAGCGTCGGGCGTGAAGCCGTTATTCGTAACGCCATCGTCCTCAATAATGCCACCGTCGCCGCCCGCGAAAATGTCCAGAATGCGATTGTGTCCTCACGTGGGCGCATCAACGTGTCGTCTTGACAGGCCCCCAGCGAAATCCATAATGGTGCCCAATTCGTCCGTCTGGGGTGATCGCCTACCCGTCAGGAACTTTGTTGGCTCAAAACACACCGAAAATCTGCCGCGCCTGTGGTACGGAAAACCCGTCACACGCTCGCTTTTGTAACAACTGTGGGGCAGCCCTGGCCGCCGGGGTGCCCTTCCAACCGCCCCGCCGCCCACAAACGTTCAGTTCCCGCTTTGGTGAGGCCGATTTGATGGAATCTGAACTGCGCTGGCGGGGCGGCACTGTCATCGTGAGTGGGCTGATGGTGCTCGCCTTTGCCCTGTGCGGCGGCCTCACCGTCATCGCACTCAACCTGACGAACAGCCCCACACCGCAAGAACCCGATCCTGCCGTAGAGATGCTTCAAGAACAGGTGGTGAACCCGGCAAACATGACCCTCAGCACAAACACACCGCGCCCTATCGTTCCCTTTACCACCGTGACCAATGCGCCGCCCACCGTTACACCCACACCTACCGAGGGGCCATGCCTCATTACCGTGCAATCCGGGGCCACGCTGTATGGTATCCTGGCGTTGTGCGGCCACCGGGACTTTGACGTGTTGGACGAAGTGCTGGAAATCAACGGCCTTGAGGATGGCACATCATTGCAGTTGGGCGACATCATCGAAGTGCCACGCCCCACACCTACGCTTGACCCGAACGCCACCCAGGAAGTGACCGACGGTGAATCAGATGATGAAGGGGCAGAGGGCGCAGCCGCAGCCGGGTTTGCTAGCATCCTGTTTGCTGACGGCGCAGAGGATTTACCCACGTTCACACCGTCTCCGTCGCCCACCCTGCCCCCCGGTATCACATGGCATCTTATTGAACCTAACCAGGACATCACGACCATTGCCTATATTTACAATAGTGGCGTGGAAGTCCTATCTCAGTTAAACCCGGAAATCGACTTCAACCAGTGCGACTTTGGTGAGTTCACAGGCGGGCCAGACTGCACCGTGTTCCTGCGGGCCGGGCAGCAGATGCGTGTGCCCGCCCCCACGCCCGCGCCCACGCTTGAACCGTCACCTTCCGGCAGTGAAACCGCCACCCCGACGGCCACTGCAACTTTCAACGCACCCAGCCTCACCAGCCCCGGCAATGGGGCGCTGTTCCGGCGCAATGAATTGGTCACGCTGCGCTGGGGTGCAACAGGCACACTGGCCGAAGATGAAGCCTACCGGATAGAAATTCGCAATTTAACGACCGATATTGAATACACACAGGACGTGCGCGAGCAGTTGTTCATCCTACCATTGGACTGGCAGCGGAACGATGGCCGCCGTCACGAATACCGCTGGCGCATTTTAGTTATCAACCGTAACACACCAACCGAACCCCAATTCCAGACGCCGTTTCGCACCTTTACCTGGGAAGCCACCGGCGAACTCGCCACTGAAGTCAACGAAGAGGACGCAAACTGATGACCCGCAGCCTACCCCTGTTTGTGATTGCCGCCATGGCCGTGAGCGGCTGTACCTTCTCACAGGTACCTGTTGCTACACCAACACTCGTTCCAGTGACTTCAACCGCAGCGGCCACCCAAACCCCGCCGCCTACCGTTACATTGTCGCCAGCGCCTACGACGCAAGCTACAGAGCAGCCGCTCATCGCCCCCACAAACACGCCTCCACCGGCAACAGCCACCCTGTTTCCCACATCCACGCCGGGGCCGTTTGAGCATGAGGTCGCGCCGGAAGACACGCTCGGTTTCATTATCCAACAGTACGGCCACGACTTCAGCTTTGATGCAATAGACGCCGTCGTCCGCATCAACGAGAACATCCCCAACCGTGACTCACTCCCCAGCCCCGGTACCGTGATTCTGGTGCCGCGCCCAACGGAAATCGTCGCAGTGGCGGATGCGGAAGGCGATACAGACGAGGAAGACGACAGCCCGGCCCCCCAGCAAGAATCCCTGGCTGAGCAGGTGGGCGACCTGTTCACAATGGTTCACCGCGTCCGCGAAGGTGAAACGATCATCGACATTGCCCAGCAGTACAGCACCACGCTGGAAATCATCTCGCAGCTTAACCCGGATGTGCCCTTCTTTGGCTGCAACTTTGAAATCCCCAGTGGTGGCCCGGACTGCGTGATTAGCATTCAGATTGAACAGGAAATCAACGTGCCCGCGCCGTCGCCCACGCCCACCCTTTCACCCACGCCCGACGGCAACGAAACCGCCACCCCCACACCGACCTACGTCGCGCCGATGGCTGTCTTCCCCCCCAACGGCGGCATCGCCCAACCCGGCAGGCTCCGCTTGCAGTGGGTAAGTGCAGGCGTGCTAAAACCCGGTGAGGTCTATCTGGTATATGTGAAGAACGCCACCGCAGGCGGCCAGATCAACGCCTTTACCACGCGCAGCACCACCTACCAACTCCCCGCCGACCTCATCCCGCGTGATGGGCAGACCAACGAATTTGAGTGGTGGGTCACCGTAGGGCGGCAAAACGACGATGGCCTCTACGAAGACATCAGCGGCCTACCCGATGTGCAAACCTTCCAGTGGCAAAGCGCGGGGTAGCTACCCGTAGCGGATTTCCTGTGTGGGTGGGGTGGTTTGAGCGGGGTCAAAGCGGCGCAGCCCGGTGAGTTGCAACAGGAACAACGTCACATAAGCCGGGTTCAGCAGCAAATAGCGCCGCCACAACCGCCCCGGCTCCTGGACAAGTCGGAATAGCCACTCCAGCCCTGCCCACTGCATCCAGGGCGGGGCCTGGGGCAGTCGCCCTGCGTGGAAGTCAAATGCCGCGCCGACGGCCACCACCGGTACAGACAGCACCTCACGGTACTCGTAGGCCCACACCTCCTGGCGTGGGCAGCCCAGGCCCACAAAAACCAGCGCCGCCCCACTCCCCCGGATGTCGGCGGCAATAGCCTGCTTTTCGTCAGCGGTTGTTTTGCGAAAGCGCGACGGCTGCGTCCCCACCACTCGCAGCCCCGGAAAGCGCTGTGTCAGGTTGGCCGTGAGCGCGTCCAACACCTCCGGTTTGCTGCCGTAAAAGTACACCGGCAGCCCCTCAGCCGCAGCGCGTTCACACAACTTGAGCGTCAGCGTCGGGCCATACACCCGGTCTGGCAGCTTTGCCCCATGCAGGATGTTCAGCGCCCAGCGCACAGGTTGCCCGTCCGGCACAATCAGGTCAAAGTGATTGAGGCGGTAGCGGTGTTCGTCATCCTGTACACCCGTCATCACACCATGAACCGCCAGCGCACTCACCGCGTAGGGCTGCTGCGCCCGCGCCGCCGTCATAATCCGCTCCACCGCTGCGTCGTAGTCCACCGCGTCAACCAGCACACCCAACACACTCCCCTTAACCCGGTCAATCATGCGGATGGTGCCGCCTGCCAGCGCTCCACATTGCGCTCGTAGATTTCCCGCAAAATCGCCGGAACGTCATAGGTCAAATCCCACTCCGGGTAATCCTGCTTGAACTTGCCTAAATCGCTGATATACCAGATGTGATCGCCAACGCGGTTGTCATCCGTGTAACTGTGATCCAGTTCACGCCCGGCAATGCTCTGGCAAGTGTGAATCGCTTCTTGCATGGAACAGTTGCTCTGCCGTCCGCCGCCGATGTTGTAAACCGCCGCCACACGCGGGTTGTTGTAGATCGCGTCCATCGCCGTTATCAGGTCTGCGCTGTGGATGTTATCACGCACCTGCTTGCCCTTATAACCGAAGATGGTGTAATGCGTCCCCGTGATCGTACACCGCATCAGATACGCCAGAAAGCCGTGCAACTGTGCCCCCGCGTGATTCGGCCCCGTCAGGCAGCCGCCGCGCAGCGACGTGGTTTGCAGCCCGAAATAGCGCCCGTATTCCTGCACGGCCACGTCTGCTGCCACCTTGCCCACCCCAAAGATGCTGTGCAGCGATTGGTCAATGGGCATGTCCTCACGGATGCCATGGGCGTAAGTGTGGGTGGGGTCAATTTCGTAGCGCAGTTCGTGTTCGACCAGCGGCAAGCGATTCGGACTATCGCCATACACCTTGTTCGTAGATGTGAAGATAAACACCGCTTGTGGGGCGTGATGGCGGGTTACTTCCAGCAGGTTGAGGGTGCCGTTGGCGTTGATGCTGAAGTCGGTCAGCGGTTCTTTGGCCGCCCAATCGTGCGAGGGTTGCGCCGCCGTGTGAATCACCAACGCTATATCGCTGCCATAGTGCTTGAAGATGCCCTCAAGCGCATCATAGTCGCGGATGTCAATGTTATGGTGGGTGTAGCGGCGTTTCAGGCGGTGGTGCAGCACGGTCTGCCGCCACGCTGTCGAGGCGTCATCCCCAAAGAAGTAGCGGCGCATGTCATTGTCAATACCCACCACCTGCATCCCCTGCGCCGCGAAGTATTCCGCCGCTTCACTGCCAATCAACCCGCCTGAGCCTGTTATCACCGCTACTGTCATCATGGTTCCCTGCTGTTTGTTTATGCAGAAGCCATATCATAGCCCGTGTTAGCTAACGGCAGAATAGCCAGTCGGGGGTTAGCGGTGGCCCGCCCGCCCAAACTCCTTCGCCAGTTGATCGGCGCTCATGTGCAAAATCGTGGGACGCCCGTGCGGGCACGTATGCGGGGACTCGCACCGCTCCAACTGCCGGATGAGATTTTGCATTTCATCTGTGCTAAGCACCTGCCCCGCCTTAACCGCCACCTGCTTGCAAATCCGGCGCACAATCTTGTCTTCTATTGCGCCCTCGCCCGGCGCGTCACCCAACTCCAGGTCACTCACAATTGACGCAACAACTGCCTGTGGGTTCGCGTCCGCCAACATCGCCGGGACGGCCCGCACCGTGAACATATTTGGCCCGAACGGTTCCAACTGGAAGCCCACGCCTTCCAGCACGGGCATGTACTCCTCAATCAACTTGACATCCGTTGGCGCAAGCTGCACCGTCTGTGCGTCCAACACCTGCTGCGAGACAGGCTCCTGCTGCTGATACGCCGCCATGAACGCCTCGTACAGAATACGCTCGTGCGCCGCGTGCTGATCGACCAAATACATGCCCGACGGCCCCTCCGCCACGATGTACGCCGCTGATACCTGCCCCACCACCCGCAGCAGCGGCAGCGTGCGCGGCTTACGTGGTGCGCCAATACCTTCAGGGATGGCGGTGGGATCGTCGTCAGCCGCGTTGTAGCGATCTCGCAGGCCAATGGCCCCGGCAGCCCGCGCATACTGCCCCGCATCCTCAATGTAGCCGTTCATGTCCAGTTGGCGCTGCTGCTCAACCGCGCCCAGGTTCGTCTGCCAGGCTGTTTGCTGCTCCGGCTGTGCAGAGCGCATCGCGCCCCCACGTACATCCGCTAACGGTGACGCCCGACTGACCACCGCCCGCCGCACCGCCCGCTGAACAGCAGTAAATACCGCATTCGGGTCACGAAAGCGCACCTCGGCCTTTGTCGGATGCACATTCACGTCCAAATCCGCCGGGGGCACGTCTAGCATCAGCACTGCCACCGGATAGCGCCCGTTCATCAGGAAGGTGTGGTAAGCCTGAATCACCGCGTAGGCGATTTTGCTGTCCTGCACGGCCCGCCCGTTAACGAACAACAAAATGCGCGTTCTGTCCCCCCGGCTAAAGTCCGGTTCGCTGGTATACCCGCGCACCGTGACCGGCATCCGTCCGCTGCGGGGGTCTGGCTCAGCTTCGATTTCCACCATGCGCTTGAAGTCATCCACACCGAACAGCTTCACCAGCGCATCAGATAGATACCCGGTGCCGTCGGTGTGCAGCGTTTCGCGTCCGTCCTGTTCCAGCGTAAAGCGCACCTGTGGGTAGGCCAGTGCGTAGTTCATCACCACTGATGTAATGTGACGGCGCTCGGTGTTATCTGCTTTGAGGAACTTGAGGCGGGCAGGCGTGTTGAAGAACAACCCCTCCACCGTGATGATAGTGCCCTGCGGTGACCCAACATCTTTGTGAGAGCGCACCACACCGCCCTCCACGCGCACCTGTGACCCGGCAGTTTCGTCCACACTGCGCGTGAGCAGATTGAGCCGGCTGACGGCGGCAATGCTCGACAGCGCCTCCCCACGAAAACCTAACGTCAGGATGCGTTCCAGGTCTTCCAGCGTGCGGAGTTTGCTCGTTGCGTGCCGGGTGAGTGCCATCTCGACCTCATTTGCATAGATGCCGCTGCCGTTATCACTCACGCGCAGCAGTTGGCGTCCGCCGCCCCGTGCCTCAATGTGAATGTCTGTTGCCCCGGCATCAAGGGCGTTTTCGACCAGTTCTTTGACAACCGAAGCTGGCCGCTCAATCACTTCACCGGCGGCAATTTTGGCAATAACATGGTCATCGAGGGGTTGAATGTGCATGGGGCACCCACCGTAACGTTCGTTTCGTCGTGGTCGCATTGTAGCACATTTGTTTGCCAGTGCAGACGGCGAGGTTGCTATGCGCCAGCGACGAGGTTAGCCCCCTTCAGCGGAATCACAATTGAGAAGGTCGTCCCTTCACCTAACACACTCTCTACGCGGGCGTCCCCGCCATGACGCTGCGCCACGCTGCGAACGATAAACAGGCCCAGGCCCGTGCCCTTAACCTTCTTATGTTCCTTACGCGGAATGCGATAGTGGGGTTGGAACAGCTTGCGCTGATTTTCTTCGCTAATGCCGTAGCCATCATCACTCACGTTGATCGTCACGCTTCTGTCATCACGGGCAATGGCAACCACCACCTTACCCCCATTGGGCGTATATTTAATGGCATTATCGACCAGGTTCGTGACGGCACGGGTAATCATATTATGATCCACATTGATGATGGGCAAATCGTCAGCAATCTCCATCAACAGCGACAGTTCTTGCTTTTCTGCCGGTAAGATGTGATTCTGTACGATTTCACGGGCCAACTCGCTCAAGTCAGTGGGGTCGCGCTGCATTTCGTAAAAGCCCGTTTCCGGGTCAAACCGCCCCGCATCCCCGATGTTTTCCACAATGCTAGACATCTGCGCGATGCCCGCCAAAATCTTATCAATGAAGTAGATTTGCTTCTCGGTCAGGTCGCCTACCATGCCCATGCGGAACATATCCGCAAAGCCCTGCATCGCCGTAAGTGGCGACCGTAAATCGTGTGACACCACCCGCATAAACTCATACTGATTGCGGTTTAACTGCTTAAAGCGTGTGACATCGCGCAGGGCCAACACCCAACCGTTCGGCAGGCCCTCTGGTGTTTTAACCATCGAAAGCAGCGGCAAAAACGTCAGGCTATCTTCCCCACCTGTTGACCACTCCGGCGGGCGCTCATCGTCATCCACCGGGTTCTGGATCAATGCCATAAGTTGGGGCGCATTCACCACATCCGTCAGTGGTAAAGTCACCGCCTCACCGCTCGACGTTTGGAAGACACTTTCTGCCGCCGGGTTCATCGCAACAACATGGTGATTCTCATCCAGCACAACCACCGGGTCTACAATGCTGTACAATACCGAATCGGCCAGCAGCGCCGCCCGCTCGCGCCGCTTATCAGCAACGTAGCGGTCTCCCACCAGCACCAACAAGTCAATCAGCGTAGCGGCAGCCTCAACATCAACATTGGTGGGGCTGGCAAACCACACACACACAATGAACCGCTCTGGTTGCACCACCGTCAACCAAGATGCCACCTGTGGCTGAAACAGATTCCCCGTCGGCGGGTCTTCCGTCAAACCGGGCGGTAGCTGCTTGGCCCACTGCAACAGCACATCCACATCACGCACCCAAAGCGTGGCATCCCCCGCCATAAAATGGACATTGATGTCGCCCAATCCCGTCAGGCTAACCCCGCTGGCCCCACTCTGCGTTAGAATGAGCTGTAGCGCATAACGGAGTGCCTGTTGTGCATCCTGTGAAGCAGCGACATCTTTTAACAGATGCGCGATGGTGGAGTGCGTGTCCGAACCCGTTCGCATAGCGCCTATCGCCTTCGCAATTTATCCATTCGCATTACGAATATACCATAAAATGGCAGACAGAAACATTTGGCACACAAACCCAATCTATACAGAGCTTGAACGCCCCCCCATAGCTCGCCTGCTTGCCACCTATTTTCTTTCATGCTACACTTCCGCTGTAACACTTTGCTACGTGCCTAGACAAAGCATCCATTGATGGCAGAAAAAATCCTCATCGTTGATGATGACATTGATAGTCTCAAGTTGATTGGCCTCATGCTGCAACGGCATGGGTACGAGGTTGCAGCCGCTAATGCTGGCAATCAAGCTGTAAGCAAGGCCGCCAGCGATTTGCCCGACCTCATCATTCTCGATGTGATGATGCCGGACATGGATGGCTATGAAGTGACGCGGCGTTTGCGGGCCAACCCAACCACGCGCACAATACCCATCATCATGTTCACCGCCAAAACACTTATTGATGACAAAGTGAAGGCGTTTGAACTGGGCGCAGACGACTACCTGACCAAACCCACTCACCCGGCAGAACTGGCCTCCCGCGTGAAGGCCATTCTATCTCGCAATGTAGAAAAAGATGCGAACAACGCAGCTCAAAAGTCATCCCTGGTACTTGGTGTGATGGGCGTGAAGGGCGGGGTCGGCACCACCACCATCGCCGTTAACCTTGCCGCTGCAATGGTGCAAGCTGGAGAAACGCCGATTGTTGGCGACTTTTGCCTGGGCCAGGGCACAGTGGGCCTGTTCCTGGGGCACGGGCAAGCATCCAGCATGGCGACCTTACTCAGCCGCGCCCCAAATGAAATCAGCTCCCGCTCCATTGAAGACCAACTGGCCACGCACACCTCCGGGATGCGGTTGCTGATGGCTTCAACCCGCCCTAAAGAGGCTTTGCTCAGTTATGCCCCCGAAACAGCGCTAGAGATTGTGAAAATGCTCCGCGCCCTGTCTAACATCACTGTGCTAGACTTGGGTAGCCAGTTCAATATGGCCACCGGGCGTCTTTTGCGGGCTGTTGACCAACTCCTCATCATTATTGAACCCAATCGCATTTCCCTAACGATGGCCCGCGAGTTGTTCCAAACCCTTGATGCCGAAAACATCGACCGGGCCAAGTTGAACATTGCCGTTATGAATCGCTCACAGTCCAGTTTGCAAACCCCCTGGCAGGAAATTGAGCAAGCGCTTGGCCAGGAAATCAAAGCAATTATTTCAGCAGCGCCCGACCTGGCATTTCAGGCCGTCGAAGCAAACGTGCCTATTGTCCTCTTCCGCCCAAATTCGATCACAGCCAGCCAGCTTAGCAAACTGGCGGAAGACTTCCGGGTTCGGGTGAGCGCACGGTAAGCAGTGCCCACTTGCTCGTAAATCACACCTATTGTTTTGAATCGGACGGGTAACCCATGAGTGACCGGGACACAATCACCAGCGACAAACTCATCGAACGTTACGGGCGCATTATCGACATCAGCCAGCGCCTTAACAGCACTTTCGACCTGCGTTCGTTGCTGGATGCCATCATTGAGGCTGCCCGTGAGCTAACGGGGGTAGAGGCGGCATCTATCATGCTGCTAGACCAGGCCAGCGGCGAACTGCGGTTTGAGGCGGCGTCCAACATCAAGTCGCACGAGATGGATCGCATCACTGTGCCGATGGAAGGCAGCATTGCCGGGTGGATTGCCACGCATGGCGAACCCCGCGTCATTAACGATGTATCACAAGAGCCAGAGTTTTACAGCGAAGTTGACCAGGAAATAGAGTTCAAAACCAATGACCTGCTTGGCGTGCCCATGCGCGCCCACGATAAAATTATCGG